>CAZQHE010000068.1:0-21604 GCA_964593155.1 uncultured bacterium
CCCGAGGCCAGGGTGGCCAGGAAGCCGAAGGCCAGCAGTTCGAGTCGTGCGGGGAGGCGGCGGGTCAAGGAAACGCGCTCCGGGAGGGCGGGACGGGCGGTGCGGCCCGACAGGATAGGGCCGGGCGCCCCGACCGCGAGCGTTGCATCGGAACCCCGTCTCCGTGCGAAACCACCAGCACGCCCGGCCGGGTTTTGCACTCTCGTCACACCCGGACCGCTGGCAGTTCGCCCGATTGTCGTTATAACAATCAAAGTCGCAGGGCCGCAGTCCGGTTGGCGTCCGGATCACCCGCGGAGGGTGGTCCCACGACGGATCCCCGGTGCCGAGCCCTCGAAACCCCGACGCCCCCTTGACCCGAGGACATCCGACCATGAAGAAGATCCTGTCGAGCTTCGGCGCCCTCGTCCTCGTCGTGATGCTGGCCGGCACGGCCACCGCGGCGACCTGGCAGATCGACACGACGCATTCCACGCTCACCTTCAAGATCCGTCACATGCTCAGCAAGACGGCCGGCCAGTTCACCGACTGGTCGGGGACCATCGAGGCCGGTGACGACCTGACGAAGGGCTCGGTGAACATCGAGATCCAGGCGGCCAGCATCGACACGCGCAACGAGGATCGCGACAAGCACCTGCGCAGCGCCGACTTCTTCGACGTCGAGAACCACCCGACGATCAACTTCTCGAGCACGAAGGTGGAGAAGGACGGCGACAACTTCGTCCTGCACGGCGACCTGACCATGGCCGGCGTGACGAAGACGGTCGAAATCCCCTTCGAGTTCCACGGCACGGCCACCGATCCGTGGGGCAACACCAAGGCCGGCTTCAGCGGCAGTACCACCATCGACCGCAAGGCCTTCGGGATCGTCTGGAACAAGAACCTCGACCAGGGCGGTGTGCTGCTCGGTGACGAGGTCGAGATCCAGATCGATCTGGCCGCGGCCCAGGCCCAGACGGGCAAGTAGGACCTCGGTTCCGGCGTTCGCTGCGGCGGTTGCACCCGGCCGGCCGCTGCGGCGGATCGCGGAACCCCCACCCGGGGGCGGCCCGGCCCCGCCCTCGATCGCGACACGGAACCCCGGGGAACGTGGCCCCGGGGTTTCGTCGTGTGGCGCGGCGCGCCGGCCCCGCCTAACGTGCCGGCTCCCACTGCGTCCCTCTCGGCCGAGGCCCACCCACTTGGACATCCGGAACGTCGCGATCATCGCGCACGTCGACCACGGCAAGACCACCCTGGTCGACCAGATCCTGCGTCAGTGCCACGTCTTCCGCGAGAACCAGGTCGTGCAGGAGCGCGTGATGGACTCCGGCGACCTCGAGCGCGAGCGCGGCATCACCATCACCTCGAAGAACTTCGCGGTGACCTACGAGCACGCGCGGGGGTCGACGCGCGTCAACCTGATCGACACGCCCGGCCACGCCGACTTCGGCGGTGAGGTCGAGCGCGTGCTGAAGATGGCCGACGGCGTGCTCCTGCTCGTCGACGCCTTCGAAGGACCGATGCCGCAGACCCGCTTCGTCCTGCAGAAGGCCCTGCACCTCGGCCTGACGCCCGTGGTCGTGATCAACAAGGTCGATCGTCCGCACGCACGGCCGCACGAGGTGCTCGACGAAGTCTTCGATCTCTTCACCCAGCTCGACGCCAACGACGAGCAGCTCGACTTCGCGGCGGTCTACGCGAGCGGGCGCGACGGGTGGGCGGCCCTCGAACTCGAGGATCGGCGCGAGGACCTGGCCCCGCTGCTCGATCGCATCGTCGAGGTCGTCCCGGCGCCCACGGTGGTCGACGGCCCGCTCCAGATGCTGGTGGCCGCCATGGACCACAGCAACTTCCTCGGCCGTATCGGCGTGGGTCGCGTCGTCCGCGGTGGCTTGTCGGTGCGCGATCGGGTCACGCTGCTCAAGCGCGACGGCAGCCGCGTGGACACCCAGGTCAAGCAGCTGTTCGTGTTCGACGACCTGGGTCGGCGCGAGGTCGAGAGCGTCGGCTGCGGGGACGTGTGCGCGGTGGTCGGCCTCGACGACGTGGACATCGGCGACACGATCGCCGACGTCGAGCAGCCCGAGCCCCTACCCATCATCGCCGTCGACGAGCCGACGCTGAGCATGACCTTCATGGTGAACGACAGCCCGTTCTACGGGCAGGACGGCAAGTACGTCACCAGCCGGCAGCTCCGGGAGCGGCTGCACCGCGAGGTCGAGCGCGACGTCGCCCTGCGCGTGCGCGACGGGCGCACGGCCGATCAGTTCGAGGTCAGCGGCCGCGGCATCCTGCACATCTCCATCCTAATGGAGACCATGCGCCGCGAAGGCTTCGAGTTCATGGTCGGTCAGCCGCAGGTCATCTACAAGGAGATCGGCGGGCGCAAGGCCGAGCCCGTGGAGGTACTGACCGTGGACGTGCCGTCGGATCTCGCGGGCACGGTGATCGAGTACGCCGGATCACGCCGCGGCGAGATGGTCGACATGCAGCCCGGCGACGGCCGAACGCGCATCGAGTTCCACATTCCCAGCCGCGGCCTCATCGGCTTCCGCAGCCGCATGCTGCAGGCGACCGGCGGCGAGGTCGTGTTGCACCACCGTTTCTACGAGTACGAGTACTTCAAGGGGAGCATTCCCGAGCGCCAGACGGGCAGCATCGTGAGCATGGCCAACGGACCGGCCAACGCCTACGCGCTCGACGCCCTGCAGGACCGCGGCGTGTTCTTCGTGGAGCCGGGCGACGAGCTCTACACCGGCCAGGTGATCGGCGAGTCGAACAAGGACGAGGACCTCGTCGTCAACGCGCAGAAGGCCAAGCAGCTGACGAACATGCGCGCGGCCGGCAGCGACCGGAAGCTGCGGATCGCCCCGCCGGTGAAGATGTCGCTCGAAGAAGCGCTCGAGTACGTCGACCACGACGAGCTGGTCGAGGTCACCCCGAACCATGTCCGACTGCGGAAGACGCTGCTCGACGAGAACGCCCGGAGGCAGGAGGCGAAGCGGCGGAGGCTCGGGACGAGAGCCTAGGCGGCCGACCTCAGCGCAACGGCACGTCCACGGCCACCACCGCGTAGTGCAGCCAGGCGAAGCTGTAGACCGCGTCGACGTCGGCGCCGCCCTCGATGGTGCGGTAGCCCACGCTCACGCCCCAGTCGTGGCGGCGGCCGTAGCGCAGCATGGCCGCACCGTCGATCGCCCGCCCCGGTCCGCCGCCCAGGGCCTCGACCTCGAGCGAGCCGCTGAAGGTGTCGGTGAAGAAGCGCCGCCCGGCGAGGTGCAGCAGCGGGACGAAGCCGAGGTCGGTGTCGTTCGCGCTCAGCCCGTCCTGTTCCAGCTTCACCTCGGCGTCGCGCAGCTTCGCGGTGAAGCCGATCCAGGCCTCGCCGCGCGGTCCTGACACCAGCCGGTAGCGGTAGCCCACCCGCCACGAGTTGAATCGGAAGGTGGCCTCGGCCTCGCGACCCGCGGCGAAGGTCTCGCCGGCGAAGGAGATCTCGGTGTCGGGTGTGCCCGACTCCACCAGTTGCAACGGTGCACCGAGCGCGTGCAGCTGGTGGCGGTCGTTCAGGTTCCAGCGGAGGGTCAACCGCCCTGCCGCGACCGGTCCGTTGCCCACCAGGTCGACGATCGAGAAGCGCGTCGCCGAGGGGTCGTTGGGGATCTGCACGTCGTTCTTCGACTGCCAGACAGCGGCGCCCTCGAGTTCGAACTCGAAGCGCGGCGGGTCCTGGGCGGAGGACGTGGTAGCGATGGTCAGGATTGCCAGGGTCAGGATCCAGCGCGTCATGACGGTGCTCCTCATCCGAATCGGACGACGAAGAAACTTGCGATCACCGCGCCGACGGTGGCGACCGCCAGTGCCAGAGCTCCCAGCTGCACCAGGGGTCCCTCGGCCCGCTGACTCTGCTTCAGCAGCACGAACATGGCCAGCCCGCCCACGACGAAGCCGCCGGCGTGCGCCCAGTTGTTCGTGGTGCGCGAGACGAAGCCGAAGGCGAACAGCAGTACCGCGTACATGATCGCCTGCTGACCCACCGCCTGTCCCCAGGCGCCGCCGTGGTGCCGAGCCAGGATGATCGTGGCCGCGAGCAGCCCGAAGATCGCGCCCGAGGCCCCCACGGTGGGGTTGCCGGTGATCGTGTTCGACAACACGAAGCCCCCCGCGCCGGCCAGAGTGTACAACAGGAAGAAGCGTCCCGGGCCGAGGTCGTGCTCGAGCTGCGGACCAAGGATCCGCAGCCACATCATGTTGAAGAAGATGTGCAGCAGGCTGCCGTGCAGGTAGGTGGCCGAGAGTGGGGTCCACCACAGGCCGAAGCGGTCGACGAGACCGCCGCTGGTCATGCCGAGCTGGAGCAACGCCTGGCTGCTCGGCGACAGGATGTTGAAGAAGCCCCGGCTCTGGAGCACCGCGCCCGGATCGAGCACGAGCGACAGGGCGTACAGGATGCAGCACGCCCAGAAGACGAGCTGGGTGACCTCGAGCGTGCCGAAGGTGCGCTGCAGGATCGGCGCGAGCCCGAACAGGGACGGCTGCCACCGCCCGCAGCTCGGGCACTTCGATTCACCGAGTTCGACGAGACGTCCGCACTCGGGACAGACGACGGATCCGGGTCCTCGCAAGGTCAGACGGCCTCGACGCTCTGCACCTGTGGGATGAAGTGGCGCAGGCGCGCCTCGATGCCCTGGCGCAGCGTGGCCGTGCTCGACGGGCAGCCACCGCAGGCGCCCTGCATCTTCAACTGCACGACGCCGTTCTGGAAGCCCACGAACATGATGTCGCCGCCGTCCATGGCCACGGCGGGACGGATCTGCTTGTCGAGGATCTCCTTGATCTTGGTCTCGACCTCGCCCTTCTCGCCGCCGTGGTCGTCGACCTCGCCGGTGAGGACCGGCTCGTCGGCCATGAGGTGTTCGCGCAGCACGTCGACGATCTTCGGCGACAGCGTGGTCCACTGGTCGTCGCGATCGGCCGTGACCGTGACGAAGTTCTGACAGAGGAAGACGCCTTCGACGTGGTCGAGATCGAAGAGCTTGCGCGCGAGGGGGGAGCGCTCGCAGCTCTCGGGCGTGCGGAAGTCGGCGCTGCCCACCTCGACGAGCGTGCGGTCGGTCAGGAACTTCACGCTGCGCGGGTTCGGCGTGCCCATGGGTTGGATGTCCGGCATGCGTACGTCGGTCATCGGGTGCCCCCTGTTCGGAATCCGGTGTCCCGGGTGGCGTCGGATCGCCGCCCGGCAAGGTCACAGAATAGCAGAACGGCCGCGAAATGCTGCCCTTGTTCGCCGAGCGGGTGTCCACCCGGGGCTTCCTGGCGCCGACCGCCGGAATGGCCGATTCTTAGGGCTTCCGCACTCGTCCACCCCCGACCGCCGCGTTCGCGGCGCAACCCGCCAGTGAGGTCTCGATGAGCCCCGATTCCCTCCAGCCGACCAGCCAGCATCCTCCGCAGCCGCACCCCGTGCCGACGCCCACGGCCGTCGTGGCCGTCGGGGGACACGCCTTCATCCAGAAGGGCGAGACGGGCACCATCGAGGACCACGAACGCAACGCCCAGGTCCTCTGCGACCACCTGCTGCTGCTGATCGAGCGTGGCTACAACCTGGTCATCACGCACGGCAACGGCCCCCAGGTGGGCAACCTCATGCTGATCCAGGAGACGGCCACCGCCGAGGTGCCGTCGATGCCCCTCGACGTGCTGGTCGCCCAGACCGAGGGTTCGCTCGGCTACATCCTCCAGCAGGCCCTGCTCAACCAGCTGCGCGAGCACGAGATCAAGCGCTACGTCGAGACCGTCGTCACGCAGGTCGTGGTCGACGTCGAGGACCCGGCCTTCAACGATCCCACCAAGCCGATCGGGCCCTTCTACGACGAGGGCACCGCGAAGGAACGGCAACACGAGCTGGGCTGGAGCATCACCGAGGACGCCGGGCGCGGATGGCGACGGCTCGTACCGTCGCCGAAGCCGCTCAAGGTGATCCAGCGACGCACCATCCGCGACAGCGCGCTGCGCGGTCACATCGTGCTGGCCGGCGGAGGCGGGGGAATCCCGATCGTGATCGACCCCGAGACCCGCGCCTACAAGGGCGTGGAGGCCGTGATCGACAAGGATCTCACCAGCGCGGTCATGGCGCGCGAGATCGAGGCCGACCTCTTCATCATCCTGACCGCGGTGCCCCAGGTGTACGTGGGCTTCGGGACGTCCGACGAGCGGCCGCTCGGAGCGGTCACCCTGCAGGAGATCCAGCGCCTGCGGGCCGAGGGGCATTTCCCCGCGGGGAGCATGGGTCCGAAGATCGACGCCGTGATCGACTTCCTCGAGCAGGGGGGCAAGCGGGCCCTGGTCACCGATCCGGCCAGCCTGCACGCCGCCATCGACGGCCAGGGCGGGACCCACTTCATCGGCCGGATCTGATCGAGGGCCGGGCCGGGGTCCGCCGTCTTCACCGGACTTCGCCCCTGTCTTCTCCCTTTGTTCGATCCAGTCGGTACGATCGGCCGGATCGAGGCACTTCGGGGAATCGAGAGGGTTTTCGCGGCACTCCGATCCGTGCTAGGTTGCTCCGCACGGCAACGGCGCCGCGGGCACTCGTCGCCCGGGGCCGCTGTCCGACCTGAACCCCGCTCAGGCTCCCGAGCAATCGCCTCTCTCGAAGCGGCGCCTCCGAATCCGGGGCCGCCCGCCCGAGGGTACAACTCGACGACCTGACTCCACACCGGAGGACCACGCCCATGCGGCTCCATGCCCTCTTCGCCATCGCACTCGTGTTCGCCGTCGCCGCGCCGGCGTCGGCACAGAACGTCATCCTCATGGACTACTCCGGCTTCTCCTACGAGACCGGCGGCCTGGGGGACGGCGCACCCAGCAACCCGGGCGACGTGCTCGTCATCACCGGCGTCGCCGGCCAGTACGACGAGCTCTTCGGCGTCGATCCGCTGAGCCAGGAAGTGACCATCTACATCTACGATCTCGTCAGCGCGGGTAGCTTCGACGACAACGGCATCGAGCGCATCACCTACACGGGCGGGCGCATCGAGGTCTACGAGGACGCCGTCCTGAACCACGACTGGGGGACCAACCCGCCGAACGGCCTGCTCACGACCTTCACCGACGGTCAGATGCTGTTCGAGGGCGAGTTCACCGACTTCAACCTCGACATCGACTCGAGCGGTATCGGTGCGTACGACGGCAACATCGACGGTGTCGGTGGGACCGCGGCCCAGATCTGCGACAACGAGGCCGATTGTGCCTACACCTTCGGCGGTGCCTTCACCAAGCCCCTGGCCACGCAGATGCCCGACGGCTACGACCTGCAGATCACCGGGACCCTCGAGGTCGACGCCGCCGTCGACACCGACGAGTCCAGCTTCAGTGCCGTGAAGTCGCTGTTCCGGAACTAGACCCGACCCTCGCGAACGACCCAAGGAGAACGGACACGATGAAGAACTTGCTCCTGATGTCTCTCGCGGCGCTGGTGATCTCGCTTCCGGGCACCGCGGCCGCTCAGTCCCAGTGGTTCGACTTCAACGGCCAGGCCCTTCTTCCGGGCGGTGTCGGTGGCACCCTGACCATGGTGGCCAAGATCACCAACAACGGTTCCATCGAGACGCCGCTCCCGCTGACCGGCGACGTGAACGATCGCTATACGCTGGTGATCGAGGGCCTCGAGCTGATCACCGACAGCGGAACCCAGCAGGACTACGCCGGTGGCACGATCTCGCTGTACGAGGACGACGGCACCCTCGCCGACTTCGGCGACGCCACGACCTTCAGCGACGGCACCGCCATCCTGACGGGAACGTTCGACCAGTTCCGCCGCGTCGACTTCGGTTCGCTGCAGAGCGGCGCCGGTACGGTCAACTGGACCGGCGGCACCCGTCTCGGCGAGATCGCGCCGGCCGACCAGCTCGGTTGGGCCTTCGTGGTCAGCATCAGCAACAGAGCCACGGTGACCCTCGAGGGCTACGACGAGAACTGGAACGGCAAGGTCGAGCCTTCCGATCCGATCGTCGACAACGAGGTCCGCACCTGGGGCCAGCTCAAGCGGAACTACCAGTAGATCCACTCGCGAACGAGACGAAGCAGAGGTCCCGGGATCGGGACTCGGGTCGAAGGGCCGCTCTCGCGAAGAGGGCGGCCCTTTCCCGTCGTCGTCGCGTCTCCGGTCAGGTCGCCGGTGTGGGCCGCGTGGGGCGACGCCGCGTCAGCGCGACGCCCATGAACACGAGCGCGGCGGACGGAATCAGGCGCAGCGACAATGGCTCGTCGAGCAGCCAGGCCGACAGCGGCGCCGCCAGCACGAACTGCAGGTACACGAACAGCGCCACGCGCGACGACTCGACCCGCCGCAGTGCCCACACGTTCAGCGCATAGGTTCCGACCGTCGGCCCCAGCACGATCACCACCGCGAGCAGCCAGACGAGCGGCGGCACCGCCGACCAGTCCGTCGAGATCAGGGAGGGCAGCCCGAAGACCGTGATCGCGATCGCCCCGATCCCGAACACGATCGGCGTGACGATCCTGGCCCCGAGTTCTCGTGCCACCGGCCGCGACAGGACCAGGAAGACCGAGAAGGAGCTGGCGTTGGCCAGAGTGAGCAGATCGCCCTGCACGGTACCCGCGGTGGGGTCGAAGTCCTCGACGCGCAGCAGGATCAGGACCCCGGTCAGGGCCACCGCGACCGCGGCGATCTTGCGCCGATCGAAGTGCTCCTGCCGCAGCAGTACCGCGGCCACCAGAGTGACGACGGGGATCGAGGTGTTGATCAGCGCGCTGTGCGAGGGGACCGTCCGCGACAGGCCTTCGACGAAGAGGATCTGGTTGACGATCACGCCGAACACACTGAGCAGGGCGAGTCGTGCCCACATGCGGGGCGCGCGTGGCCACCGCGGCCAGTCGTGCCGGGTGAAGGCCAGCATGATCGCGGCGGCCCCGGTCACCCGCAGCGCGGCCCAGGCCGGCGGCGGGATGTGCTCGAGCAGGTGCTTCGCGGCCACGTAGTGGATCGCGAAGAGAAGCTGCACCGTGAGCAGCGCGAGGGTCACCCGGTCGAAGCGCATGGCGCCGAAGGTAGACGCGGCGGCACTTCGCGGCCATCTTCTGCCCGATCATCGTTCCGAGGGAGGAGTCCACATGAGCAGCACCATGCCCGTCATCCTGACCATCGCCGGCAGCGACAGCGGGGGCGGCGCCGGGATCCAGGCCGACCTGAAGACCTTCTCGGCGCTCGGCGTCTTCGGGACCAGCGCGATCACCGCCGTCACCGCACAGAACACCCAGGGCGTGCGGGGCTTCGTGGCCCTCGATCCCGCCTTCGTTCGGGCGCAGATCGACGCCGTGGTCGAGGACTTCGACGTGGCCGCGGTGAAGATCGGCATGCTGGCCAACGCGGAGATCGTCGATGCGGTGGCCCGTGCGCTGCGCGAACACGAGTTGCGGAACGTGGTGCTCGATCCGGTGATGGTCGCCGGCAGTGGCGATCCTCTTCTCGAGGACGAGGCGGTCGAGGCGATCCGCGATCGTCTACTGCCGCTGGCGCACCTCGTGACACCGAACGTTCCCGAGGCCGGCATGTTGCTCGAGCGTGAACTCGCCGACGACGACACCGAACTCCGGGCCGCGGCGAAGACCCTGCACCAGAGCTGCGACGTCGGAGTCCTGCTGAAGGGCGGGCACCGGCGGGGCGATGCCGACGACCTCTTCGTCGCCGCCGGCACCGAGCGCGTGCTCGAGGCCGAGCGCGTCCCGGGCAACGTCACGCACGGAACCGGATGTACGCTCAGCTCGGCGATCGCCGCATTCCTCGCCCGCGGTCGCTCGATGGACGATGCGGTGGCCCAGGCCAAGGACTACGTCACCCGTGCCATCGCCGAGGGCGTGCAGCTGGGCATGGGCCAGGGCAATCTGCATTTCTTCTGGGAGTACTACGGGAACGAGGGGTTGCCGTAGACCACCGGCTCGAGCGGGCCTCCGGAGCGCAACGTGGCCGGGTGCGGATCCCTGCGCTAGACTCGCGCCTTCCCCGCTCCCGGAGGTCCGATCCGTGCTCCGCCGTGTCCTGCTCCTTCTGTCGATCGTCGCCACGGCGCCGATCCTCGCCGCCACCTCGGCCGGCGCCGACGACGACCTGGCCGCCTTCGTCCGCGCGAACTACACCAAGACCGAACACCTCGTGCCCATGCGCGACGGCGTGCGACTCTACACGGTGGTCTACACGCCGAACGATCTCGAGGGCACGTGGCCCGTCATGCTGTTGAGGACGCCCTACGGCAGCGGCCCCTACGGAGCCTCGGACTACAGGACACGCCTCGGGCCGAGCGAGCACTTCGCGCGCGAGAAGTTCGTCTTCGTCTACCAGGACGTCCGCGGCAAGCGCATGAGCGAGGGTACCTTCGTGAACATGCGCCCGCAGCTTGCCGACGGCGAGAACGGCGTCGACGAGAGCACCGACACCTGGGACACGATCGAGTGGATCATCGACGAACTGCCGCGCACGAACGGGCGCGTGGGGATGTGGGGGATCAGCTACCCCGGGTTCTACGCCGCCGCGGGTATGATCGACACCCATCCCGCGCTGAAGGCGGTGTCGCCGCAGGCCCCGATCGCCGACTGGTGGTTCGACGACATGCACCACCACGGGGCCTTCGGCCTGAACCTCGCCTTCAACTTCTTCAGCAGTTTCGGGGTGCCCCGCGAGGCTCCGGCCGAGAAGGGCGAGCCCTGGTTCGACCACGGGACCGACGACGGCTACCGGTTCTTCCTCGAGCTCGGTGCCGTGAGCAACGTGAACGAGCGTCACTTCGAGGGCGAGATCCCCTTCTGGAACGCCTTCGCCGAGCACCCCACCTACGACGAGTTCTGGCAGAGCCGGAACCTGCTGCCGCACCTGCGCGACATCGACACGAACGTCCTGGTCGTCGGAGGGCTGTACGACGCCGAGGACCTCTACGGGCCGTGGAACGTCTACCGGGTGGCGAACGCCGAGAACCCGAGCGCCGACGTCCGCGTGGTCATGGGTCCGTGGTCGCACGGACAGTGGGCGCGCCGATCGGGCGAACGGATGGGCGAGGCCTGGTTCGGCTTCGACACCAGCGCCTGGTACCGCGAGCACGTCGAGTTCCCTTTCTTCGTGCACCATCTGAAGGGCGGCCCCGATCCCGGTCTGCCCGAGGCGTTGGTGTTCGAGACCGGCGCCGATCGTTGGCGGCGGTTCGAGCAGTGGCCGCCCGCGGTCACCGACGATCGGCTGTTCGTGGGACCGGACGGCACGCTGTCCTTCGCCGGGGTCGAAGCCGAAGGCCACGAGGCGTATGTGAGTGATCCCGCGCACCCCGTGCCCTACACGCAGGAGATCACCACGCGTTGGGCGCGGAACTACATGACCGAGGACCAGCGCTTCGCTGCGCGACGTCCCGACGTGGTGACCTGGCGGAGCGAGGTGCTGGAGGAGGACTTGACCCTCGCCGGTCCGATCACGGCGGAGCTGTACGTGAGCACCACCGGCGAGGACGCCGACTGGGTGGTGAAGCTGATCGACGAATTCCCCGGTGAGGTCGAGGACGAGGAGGAGGGTCCGGGCGGACGCCTCGAGCTGGTGCGCAGCGAGATCTTCCGCGGCCGCTACCGGAACTCATATACCGATCCCGAACCCTTCGTGCCGGGCGAGATCACCCGCGTGGACGTTCCCCTGCAGGACGTCCTGCACACCTTCGAGCGCGGCCACCGGATCGTGGTGCAGGTGCAGAGCTCGATGTTCCCCTTCTTCGACCGCAATCCGCAGAGCTGGGTCGAGAACATCCATCTTGCCGAGGACGAGGACTTCGTCGAGGCGAGGCATCGGGTATACTTCGGACCCGAGACCCCCACCGCCCTGCACGTGGGCGTGCTGGAGCGCGCTCCCTGATCAGACCGTCGACCCACCACAGCTCGACCCCGCCCCGGCCGTGCAGCCGAAGCAGTGCGGTGCGGTGCGGATCGTGCGCCGGGCGAGCAGGTCGACCAGCTCCTCGGCCGGCACATCGGCGATGTTCGGCGCGTCGCCGGACTCGGTCCCGGCCGGCATCTCGAGCATCTGGTTGAAGTCGCAGTCGTAGATCGCGCCCTCGTAGCCCACGGAGACCAACGACCGGCACATGACGCCCTGGGCCGCCACCGGGTTGAAGGCCCCGCGTAGCTTCTCCATGTAGCGCTCGAGGTTGCCGGAGTCGTCCAGGAACTCCAGGTACCGACTGATCGGCATGTTCGTGATGGTGAAGAGATGATCGAAGGTCACGCCGTAGCGCCGGTCGAGTTCGCGCTTCCAGTCGCGCGTGAGCGCGCCCTGGTCGCCGGGCAGGAAGGCCCCGACCGGGTTCGTCACCAGGTTCAGCTGCCGCGACCCGCCGGTGCCGTAGCCCAGGGCGTTCAGTCGTCGCAGGGCGACGATCGACTTCTGGAACACGCCGTCGCCGCGCTGACGGTCGGTCTGCTTGGGCAGGTAGTAGGGCAGCGACGCGATGATCTCGACGTCGTGCTCGGCCAGCAACTCGGGAATGTCGGCGTACCGGGGCAACAGGATCGCCGTCAGGTTGCAGCGGTGCATGACGTGCTTGCCGGCCTCGGCGGCACGGGTCACCAGCTCTCGAAAGCGGGGATGCAACTCGGGCGCACCGCCGGTGATGTCGAGCGCCCGGATGCCTCCGTCGATCAGCAACGACAGACAGGCCTCGAGGACCTCGTCGGACATGATCTCGCGGCGATCCGGACCGGCGTCGACGTGACAGTGCGTGCAGGACTGATTGCACAGCTTGCCCACGTTGATCTGCAGCGTGTCGAGGCCGACCGCGCGCAGCGGCCACAGCCCCGCCTCGGCCAGCGGTCGGGCGAAGTCGTAGCGATCGCCGAGCTCACGCAGACGATCGACCTGGGCGGCGGGCGACGCGAGCGGGTGCTCGCGCCGCAGAAGGCTCTGGGTGCTCATGACGGAATCCGGGGGGTGATCACATGGAGAGCTGGTCGTGCACGTTGCGCATCTGCACGCCGTGGACGAGCGAGGCGCCGCCGCGGATCGCCGCGGCCACGTGCACGGCCTCGGTCATCTGCTCGAGGTTGCTGCCCTTCTCCAGGGAGTCCTGCGTGTAGGCGTCGATGCAGTAGGGGCACTGCACGGCGTGGGCCACGGCCAGTGCGATCAGGGACTTCTCGCGGGCGGACAGGGCGCCTTCCTCGAACGCCGCGCCGTACCACTGGCTGAACTTGCGCCAGAGCTCGGGGGCCTCCTCACCGATCTCCTCGAACTTCGGCAGGTCCTTCGGCGCGTAGTAGGTCTCGCTCATCGAATCGGCTCTCCTGGGTCGGTCTTCCGGGGAAGCGGAACCATGCGACGAGCTCGATCCACAGGTCAACCCTCAGCGCAGGTCCGGGCCGGATCCACGGGCGCGGAACTCGTCGACGACGAGCGCGCCCATGAGGATCGAGCCCGTCACCCGCAGGTGGTGGGCCTTCTCGGGATCCTCGATCCGGCGGTTGCGCACGCCGCGGTCGTCGACCTCGCCCAGCGTCGCTCCGAAATCGCTGTCGACGTCCAGCAGCGCGTCGTCGGGCAACTCCAGGCGCATCTCGCCCATCCGCAGTCTCGCGTGCAGCTCGGTGTCCATCGTCAGCGAGGCGCCCATGTCCACCTCGATCTCGCCCATGCCACCCTTCACGGTGATCCGGGAGGCGCGCAGGTGGGACAGGCCGCGGAGCGAGGCCTCGCCCATACCGAGGTCGAAGAGGGCCTGACGCATGACGACGGGGTTCGGCTCGCCGCTCTCGACGGAGTACTCGCCCATGCCCAGGTCTGTGACCAGATTCGTCAGTACGAGCCCGTCGAGGACCAACTCGCCCTCGGCCCGGGACATCCTGGTCCGCAGGTCGATCGGCACGCCACGGGGCAGATACACCGTGACCTCGTTGTTGCCGAGGTCGCCGCTGTCGATGGCACCGTCCTGCGCGATGCGACGCAGCCAGTGCACCTTCGAGCGGAATTCCAGGCGGAAGACCGGGGTCTCGCCGTCGAGTCCGTACTCGCGCTCGAGGGCGTAGGTGGCGCGGTCGTAGCGGGCGTCGACCTCGATGTCGTCGCCGTCGTGCGGCTCGACCCTGAACATCCCCTCGACGAGGTCCAGCTCCACCCGGATGGCTCCGTCGACTTCGGGGGCCTCGAGCGCGGAGGAGTCCTCGCTGCGAGGCTGGAGGGTGGTCCGGGCGCTCTCGGGCAGCGGCTGTTCGAGTTGCTCGGTACCGACCTCCGGATCGGGCACGCCGACCGCGCGCAGCGCGCCGAAGGCCACGAGGCCCAGGACGCCCAGTCCGATCGGCGCGAACAGGATTCCGAGCGTGATCTTGGCGGCGCGGCGCATGGCGGCTCCCGGGAGCGGAGAGGACGGTTCGGGTTCCCGTGTGACAGGACGCACGAAGTGTGGCCCGCGTTGCACGGATCGGTCGAGACTAGCCCGATTCGGTGGCGATGGCCTAGGATCATCAGCCCTCCGCTCCTCCTCCGACACTGGAGACGACCATGTCCACTTCCGACGACTCCGGCTCCGGTCCACGCCTGGGTCGGCGTGGCTTCCTGGGTGCTGCCGTGGGGCTCGGTGCCGCGTCCCTGACGGCCTCGCTGCCCCGCATCGCCCGTGCGGCGCCGGCGTCCCGTGGAGTCCCGCCGGTGGCGGTGAGCAGTGCCAACGGCCTGCGGGCCGTCGACACCGCGGTGCGGGCCGTCCGCGAGGGACGCGACCCTCTCGACGCCGTGATCGCGGGTGTGAACCTCGTCGAGGAGGATCCCGACGACCTCACCGTGGGCCACGGCGGCCTGCCGAACGAGGACGGCGTGGTCGAGCTCGATTCGTGTTGCATGCACGGGCCGACCGGCCGTGGTGGGGGCGTGGCCGCCCTGCAGAACGTCGTCCACCCGAGCCGCGTGGCCCGCCTGGTGGCCTTCCGCACCGATCACGTCCTGCTGGTGGGCGAGGGCGCCCGGCGCTTCGCCCGCGCGCACGGCTTCGAGGAGAAGGACCTGCTCACCGAAGAGGCCCGCGAGATCTGGCTCGACTGGAAGGAGAGCCTGAGCGACGACGACGACTGGATCGGCCCGGAGGTCTACCGGGACCAGCTGCGGAGCAGCCGAGCGGGCCGCACCGGCCGCGACTGGCGCTCGATCCTCGATCCCTTCGGCGATCGCGTGTACGGCACCATCAACTGCAACGTGGTCACGCCCGACGGCGATCTGGCCGGCGTGACCACCACCAGCGGCCTGGCCTTCAAGATCCCCGGCCGGGTCGGGGACTCGCCGATCCTGGGCGCCGGCTTGTACGTCGACAACGCCGTCGGCGCGGTGGGGAGCACCGGTCGCGGCGAGGAGAACCTGCAGCGTCTGTCGAGCCATCTGGCCGTCGAGTTCATGCGGCAGGGAATGAACCCGCTCGAAGCCGGCATGGCGGTCCTCGAGCGGGTCGCCGAGAAGTGCGAGGCGCGCCTGCGCGACCCGAAGGGCCGCCCCGCCTTCGGCCTGAAGTTCTACCTGGTGAACAGGAAGGGCGAATACGCCGGCGTCTCGATGTGGAGCGACGCCCGGTTCGCGGTGGCCGACGCCGAGGGGGCGCGTCTGGAGGATTGCGCCTATCTCTACGAAGCGGAGGAGTGACCCTCCCGATGGCCCGCCGGTCGTGCTAGACTCTCCGCGGCGGGGTCCGGACGGGCACCGCCGCTTCGTCGTGGATCTCGCATCCGTGCCCTGCTCCCGAAGCCCGCGAGGAACGAACATGTCTCCCGCTCGTGTGCATTCGCGTTTCGACGTCTCCGTGCTCCGCCTGCTGCTGGTGGTCGCCGCGCTCCTGGTGGCCTCGCCGGCCTCGGCGGTCAAGATCATGAGCTGGAACGTGCTCAACTACCCGGGATCCACGGGGGCCGCGCGTGCCGACGACTTCCGTGCGGTGATCGCGGCCGTCGATCCCGACATCGTGGTCATGCAGGAGATCCAGAACAGCGCGGGCGCGGCCGCGATGAAGTCGGACGTCTTCGACGTGCTCGGCCCGGGTCAGTGGACGCAGGCCACCTTCACCAACGGCAACGACTCCGACAACGCTCTCTACTACCGTGCGGGCGAGTTCGTCGAGATCGAGGTCGGCGAGGTGAACACCTTCCCGCGCGAGACCGACTGGTGGCGGTTGCGGCTGGCCGCATCGGCCGACACCTCGCCGGGTTTCGTGATCTACTCCACGCACCTCAAGGCGAGTCAGGGGTCGGACAACGTCGAGGACCGTCGCGTGGCCGCGCGGGCGATCCGCGACGACATGATCCTGCGCTGGACCGAGGGTCAGCCCGTCATGGTGATGGGCGACTTCAACATCTACACCTCGAGCGAGCCCGCGTGGGGCGCGCTCGTGGGCAATCCGATCGAGCCAGCGCAGCTCTTCGATCCGATCGACCAGGCCGGATCCTGGAACAACAACGCCTCGTTCGCCGCGGTGCACACGCAATCGACCCGCAGCGTGAACCAGCCCGACGGCGGCGCCACCGGCGGTATGGACGACCGCTTCGACTTCATCCTGATCGACGCGGACCTGCAGGACACAGAGGCCTGGGATTACCTGCCGGGCACCTACGAGGCCTTCGGGCAGGACGGCCTGCACTTCAACAGTTCGATCAACTCCGCCCCGACCAACGCCGCGGTGGGGCAGGCCCTGGCGAACAACCTCTTCGCGGCCAGTGACCACCTGCCGGTGGTGGTCGAACTGCAGGAGCCGGCCCAGCTGCAGTATCTGCCCGAGGTGTTCGCGATCGGCCCGGTGCTCGAGGGCGAGTCGATCGTCGAGACCTTCCAGTTGCGCAACACGGCGCTGGCGCCGGTCGACGAACTCGACTTCGAGGTCGCCGCCACCGAGCCCGGTGTGATCCTCGGCGGCAATACGTCGGGCGAGCTCCAGCCCGGCGAGATCGCCAACGTGAACGTGGCCGTCGACACCGGGACGCCACGGGTCTTCACCGGGGGCCTGCAGTTGACGACCGACGATCCGGGCCGCAGCGACGTGCTCGTACCCTTCGAGGGCGCGATCGTGCGGCCGTCGGTGCCGTCGCTCAGCGATACGACGGTGGTCGAGGCGCAGACGATCGTCCTGGACGACGCCGAAGCCACCACCGAGGAGATGACCTACACCGTGGCCAACTTCGGGGCCGACGACGTCCAGGCCGGGGTGTACGTGTCGGGCACGCAGATCGGTGGGCCCGATGCCACGCGGTTCTCGTTGCTCGATCCCGCCGCCTACTTCGTGCGGGAAACGCCGCTGGATCGTCGGGTCGAGGTCGACCTGAACGGTCTCGACGCCGGGACGACGGTCGAGGCCACGGTCACCCTGACCACGCAGGACGACTTCCTGGTGCAGGGCGCGAGCGCGCGCGCGACCCTCGTGGTGACGTTGCAGGCCACCGTGGCCGGCGGCGCGACGAGTGCGCCGCCGTCCGTGGCGGCCACCACGCTGCACCCACCGGTGCCCTCGCCGTTCAACCCGCGCACCGAGGTCCGCTTCGACCTCGCGCGCGCCGGGGCCGTGACCCTCGAGATCCTGGACGTGCGTGGTCGTCGCGTCCGGACGCTGATCCAGGGTCGTCTCGACGCCGGCCGGCACGCACCGGTCTGGGACGGCACCGACGACGCCGGCCACGCCGCCGCCAGCGGCGTGTACCTGTTCCGTCTGCGCACCGCCGACGGCAACCAGGTGCGCCGCGCCGTCCTCGTTCGCTGACCCCCGAACCCGACGTCCGGAGGTTCTCTCCTCGATGCTCTCGCCCTGCCCGCGGCGGCTGCTCGCAGCCGCCGCTTTCTGTCTGATCGCCGTCGATGCCGCCGGTGGCGCCGTTCCTTCTCCCGAAGAGTTCCTCGGCCGCCCCGCCGGTGAGGACCGTCACCTCTTCACCTGGGATCGCATGGTCGCCTACTACGAGGAGGTGGGCAGGACCAGCGACCGGGTCGAGGTCGTCGAGCTCGGCACGTCGACCGAGGGGCGTCCCTTCCTGCTGGTGAAGATCACCGACGCCGAGGCCCTCCGGCGAGCCGAGCAGATCCGCGCGCAGAACCGGGCCCTGTACGACGCCCGGACGACGACGGAGGACGAAGCCCGCGCACTGGCCGCCGAGGGGCGGGCCACGGTGGCCTTCTCGCTCGGCGTGCATTCGGTGGAGGTCGGGTCGAGCCAGGCGGGTCTGCGGATCGTGCACCAGCTCGCGACGCGCGACGATCCCGTCACACGTCGTATCCGCGAGAACCTCATGATCCTGATCGTGCCCAGCATGAACCCCGACGGGCTCGACCTGGTGAACGAGTGGTACATGGAGACGGTGGGCACCGAGGCCGAGGGCACGCGACCGCTCGAGCTGTACCACCCCTACGCGGGTCACGACAACAACCGCGACGGCTTCTTCAACAACCTCGTCGAGACCTCGATGTGGTCGCAGGTGCTCTACCACGACTGGTTGCCGCAGATGATCGTCGACGAGCACCAGATGGGCAGCGGCGGACCGCGTCTGTTCCTGCCGCCCTTCGACGATCCCCTGTCGCCGAGCGTCCATCCGCTGGTGTACAGCCAGCTCGCCGCCGCGGGACAGCAGGTCGTGAGCGATCTCACCGCAGAGGGGTGGACCGGCATCGCCACCCAGACGATCTTCACGGCCGAGTGGCCGGGCTCGGTGCGCTCGACGGGCTTCTGGCACAACATGCTCGGCATCCTCAGCGAGGTGGCCAGCGCACGGCTGGCCACGCCACTGTACTTCCCGCCCGGAAGCGCGCAGGCCTGGGGGCGCGGACTGCCCGAGTACGAGCGCCGCACGAACTTCCTCGAGCCCTGGCCGGGCGGATGGTGGCGGCTGGACGACATCGTCTCGTTGAAGGTCGACCTCACCTGGGGCTTCCTGCGGTGGGCCGCCGATCGCCGGGAGGACCTGCTCGTCAACTTCTGGCGCATGAACCGCGACGCGATCGACGCGGGGCGCAGCGAAGCGCCGTACGCCTTCGTCGTCCCCCGTGATCAGATCGACCGGGGTAGTGACGACCGCATGATGGAGATCCTCCACTCGGGCGGCGTGGAGCTGCACCGCGCCGACTCCGATCTGCGCTTCGGCGATCATCTCGTCGACGCCGGAGCCTGGGTGATCCGGTCCGACCAGCCCTTCCGCCCCTTCGTCCTGGAGATGCTGGGGACCACGGACTATCCCATGATCGAACAGTCCGATGGTTCGGTCATCCGCCCCTACGACGTGACCGCGTGGCGGTTGAGCGAGCTGCTCGGCGTGCGCGTGCTGGAAGTGGACGACCGGAACGCGCTCGAGGCCTTCGACCTGACCCGGGTCGACCCGACGGCGTCCGCGCGCTTCGAACCGCCCCGGGGCGACCTGGTCGTTCCGGCCACCGACCTCGCCACGCACGCGCTGGTCCACGCCGCGCTGCGCGCCGGCAAAACGGTCGAGCGCTTCACGCACACCGGCACCGTCCACTACCACGTGCAGGACGTCGATCGTTCGCTCGATACGGTCGCGCGCGACGTCGAACCCGTCGACGTGCCGGTGGGCGACACCGTGGTGGTCACTGCACCGCGTCTGGCCGTGTTCGCGCCGTGGGGCGGGAGCAAGGACGAGGGCTGGACGCGCCTCGTGCTCGATCGCCACCGCGTGGAGTACCGCCGGATCCGGCCGGGCGAACCCGAACTGCGTGGGGCCGACGACGGTCGCCGCCTGCGGCGGAACACCGACGTCGTCCTGCTGCCCTCGGTGCGCGAGCGCGAGCTCGAGAACGGCCGGCAGAGCGCGGGGCAGGGGCGGGTGGCCGATGCCCTCTGGCCCGAGCGCTATCGCCGCGGCCTCGGCGGGACCGAGGCCGGAATGGCCCTGCGCGCCTTCGTCGAGGCCGGTGGGACGTTGATCGCGTTGAACCACTCCACACCGTGGGTGGTCGAGAACCTGGGTCTGCCCGTACGTGTGGAGCTCGACGGTGTCGATCGCGACGAGTTCTACGCGCCCGGGACACTGATCCGCGGCGTCCTCGACACCGACCATCCGCTGGCGGCGGGCATGCCTGCCACGGCCAGTCTGTACTTCGCCAACGGTTACGCCTACCGGCCGCAGGCCTGGCCGCGACCGACGGCGGTGGTGGCACGCTACGCCGACGACGACGTCCGGGTGGCGGGCTTCCTCACCGGCGAGGAGCACCTGCACGGTCGTCCGGCATTGCTGGAGATTCCCGTGGGGGAAGGTCGTGTGGTGCTCTTCGGGTTCAGCCCGCAGCGGCGCGCGCAGACCGATGGTACGTTCAAGCTGCTAATGAACGCGTTGTTGCGCTGAGGGCGGCCGAACACGCCGGCCACGAGTGATGACGCCGAGCGGGAGGTCGAACCCATGGGTGGTTTCGCGCGCCCGGTGGTCGTGGTGGGGGCCGGCCTCGCGGGTCTGTCGTGCGCGTTGCACCTGCAGCGTGCCGGCGTGCCGTGCACCGTTCTCGAGGCCTCCGACGGTGTCGGCGGTCGGGTGCGGACGGACGAGCTCGAGGGCTTCCGGCTCGACCGGGGGTTCCAGGTCCTCCTGACGGCCTACCCCGAGGCCCGCCGCGTTCTCGACATGGACGCACTCGACCTGTGTCGCTTCCGGCCGGGCGCTCTGGTCCGCCGGGACGGCGGCTTCCATCCCCTGGGCGATCCCTTTCGCGAACCGCGCCGAGCGCTGAGCACCCTGCGCAGTCCGGTGGGAACCCTGGCCGACAAGCTCGCCGTGCCCGCCCTGCGGTGGCGGTGCGGGCGCGGCTCGATCGACGATCAGCTCGAGGCACCGGATTCCGGGACCGCGGAATTCCTCCGGTCCGCGGGGCTCGGTCCATCGATCGTCGAGGGATTCTTCCGGCCGTTCCTCGGCGGCGTCTTCCTCGATCCGACGCTGGCCACGAGCAGTCGCATGTTCCGCTTCGTGTTCCGGATGTTCGCGCAGGGACACGCCGCGATCCCGGCCCGCGGGATGGGCGCGATCCCGGAGCAACTGGTGCAGCAGCTGGAGGAAGGCACCGTGCGGCTGCGCGCCGAGGTCGAGGGCGTGGAGCCGGAACGTGTGCACCTGGTCGGCGGCGAGGCGATCGACTGCGCGCAGGTGGTCGTGGCGACCGACGGGACCACGGCCGCCGGTCTCGTCGGCGGGATCACGCGGCCGCGGTGGAACGCGGTCACGTGTCTCTACTTCGAGGCCGAAGAGGCTCCGGTGACCGAGCCCGTACTGGTCCTCGACGGCGACGGCACCGGTCCGGTGAACAACCTGTGTTTCCCGACACAGGTCGCGTCGGACTACGGCCCCGGGGATCGGGCGCTCGTCTCGGCGAGCGTGCTCGGATCCGACGAGGACGTCGCGGGCGATCTGACCGATCGCGTGCTGGCGCAGATGGAGCGGTGGTTCGGCACCGAGGCGCGGTCGTGGCGGCATCTGCGGACCTACCGGATCCGGCACGCGCTGCCGCGTCAACTCCCCGGTTGGCTCGATCCACCCCACCGTCCGGTGCGGGTGCGCGGGGGGTTGTACGTGGCGGGCGATCACGTCGACACGGCGTCGACGAACGGAGCGCTCGGAGCGGGGA
>CAZQHE010000069.1:0-21118 GCA_964593155.1 uncultured bacterium
GCGCGCGCCAGGCGGGCGAGAGCGACCAGGGCCGCTTCGGCCAGCGGGCGCGGTGCTCGCCGCACGCCTCCGACCAGCCCTCGCACGGCTCCGTGGAACACGAGCCGACGGGCCCGGCGGAACCGCGAGATCGTGGTCGGCCGCGGGCGCACCAGGGCGCCCTCGGCAGCGCCGGCCGGGTGTCGGATCGTGGTCATGTGGGAGTGATACGACGCGGAGGGCGCCGTGTCAAGCAAGGATGGTGCCAAATTCCGTGAAGTGCCCGGCAGGGCCTCAGGAGGGCCGCACTCCAGCCTGCAGGACGTCGTGGATGTGCAGGACACCGACCGGCCGGAAGCCCTCGACCACGACCAGCTGCGTGATGGGTCCCGGCTCGTTCGACTCCATCGCGTCGAGGGCGTCCCGGGCGAGTGCGTCCGGCGTGACCGTGCGCGGCGAGCGGGTCATGAAGCTGTCGACGGACCGGGACAGAGGGTCGGTGTCGTCCTCGAGCAGCCGCCGCACGTCGCCGTCGCTGACGAAGCCGCGGAGACCACCGTCGGGATCGACCACGCAGGCGCACCCGAGGCGCTTGCCCGTGATCACCGGCAACAGGTCACGGACATTCGTCCCGGCGGGCACCAGGGGGAGCTCGTCGCCGCCGTGCATCAGATCGCGCACCGTCAGCGTCAGACCCCGCCCCAGCGCCCCACTCGGGTGCAGCAGCGCGAAGTCCTCGGGCCCGAATCCACGCTGGTCGAGCACGGCCATGGCCAGGGCGTCCCCCATCGCCACCGCGGCCACGGCACTCGTCGTGGGCGAGAGTCCCAGCGGACAGGCCTCGCCGTCGATCGGGGTCACCAGCGCCAGGTCGGCCCGTCGCGCGAGTTCGCTCTCGGCGTGGCAGGTCAGACCGATGCTCCGCACCCCGTGCATCCGCAGCGACGCGGTCAGATCGAGGATCTCGGCGTTGTCGCCGCTACGGCTGATCGCCAGGAGGAGGTCGTCGGACGTGGCGATGCCCAGGTCCCCGTGCAAGGCCTCGACCGGGTGCACGAACAACGCGGGCGTGCCAGTCGCGGTGAGGGTCGCCGCCACCTTGCGCGCCACGATCCCGCTCTTGCCGAGTCCGGTCACCAGCACGCGACCGCGGCAGTCGAGCATCCACCGCACCGCCTCGACGAAGCGGTCGCCGAGGCCCTCGGAGAGCGCGACGAGTGCCTCGCCCTCGCGTCGCAGGACCGCGCGCCCGCGCGCGAGCACGGCGTCGTCGCTCATCGCGGGCCCTCCAGTTCGAAGCGGGCGGTGATCCGTTCCCAGTCGCCGCGGGCCCGCAGGACGAGTTCGGCGAGTTCGCGCACGGCGCCCCGTCCTCCGGGGTGCGTCAGGACCCGGTGGGCAACCGCCTGCACACGCGGGTCGGCATCGGCCGGTGCCGTCCCGAAGCCCACGGTGCGCAGCATGGGCACGTCGACCAGGTCGTCGCCCACGGCTGCCATCCGTGCCGGTGCGAGGGACCACTCCTCGGCCAGCTCCTCGATCGCGCGGGCCTTGTCCATGCGCCGGAACTTGAAGACGGTGACCCCGAGCTCGCCCAGTCGCGACTGGATGATCGGGCTCGCACGGCCACTGATCACGGCCATCCGCACTCCGCAGTCGCGCAGCATGGCCATGCCCAGCCCGTCGCGGGCGTGGAAGACCTTCGTGCTCTCACCGTCGGAGCCGTAGTGCAGCGTGCCGTCGGTCAGACAGCCGTCGACGTCGAAGACGACGCCGTCGACGTCGGCGGGTGGGGTCGCGCCGGTCATGGCGACGCGGCCTCCGCATCACGGAACGCCGCGACCTCGGCGTGCAGCCGAGCCACCAGCGGCAACCACGACGCGACCGACTCGAGCGGGAGCTGGGTCGTGGCGTCGGACAGCGCGCGCGAGGGTTCCGGGTGCACTTCGAGGAACAGACCGTCGACACCCGCGGCGACGGCGGCCCGCGCCATCATCGGAGCCAGGGTCGGCGTCCCACCACTCACCCCACCCGCGCCGCTCGGCCGCTGCAGCGAGTGCGTGACGTCGAACACCCAGGGCCATCCCAGGTCACGCGCCACGGCGAACCCACGGAAGTCCACCACCAGGTCGTGGTAGCCGAAGGTCGTCCCTCGTTCGGTCAGGAGGATCCGCTCGCCCCCGGCGGACCGGACCTTGTCGGCCACGTGGGCCAGGTCCTCCGGCGCCAGGAACTGTCCCTTCTTGACGTTCACGGCACGGCCGCTGGCCCCCGCCGCCTCGAGCAGCCGGCTCTGCCGCGACAGAAAGGCCGGGATCTGCAGGATGTCGACACCCGCGGCGGCCAGGGCTTCGACCTCCTCGGGCACGTGCACGTCGGTGAGCACCGGACAGCCGACCTCGTCGCGGATCCGCCGCAGCAGCTCGAGCCCGGCATCGATCCCGGGCCCGCGCGGGCTCACGCCCCGCGTCCGGTTGTCCTTGAGGAAGCTCGACTTGAACACGTAGCCCAGGCCGAGTCGTTCGCACAGGTCGGACATGTGCCGGGCCACGGCGAGCATCTCGTCGGGATCCTCGAGCACGCAGGGACCCGCGATCACCAGCAGCGGCTCGCCCCGCCCCACGCGGACTGCGCCCACGTCGAAGCGATGCGCGTCGCCCACTCAGGCCTCCTCGCGCTCGGCCCGCGGATCGGGGCCGGCTTCGCCGGCCATGGTCGTGCGCGCACGGTGATGCTTCGCGGCCGCCTCGATCAGACCGTGGAAGACGGGATGGACCCGCTCGGGACGGCTGCGCAGTTCGGGATGGAACTGCACGCCCACGAAGAAGGGGTGCTCGGGGATCTCGACGATCTCGGCCAGCACGCCGTCGGGCGACACCCCGCTGAAGATCATCCCTCCGGCCTCGAGGCGGTCGCGGTAGTTGTTGTTCACCTCGTAGCGATGCCGGTGCCGCTCCTGCACGAGGTCCGTGCCGTACAATCGACGCGCCAGGGTTTCTTCGCGAAGCTCGCAGGGATAGGTGCCCAGGCGCATGGTTCCGCCGAGGTCCTCGATCCCCTCCTGCTCGCTCATCAAGGCGATCACCGGGTCGGGCGTGTCGGAGCTGAGCTCGGTACTGTGGGCCTTGTTCAACCCCAGCACGCTGCGGGCGTACTCGATCACTGCGACCTGGAGTCCGAGACAGATGCCGAGGAAGGGGATTCCCTTCTCCCGCGCGTAGCGAACCGCGGTGATCTTGCCCTCGGTTCCGCGCTCGCCGAAGCCCCCCGGGATCAGCACGCCGTCGGCACGTGACAGGTGTACGGCGGGCCCGTCGTCGGCGACGGCCTCCGCGCTCACCCAGTCGATCTCCACGCGCACACCGTTGCTCACACCCGCGTGCACGAAGGACTCGATGATGCTCTTGTAGGCATCCTTCAGGCCGGTGTACTTGCCCACCAGGGCGATCCGCACCTCCTCGGTGGCGTTGTAGATGCCATCGACGATCCGGCGCCAGCCCTCGAGGTCGATGTCGGGCAGGGGCAGATCGAGCTTGCGGCAGACGATCTCGTCGAGGTGCTGGGCCTGCAGTCGAAGGGGCACCTCGTAGATGCTCTCGACGTCGAGGGCGTCGATCACGCATTCCTCGTCGACGTTGCAGAACAGCGCGATCTTGCGCCGCACGTCCGACGGCAGCCCCGTCTTGCAGCGGGCGACCAGCACGTCGGGCTGGATCCCGATTCCGCGCATCTCGCGCACGGAGTGCTGCGTCGGCTTGGTCTTCAGCTCGCCTGCGGTCTCGATCCACGGCACGAGCGTGAGATGGATGAACAGGCTGCGGCGGCTCCCCAGGTCCAGACGCATCTGACGAATGGCCTCGACGAAGGGCAGGGACTCGATGTCACCGACGGTACCGCCGATCTCGGTGATCACCACGTCGACCGGCGCGTCTTCCGGCGCCTTGATCGCCGGCAGCTTGATGCGGTGCTTGATCTCGTCGGTGACGTGGGGAATGACCTGCACCGTGCGGCCGAGGTACTCGCCCTTGCGCTCGCGGCTGAGGATCGTGTCGTAGATCTGCCCGGTGGTGACGTTGTGGATCTGGCCGAGGTTCTGGTCGAGGAAGCGCTCGTAGTGGCCCAGGTCGAGGTCGGTCTCCGCACCGTCCTCGGTCACGAACACCTCTCCGTGCTGGAAGGGGTTCATGGTCCCGGGATCGACGTTCAGGTAGGGGTCGTACTTCTGAAGGACGACGTTCAGGCCGCGGGCCTTGAGCAGCTTGCCCAGCGACGCGGTGGCGATCCCCTTGCCGAGGCTGGAGACGACGCCCCCGGTGACGAAGATGTACCTGGTGTTCGAACCCGCCTTGCGCGGGGCTTCGATTCCGTCGGCAGCGCTCACGGGGGCCTCCCGGTTCGGGTCGGCGGGATCCTACAACGCCCCTCCGCGCTGCGCCAGGACCCGCTCGCAGCGGGCCAGATCCTCGGGCGTATCGATGCCGCGGGGGTGCGACGGGACGGTGCCGACGGCAAAGCGGGCCCCGGCCTCGAGCAGGCGGAGCTGCTCCAGCCCCTCCTGCGCCTCCAGTCGCGTGGGCGACAGACTGAGGAAGCGGTCGAGCGTCGACCGCCGGTAGGCGTACAGCCCGACGTGCCGCAGCGACGGCACCCGGCGGTGGGCCGTGGGATGGACGGCGGGAACGTCGGCGCGCGAGAAGTACAGCGCGCGCCCGGTCTCGGTGATCACCACCTTCACCGAGTTCGGGTCGTCGCGTTCGTGCTCCTCCAGGGGGCAGGCCAGGGTCCCCACGTCGGCCTCGGGGTCGTCGAGAAGGGTGGCGACCAGCGTGTCGATCGCCTCGGGCGGAACGAGTGGTTCGTCTCCCTGCACGTTGACCACCACGCCCGCCTCGCGTCCGTGGACCGCCTCGCCGATGCGATCGGTCCCGCTGGCGTGGTCGGAGGAGGTCAGCGCCGCCTCGACGCCCAGTACGGCCGCCGCCTCGGCCACGCGCGCCTCGTCGGTCGCCACCAGCACCGCGTCGACGCGTCGGGCCGCGCGGACGGCGTCGACGACCCAGGCGAGCACCGGCCGGCCGGCGAGCGGTACGAGCACCTTTCCCGGGAAGCGCGAACTCTCCCATCGGGCCGGGATCACGGCCAGGACGGGTCCGGGGACGGACTCGGGAGATCCGTTCATCCTCGAAGACCTCGATCTGGGGACCTACGAGAACGCCCACCGGAGAGGTGGGCGCTCGGGATCCGGACTCACTTCCCGGCCGCGTCGGCCGGGATCACGTGGACACGGCGCCGTTCACGCCCCCATCGCTCGAAGCGGACCTCTCCGTCCGCCTTCGCGAAGAGCGTGTCGTCGCCACCGATCCCCACGTTGCGTCCCGGGTAGATCCGGGTGCCGCGCTGGCGCACCAGAATGCTGCCGGCGGGGACCTGCTGACCACCGAAGGCCTTCACTCCCAGCATCTTCGGATTGCTGTCGCGTCCGTTCCGACTCGAACCCACACCCTTCTTGTGTGCCATGACCGTCCCCCTTTCGGCGTTCGGGCCGGATCCGTGCCGGCCCCATCGTGTTCGTGCTGCCGCGGGCCTCGTGCCCGCGCGCCAATGCGTGCGTCGACCGCGGACTCAGCCCTCGATCGACGTGATCCTCAGATCGGTGTAGCCCTGCCGGTGGCCCTTCTTGCGCCGGTAGTTCTTGCGGCGCTTGAACTTGAACACCACCAGCTTGTCGCGGACGTGCTCCACCACCGTCGCCCGCACCCGGGCGCCGTCGACGGTCGGTGTGCCGACCTTGACCTCGTCGCCGCCGAGCATCAGCACGTCGTCGATCTCGACGTCCGCACCGACCTCGTCGTGCATCCGCGGGACCCGAACCACGTCGTTCTCGTGCACGCGAATCTGCTTGTCCTGGATGCGCACCACGGCGCTGCGCTCGGCCATGACCAAGGGGCCTCCCCACCTGACATACGTTTTCGGCACAGGCCGGTGAAGTTAGCAACGGGCCCGGGGTCCGTCAAGGCCCGGTCTCCCACGAAGATACGCGGACGGTCCCGCGATTGACCCGAGCCCCGACTCTGCTTTGATTGCCGCTCGTCCCCGGTTCCGGCCGTCGGGACGACCTCCGGTCTCGAAACCGGCCGAAGTCTCCACGCCGCGCCGAGCGCGGCCCACCCCGGAGAGGAAACCACCCATGAGTGACGTCCGCAAAGCCGCGGTGATCGGATCCGGGCCCGCAGGGCTGACCGCCGCCCTCTACCTGGCCCGCGCGAACCTCGAGCCCGTGGTCCTCGAGGGCCAGCAGCCCGGCGGCCAGCTGACCATCACCACCGACGTGGAGAACTACCCGGGCTTCCCCGACGGGATCCAGGGCCCCGAGATGATGGACCTGTTCCGTCGGCAGGCACAGCGCTTCGGCGCCGAGAGCCAGTTCCGGACCGTCACCGACGTCGACTTCGACCAACGCCCCTTCACCATGACGCTCGACAACGGCGACACGGTGAAGGCCCACTCGGTGATCATCTCCACCGGCAGCACCGCCAAGTGGCTCGGCCTGCCCGGCGAGGAGAAACTGCAGGGCCGGGGCGTCAGCGCCTGCGCCACCTGCGACGGCTTCTTCTTCAAGGGCGAGAAGGTCGCGGTGGTCGGCGGCGGGGACACCGCCATGGAGGAGGCCCTGTTCCTGACCAAGTTCGCCGACCAGGTCACGGTGATCCACCGTCGCGACGAACTGCGCGCGAGCAAGATCATGCAGGAGCGCGCCTTCAAGAACCCGAAGATCGACTGGGAATGGAACACCGTCGTGGTCGACGTGCTGGGCGACGAGAAGGTCACCGGGGTCCACCTGAAGAACGTGCAGACGGGCGAGGAACAGGAGCGCCCGGTCGGCGGGTACTTCGCGGCGATCGGTCACAAGCCGAACACCGAATTGTTCGTCGACAAGCTGGACATGGACGAGTCTGGCTACCTGATCACCCACGACGACGTGCTCACGAAGATCGAGGGCGTCTACGCCTGCGGAGACGTCCAGGACAAGATCTACCGGCAGGCGGTGTCGGCGGCGGGCACGGGCTGCATGGCCGCCATCCGGGCCGAGCGCTGGCTCGCCGAGCAGGGTATCGAGTAGAGTCACCTTGGCGGGGTGGTGACGCCGGTCGCCGCCCCGCTCCCACCTCAGCCGAAGCGCCGCGCGATCAGGTTCAGGAATTCGGCTCGCGTCGAGGCGTTGTCGCGGAACTCGCCCACCATCTCGCTGGTGACCGTCAACGAGTTCTGCTTCTCCACGCCACGCATCATCATGCACAGGTGCTGGGCCTCGATGACCACCGCCACGCCCTTGGGGTTCAGGTGGTCCTGCAGGCACTGCGCGATCTGCGTGGTCAGGTTCTCCTGCACCTGCAGACGTCGCCCGAAGACGTCGACCACCCGCGCCAGCTTGCTCAGGCCCACGATCTTGCCGTCGGGCAGGTAGGCCACGTGCGCGCGCCCGAAGAAGGGCAGCATGTGGTGCTCGCACAGGCTGTAGAAGTCGATGTCGCGCACCAGCACCATCTCGCGGTTGTCGCTGTCGAAGACGGCGTCGCCGATCTCGGCCTCGACGTCGCGGTGATAACCCTGGGTGAGGAACTTCATCGACGCGGCCACGCGCTCGGGGGTCTTCAACAGACCCTGACGCTCGGGGTCCTCGCCGATCTGCTCGAGCATGGTGCGGATCGCGGACTGCAGGGGATCCATGGTCGACTCAACGGGACGGGGGAGCCGAGACCGCGTCGAACACGTTGCGCGCGGTCTCGTGGACACGGACGCGCACCAGACGCGCCGGTCCGGTGAAGGCGTCCTCGAGCCATCGGTGATAGACCACGGCGAGATTCTCGCCGGTGGTGACGACGTCGGGGATGACGTCGTTCAGGTCACGGTGATCGCAGCGGTCGACCACGCGCTCCTCGACGATCCGATCCATGGCCTCGCGCTCGATCACGAGTCCGGTGACGGGGTCGGGAGTGCCCTCGACGGTGACGTCGATCTCGTAGTTGTGACCGTGACCACCCTCGCGGGAGCACTTGCCGTAGATCTCCCAGTTCTGCTCGGGCGTGTAGTCGGCCACCACCAGGCGGTGCGCCGCCTCGAAGCGGTAGCGACGCGTCAGACGAACGGTCTTCACGACGTGGCACCCTCCAGGTCGACCTCCGCGTACAGATCGGGACCCTCCCAGACCCGGACCGCGGCCAGGCGGATGCCGAAGCGTTCGAGCGGCTCGGTGATCAGGCCGACCACGTACAGGGCGATGTTCTCGCAGGTGGGGACCACCGTGGCGAAATGCTCCACGTCGTAGTTCAGGAAGCGGTGGTCGAGGGGTTCGACCACGTGCTCCTTGAGAACCTTGTCGAGGTCGGCCAGGTTCATGACCATGCCAGTGACGGGATCGACGGACCCCTCGACGGCCACGTCCACCCGGTAGTCGTGACCGTGCCCGTGGGGACGGTTGCACTTGCCGAACACGCGACGGTTCTCCTCGTCGCTCAGGCGGTCGCTGTGGTAGCGATGCGCGGCGCTGAAGCGGACGGTGCGCGTGATGCGCACGGTGTCGGACATGGGCACGATGCGTCCCCTTTCGATACGGACCGCGGGTCACGATACCCCGGGACGGGACGACACGCCACGCGGAGACCGGCCGTTGCACTTCACCACCGTTCGCCGCCCACCGCCGGCCGGATGCCCGCCGCGACGCCGCGGCGGGTCGTTCCGCTCCGTTCCACGTGGTCCCGGGTCGTTCCACGCCGAGGGCCGCGGCACGCCCGTTGCAGCGCCGCGCGGTGAACGCCGGGCGATGGCGGTCCGGGGCGACGTTCAGGGTAGCTTGTGCGAGTCGTCCCCCCAGAGAAGGCCAACGCAAGCGTGGGGTCGCTCGGTCCGGCCGTCGACCCGGCGTTCGAATCCTCCGCTCACCCCTCGTCGAGCCGCAACTCCCCCCGGGCGATCCGGTCGATCGTGCGCGGGTAGAGTTCGCACTCCGCCTCGAACACACGATCGGCCAGGCTGCGCACGGTGTCGCCGCCGCGCACGGGCACGCGCTGCTGCGCGAGGATCGGCCCGTGGTCGAAGATCGGGTCGACCCGGTGGACGGTGCAGCCGCTCTCGGTGTCCCCCGACTCGAGGACCGATTCGTGGACGCGATCGCCGTAGTAACCGTCGCCGCCGTGGCGCGGCAGCAACGAAGGGTGGATGTTGATCACGGGGGTCCCGCGCGAGGGCTCGAGGTCGAGCAGCGCGAGGTAACCGGCCAGGACCACCAGACCGGCATCGTGCTCGTGCACGAACTCCCACATCGCACGGTCCCGAGCCTTGGTGTCGGGGTAGGCGCTCTTGCGGAACACGGCCATCGGGATCCCGGCGGCGTCGGCGATCTCCAGACCCCGGACCCCGGCCCGATTGCTCGCGACCGCCACCACGCGGGCGTGCACGCGACCCTCGGCGATCCACCGCAACAGGTTGTCGAGCGTCCGGCCGGAGCCACTCAGCAGAACGGCCACGCGGAGGGGCCGGGCGGTCTCGTTCATCTCTGCAACTCCATGCGCCACGCGCCGCGCCCTTCGATGCGCACGGTGATCTCGCGCCGGCGCGGGTGCGACCATACGACATCGACCCCCGGTGCGGCGACGAGCGATGCGTCGACGGCGAACCAGGTCCGGCCCGCGTCCTCGCTCAGGAACACCCAGTCCGGCGCCGCGGATCGGCCACGGGCCACCGCGACCACCGTCGACGGGTCGTCCGGATGCACCGCCAGGTCGCGGACGTCGCGGTTCGAAAGTCCGAGCGACCGATCGCCCCAGGCACCGTCGCCGGGTTCCCGGGCGAACACGCCCCACCCCGTCGCGGCGAGCAGCACACCGTTTGCGGCCGCCTCGATCGCGCGGACGTCGACCTGACGCTCCGGGGCCACCACGCAGCAGGTGTCCATGGGAGCTCCGTCGAGGTCGGGAAGACCGGTGTTCGAGCCTCGCCACACGGGATCCCCGGCCGGTGCCGTGTCCAGACGCCAGACCCCGCCGCGGAAGCCGGCCATCCACGTGGAGCCGTCGGCGTCGAGCGCGAAGTCACGGACCTGGGTCACGTAGGGCAGGCCGGATTCGGACGTGCCGAAGGGCGTGGTCCGGGGGATCCCCAGCCCGGTGTGGATCCGTTCCCACCGTGCCTCGCCCGGGTCCCAGCGGTAGGGGCCCTCGCCGTTGTCCCCGCCACTCCAGAGCGTTCCGTCGGCGATCACCTCGAGGGTGATCAGCCCGAAGCGGTCGCCGAGGAAGACCTCGTAGGGCACGAACCCGGCGTTGCGCGCCACCCACGCCTGGTCGGCCGCGGCGTTCTCGTAGCAGCCGAAACTGGCCTGCAGCAGAACGGTGGGATCGGCGGGATCGGCAGCCAGCGCCCGCACGGTCGACGTCGACCACGAGCCACGCGACACGTAGGCGTCGGGATCTCCCGGCGGCCCGACCAGGACCTCGCCGTCGGCCCGCCGGGCCACCGCCAGGCGGGGTGGGTCGGAGGCGACACGGGCCACCGCGCTCAGGGCACCGCTGGTGCTGTCGAAGGGATGCTGCTCGGTGCCCGTGTCGTCGACGCGCCAGACCGCGGCCCGCTCGTCGACCGTCCACGCCGCGGCCGATCCCAGGGCCACGGCCGGCACCGCGGCCTCGATCACGGCCCCGGCGCCGGGCTCGAGCGCGCGTGCCCCCCGGCCACGCGCCACCCGGGACCGCCCGGGCCGGTCGTCGTCGGCGAGGACCACCCACTCGACCCCGTCGGTGCCGGACCGCAGGGCCGCCGCTCGCAGGTTCCGCGCGGACCACGTGACGAAAGGTTCCTCGCCCCGCCAGATTCCACGATCGGTGGCGAAGACCGGCGCGCCGCCGGACGCCGGATCGAGCGCGAGCACCGCGCTGCCGTCGACGGCCGCGACCCGCTGCACGACGCCGTCGGCCACCGACCACAGACCCGCACCCCCGTCGGGTCGCACGGCGCCCACCACGAGACGGCCGTCGCCGTCGGCGGCGATCCGATCGATCCGTTGGACGGGAGCGTCGAAGGCGACGCGTTCCCAGGCGGCGGCCCCCGGAGCGCGCGCGAACAGCCCGATGCCCTGGGCGACCAACCACGCGCCGGTGGGCCAGCGCGGCGACGGAGGAGCGATCGCGACGGCATCGACCGTGAACGCCGTCGGGTCGGGCCGCGACAGGGCACGAAAGGTGCGCCCTCCGTCGTCACTCGCCCCGAGCGTGGTGAGCACCCCGACCGCACCCGTGAACAGGATCCGGCCTCCTCGCTCGCCCACGGCCAGCAGGGCCACCCGACCCGTGGTCTCCCGGTCCTCGTTCGGAAGGAAGCCCGCGTGCACGGGCCACCACCGGCGACCGGCCGGATCGAGGCGGTGCAGGCCCGCGTCGGTGCCCACCCACACGCTCTGCGCGGTCACGGCCAGCGCGGTCCCGCTGCGCCCGAAGCGCGGGCCGGCGGCGGCCTCGACGCCCACGGCGACGCGGCGGCCGCCGTCGGGCGGGGCCGGTCCCAGGTCCTCGCTGCAGCCGGTCGTCGCGACCGTCAGCGCGAAGAGGAGCGCCAGGGAGTACCGCATGCGGGATGACGTCGCTCAGCCGCGGCCGGACCCGGTCGAGACGCGACCGACGACGATCAGGAAGAGGAAACCCAGGACGATCATCGCCAGCAGCGGGCGATCGCCGTGTCGGGTGTAGAACGATCCACCGGGCCGCGGTGTGACCTCGGCCACGATCAGGTCGCGCTCGAACAGGCCGGTCTTGTCGACGATCTGGCCCGTGGGCCGGGCCACGAAGCTCACACCGTTGTTCGCCACGCGCACCAGCGGCACCCGGTTCTCGGCCGCCCGCATCACCGCCATCCAGGCGTGCTGGTGCGGCAGGACCGTGTCGCCGAACCATCCGTCGTTGGTGATGTTCACGAGGAAGCCGGCACCGTTGCGGACCCCCGCGCGCGCCAGGCGCGAGAAGATCGACTCGAAGCAGATCAACGACGTGAAGCGGTGGTCGTCGACCTGGAAGACCGTGTGCTCGGTCCCCGGCGTCCACTCGGCCTGCCCGAAGTCCACGTCCCCCAACGCGGGGATCAGGTCCTGGAAGGGCATCCGCTCGCCCAGCGGCAACAGGTGCACCTTGCGGTAGCGCGCGCGGATCGCCCCCTCGTCGTCGATCATGATCGAACTGTTGAACGAGTCCAGGTGCCCGTCCTCGTCGACGCGTCGTTCCACGTATCCGGTGTAGACGTAGATCTCCGACTCGCGTGCGAGCTGCCGCACGCGCCGGTCGTAGATCGGGCGCCGGGGCAGGTCGAAGGGGATCGCCGTCTCGGCCCACACGGCCAGGCGGGCCCCTCGTTCGGCCGCGGCCCGTGTCATGCGGGTGTAGGGAACGAAGGTCGAGTCGCGCTTGGCCGGATCCCACTTGTCGAACAGGTCGACGTTCGCCTGGACCGCGGCCACGCGCAGCGGATCGCGCTCGTCGCCCTCGCGCTCGAGCGCTCGCATCGTGAACAATCCGTAGCCGAGGGTTCCGCCGAGCAGGAGCGTGAGCGTGGCGGGAGCCCACCAACGACTGAGCCAGGCGCGCCCCAGTCCGGGGAACTCACCGCGGATCCCCATCACCGTGAGCACCACGAGGACGTTGACCCAGGCCACGAACAACGAAACGCCGAGCTCGCCCAGCACTCCCGCGATCTGCACCACCGGCAGCAGGCGCAGCTGGGTCGAACCGAGGGTCAGCCAGGGGAAGCCCATCTCACCGAGACCTCGCACCCACTCGGCCACGACCCAGACGCCCGGGAACCACCAGACGGCCTGGGCACCGATCCGCCGACGGATCCTTCCGAGGATCCAGAACACCACCAGGTCCGGGATCATGGAGTAGAGCACGAGCAACGACAGCAGGAGCGGCATCGCCCACTTGAAGGTGAGCGGCGACGCGTCGCCCAGCAGGAGCAGCCAGTGCAGCTCGATGGTGTGGTGCGTCAGACCGAACGACAGCAAGAGCGCCGGCAGGTGCACGTCGCGTCCCGCCTGGATGCGCGACGGGGCGAAGAACACCCACAGCACGGGAACGAGGGCGACCAGCGCGAGCGGTCCCAGCCACGAGGGCGGGGACGCGACGCCGAGCGCCGTGCCCGAGATCAGACCGGCGCGCACCTCGTCGCGCGACAGGACTCGACGGAGGAATGCCAGCATGGCTCTTTCCGGAAGAAGGGGCCGCCTCGGTGTCCGGGTGGGGTGAACCTAGTCAGCCCGCGTCGCCCTGTCGAGACCGCCTTCGCACCGCGATCAATCCGTGGCGGCGGAGCTTCCGGTACAGACCCTGGCGGCTCAGGGCGAGTTCCCTGGCCGCCCGACTCTTGTTGCCGTCGGCCGCCCGCAGGGCCCGCAGCAGCAGCTCGCGCTCGACCCGGGCCAGGGAGGCGGCAAGGGAACGGTCCTCGGGCTCGGCGTCGGGGCCATCGGCGGCCCTGGTCGCCGCATCCGGCTGCGTTCCGAGGGTCATCCAGACGGGCGGGGCCAGAGTACGTCCGAGCGCCTCCATGCCCGCCTCGGCGACGCGCCGCCGCACGTCGCCCGGGTCACGGTGGTTGCGGCACCAGGCGACGAAGAACACGCTCGGCCAGCGGTCCGAGGGCAGGGGCCAGCCGCCGATCCACGCCAGCGGCGGCCGGGCACGCTCGACGGGACGACCGACCCGCACCAGTTCGTCGAGGACGTCGACGGGCGTGCCCGCACCCGGGACCTGGTTCCGGCCGTCGGGCCCGCACTGGGCCAGCAGCTCCAGCGCCGGGGCGTGGTCCACGGGCCCGGGACGGCGCCGGGCCACCGCGGCGTGTTCGGCTCCGAGTGCCTGACGCACGGCGTCGAGGCGTGCACGCAGTTCCTCGGGGTCGGGAAGGGGCAGGGGCGACGGCGTGGCATCGAAGTGCATGGCGAGATCGGAGGCGTTCCCGGTTCGGCACCCGGGCCCCCGCAAGGAACGCACCATCTCGAGACCGGTGGCCCGGTGCGTCGAGAGGGCCCGCGGACGAGAGGTGTCCGTCCCGGAATCGGGACACGGGACACCTACAGGCCCCGATGGGTCCCTCCGAAGCGGACCGTATCGCCGCCGTCGCGCGCCACGACGCGCCCGATCCGCAGCGGCGACTCGGACATCCCGTCGAGCGCCCGCGGTCCGAGGGCAGGTACGATGGCCACCATGCCGATGCCGAGGTTGAAGACCCGCCGCATCTCGTCGGTGCTCACCCCGCCGCGCTCGGCGATCAGGCCGAAGACCGGCGGCACCTCCCACGCGCCCGCGTCGATCTCCACGGCGCAGTCCTGCGGCAGCACCCGCGGCAGGTTGTCCACGAAGCCCCCACCGGTGAGGTGACAGAGCGCGGCCACCTCCACCCTCTCGCGCAGGGCCGCCACGGAATGCAGATAGCTGCGGTGGACGGCGAGCAGTGCCTCGGCGAGCGTCGTGCCCAGGCTCCCCGGATCCTCGTGCAGCGGAAGGGGATCGTCGCCCTCGAGCAGGGCCCGCCGGGCGAGGCTGTAGCCGTTGGTGTGCAACCCCGACGAGGGCCAGGCCCACAGTTCCATGCCCGCGGTCACGTGCTCGGGGCCGAGCAGCTCGTCGTCGGTCACGTGGCCGACGATCGCCCCGGCCAGGTCGAAGTCGTCGCCGTGGTACAGGCCGGGCATCTCGGCCGTCTCGCCGCCGATGAGGGCGCAGCCGTTCTCGCGGCAGGCGGTGGCCATGCCCTCGACGACGTCGGCGAAGACGTCGCCGTCGAGCCGGCCGGCCGCGAAGTAGTCGAGGAAGAACAGCGGGCGCGCGCCCTGCACCAGGATGTCGTTCACGCAGTGGTTCACGAGGTCGGCGCCGACGCCACCGCAGTGGCGGGCCATCTGGGCGACCTTGAGCTTGGTCCCGACACCGTCGATCGAGCTGACGAGGTAGCCGCCACCGGGCAGACGGTACAGACCTCCGAACGACCCCACGTCGCTCGCCACGTCCTCGCCCCAGGTGGAACGGATGGCGTCGCGCACCCGGGCCAGCGCGGACGAGGCCGCGTCGATGTCGACTCCGCTGTCCTTGTACTCCATGATCGGCGGAGTGTAGGTCCGCCCCGACGGGCCGTCAAACCACCAGCGCGGCCGCGGTTCAGGCCGCCTCGAAGACCGGGCGCTCGCCGCTCTCCTTCTTCTTGGACTTCGCCGCCGCGTCGCGCACGATCCGCTGGATCTCGAGCGCGGTGTCGTCGCTCTGCTCGATCAGGTCGAAGGACCCCTGTCGGACCAGCGACACGAAGGTGTCGACCACGCGTGCGTCGAACTGTGACCCGCGGAATCGCTCCACCTCGGCCACGCACTGTTCCAGCGTGAGCGCGGCGCGGTAGGGCCGGTTCGAGCACATGGCGTCGATGGCGTCGCACAGGTTCAGGATGTGGCTGCCCAGGCTGATCTCGTCGCCCTTCAGGCCGTCGGGATAGCCCTGCCCGTCGGGACGCTCGTGGTGGTGGCGCACCAGGTCCGCGGCGTCCTCGAGGAACTTCATCTGCTCGACGATCTCGCTGCCGATGGCGGGGTGCGCGCTCAGGATGTCGAACTCGTCCTTCGACAGGCGAGAAGGCTTGCACACGATGTCGTTGGTGATGGCGATCTTGCCGATGTCGTGCAGCAGGCCCGCGTACTCCAGGGTCTCGAGTTCGCGCGGCGACAGGCCGAGGTGACGGCCGATCTGCACCGCGTACCTGGCCACGCGGTAGCTGTGCCCGTGCGTGTAGGGTTCGTCGGCCTCGAGCGCGGTGGTGAGCGCCGCCACGGTCTCCTTGTGGGCGCTGTTCATCTGCTCGAACAGTCGGTGCGCCTGGTAGATGATCAGCAGCGGGATCACGAACAGGATCAGCGACCACAACCCCGCGTAGCCGTAGCTGAACACGAGGAAGGCACTCAGGGGTGCCGCCCCCACCCCGGTGACGAAGTGCCAGCCGAAGACGGTACGCGCGACCTCGTCGAGCCGCTTGGCCTCGCTCAGGGCCATGACCACCGTGGCCAGCAGATTGTTCACCAGCGCGAAGACCAGGTGGCTGAGCACGGCCGGCACGAGGAAGGCCGGGCTCGAGAGGTCGTCGCTCCACGGCAGCGCATGGAAGGTCGTCCCGGCGAGTCCGACGGCGATGCCGACCGTGGCGGTGTTGAAGAGCACCCGGAGGGGCGGCCGCCGACGCACGAATCCGTCGCCGATCACGATCGCCAGACCGCGGATGAGCATGGCCGCCACCGGCCCGAAGAGCATCCAGGCCGCGTGGTCGACGGTACTCGAGGGCGCCCATCGGAAGCCGTCGCTGGTGCGGACCTCGAGGAACTCGATGCCGGTCACGAACACCGCGAAGGCCACCACCGTGAGCAGCAGCTCCGCGTCGAGCGCCCACGTCTGCAACAGCGTGTCGAGCAGCCAGGCCGCACAGACCACGACGACGAGGACGAAGGCGTAGACCGAGAGTCGATTGCGCATGGACGACGTGCCGGGATGGAACTGGGCCGATCGAAGGTCAGCGCTCAAACTACCACTTGATGACCCCAGCCAGGCTGAAGAAGTCGAGCATCATCTCCAGGAACGTCATCGATATCACCTCACGTTCGATTGGATTTACCGTCGACTCCGCTGGGTGACGGCAGTGAGGCTTCGCTTCGCTCTCCTGTCGATTTCCGCTCTGCTAGGAGTGGTGGCGCTGGTCCTCCGATCGGCCCGTTGGATTCCGTGGCTCGGGTCAGGCCCTCGCCTGACGAGCCTGCACCGAGGTGTCTTCGCTGTCCAGCACGGCGAGCTGCCGGAACCGGGCGCGCCCCAGGGGCCGATTGATCGCGTCGAGCGTCGCGTAGACCGCCGTGTCGTTCAGCGATCCGTGCTGCAGGCACGCTCCGGCGACCTTCTGCAGACGGCGGCCCTCTCCGAAGTCCACCGTCACCGCCACCATCGGGAGCCCGCCCATGTCCACGATCCTCAACTCGCGGAGCTGGGCTTCGTAGCCGGGCTGGAGCAAGTTGCGCACCGCATCGAGGGTGGCCCGGGCGACCAGCGCGGCGCACCCGACCGGTTCGGCGGCCGGGCCCTCGGCGCGACCGGGAAGCCCCTCGTAGGCCCCCACCGCCAGCTCGACCTCCACCGAGAAGGCCCCGTCGCGGGTCGAGCTGTGCACCGCGGTCAGGCGGACGCGCTCGGAATCGGGTTCGTAGTCCAGAACGGCCATTCGGGGTGCTTCCTGCCCCTCCGCTTCCGGTTGCGGTGGTTCCTGCCGCGTCACGTCGGGCTCCTCGCGTGGAGGCGTCGGGTCGGTGTCCGGGTTCCGCCGCGCTCCGCCGAGGACGGCCTCGGGGTCCTCGAGAGCGGCCACACCGATCTTCCGGTGGTCGACATCCAGCCCCCCGCTGCGAAGGATGATCTCGACGTCACGGACGATCCGCTGGGGAGAACGGCTGCGATCGGCAATCACGTCCACCGAGGCGACGTTCCCGTCACCGTCGGTCCGGATCGCGGCGGCCTGAACGTTCGCAATGCGAACGATCTCCCGTTCGAGGTCCTGGAGGTGCGAAGCGTCGTGCTGCATGGGAGATTCCTTCTCCTGCTGCTGCGATCTGGGTGTGCTCCGGCAGCGCGCCGGAGCGATCCGTGTTCCCGCTGCCGGTCCCTCGGACGCGGGAGTCTACCACAGGCTCAGTGCCCGGGCCACGCCGTCAACATCCGGAGCACGTCACTTCGTTCCGAGATGTCGGATTCGCGCAGTTCGGCCAGCCGGTCGATGCCGAAACGCTCGGTTGTGTACGATGCGAGCACCGTCCCGTGGACCATGGCGGAACGCAAGGTCACGTCTTCGGTGCTCCCGATCCGGGCCACGTGGCCCAGGAAACCACCCGCGAAGGCATCGCCGGCGCCGGTCGGGTCGACCACCTGGTCGAGGAGGACGGTCGACTGCACGTAGGGCGTCGCCGCGTGGTCGAACAGCACCGCCCCGTGCTCGCCCTTCTTGACCACCACCGCCTCCGGTCCCATCGCCCGCAGGGCGCGCACCGCGGCCACCAGGTTGGTCTCGCCGCTGAGCTGCCGCGCCTCTTCGTCGTTGAGGAACAGCAGGTCGATCCTCTTCAGCACCTCGGCCAGGTCGTCGCGCGCGATGTCGATCCAGAGATTCATGGTGTCCAGCGCCACGAAGCGCGGATCGCGCACCTGCTCGAGCACCTCCATCTGCAGCGAGGGATGGATGTTGGCCAGGAAGACCACCTCGGCGTCGCGGTAGCTCTCGGGCAACTTCGGGTGGAAGTGCTCGAAGACGTTCAGGTGCGTGAACAGCGTGTCGCGCCGGTTCATGTCGGCGTGGTAGCGGCCGCCCCAGCGGAAGGTCTCGCCCTCGACGACCTCGAGACCCTCGACGTCGATGCCGTGCGCGGCGTAGAGCTCCCGGGCCTCGGTCGGGAAGTCCGACCCGACGATGCCGACGAGGTGTACCGGAGCGTGGTAGCTGGCGGCGAGGGCGGCGTAGCTCGCGCTCCCTCCCACGCACTCCTCGGCCGAACCGTGGGGCGTGTGGATGGTGTCGAGCACGACGGAACCGACGACGACGATTCGGTGGGCAGCGCTCACGGAGACCTCCGGTCGGGGCGGCTGTTCGGGAAGGCGTGCGCGGGGTACACGCGGTTCACATCTTCTCGGGTGGATGGATCCCCAGGACGCCCAGGGCGTTGGCGAGGACCACCCGTGTCGCACGGCACAGGGCGAGCCGGGCCTGGGTGAGATCGGGATCGTCGCCGAGGATCCGGCACTCCTTCTGGAAGGGATGATAGGCCGAAGCCACTTCGTACACGAAGCTCGTCAGACGGCTCATCTCGCGCGAGCGCGCGGCGCTGGCGATGGTGCGCGGCAGGTCGGGCAGCAGGCGCAGGAGATCGTTCTCGAGCGGATGCGTCAAGCGTTTCAGCTGCTCGTCGGTGACCTTCTCGGGATCGATGCCCCGGGCCTCGGCGTTGCGCAGCACCGAACAGATCCGCGCGTGCGCGTACTTCACGTACCACACCGGGTTCTCGCGCTTCTCGGCCCGCGCGAGGTCGAGATCGAAGTCCATGTGACTGGTGTTCTTCCGCGCCAGGAAGAAGTACTTCGCGACGTCGGCACCCACCTCCTCGATCAGCGCATCCATGGTGACGATCCGCCCGGCGCGCTTGGACATCTCCAACGGCTTGCCGTCCTGGATCAGGTTCACCTGCTGCAGGACGATCGCCTCCAGCCAGTCCTCGTCGTAGCCCAGTGCCAGCGTGGCTGCCACCATGCGGGCGATGTGTCCGTGGTGGTCGGGGCCGAGGAAGTCGATCGCGCGATCCGCACCGCGATCGTGTTTGCTGGCGTGGTAGGCGATGTCGGCCAGGAAGTAGGTGGCGTCGCCGTCGGCCTTGACCAGCACGCGGTCCTTCTCGTCGCCGAAGTCGGTGCTGCGGAACCACACCGCGCCGTCTCGCTCGAAGACGTGGTCACTCTCGCGCAGGGCGGTGAGCGCGGGCTCGAGTTTGTCGTTGCGGTGCAGGTCGCTCTCGAGGAACCACGTGTCGTAGACCAGGCCGAAGCGCTCGCAGGTCCGGCGCTGCTCGGTGATCATCCGTACCAGCGCGTAGCGTCCGAAGGCGGCGCTGGACTCGTCCTCGTCGAGCTTCATCCACTCGTCCGGTGCTCCCATCACCTCGGGGAGTCGGCCCTGCAGACGACCCACGGCGGGCATCGCGGGCAACACGGGCTGCTGCTTCGGCTCGGCGGCGAGTTCGAGGGCCATGTCCTTGACGTAATCACCGCGGTAGCCCTCTTCCGGGAAGGCGATGTCGTCGCGGCCCGTCGCCTCGGCGTAGCGCGCGCGCAACGACGCCCCGAACAGCTTCACCTGACGTCCGGCGTCGTTGCAGTAGAACTCGGCGTGGGGCCGGTGGCCCGACCAGCGTAGGGCACGCGTGAGAGCGCTGCCCACGGCAGCCGCCCGCGCGCTGACGATGTTGAACGGACCGGTCGGGTTCGCGCTGACGAACTCGAGGTTCACGCGCTCACCGTTGCCGGTCTCGCTGCGGCCGAAGTCCGGGCCCGCACCGAGGATGTCCTTCACGGTGCGTACCCACCATCCGGTCGCGGCGCGGAAGTTGATGAAACCCGGCCCCGCGATCTCCACCGATTCGACGAGGTCGCGGTCGAGATCGATCGAGGCGGCGATGTCGCCGGCCAGCTCACGCGGCTTGCGTCCGAGCTTCTTGCTGAGCGTCAACGCCACGTTCGTGGTCAGATCGCCGTGGCTCGGGTCGCGCGGACGTTCGAGTTCGAGGACGTAGTCCTCCTCGAACATGCCGAAGTCCTCGAGCACCGCCGTCAGGGCGTTGCGCACTTCTTCCTTCATGGGGTGTCCTCGCCCTCGGTGTCGTTCGCGGCGGCCGGGTCGTGCGAGGGCGGGCGCACCACGCGCGACGCCCCCGTGTCGTCGAAGGCGACGAGACCGGCGTCGCCCCACAGGCGGTCGAGACGGTAGCGGTCGCGTTCCTGCGGCAGCATGACGTGCACCACGACGTCGATGAAATCCACCAGGACCCAACGGCCGGCGTCGCGCCCCTCGACGTGCACCGGCTTCTCGCCTCGCTCCACCGCGCGGTCGACCACCGCGTCGGCGATGGCCTGGACCTGGATCTCCGAGAAACCCGTGGCGATCACGAACCAGTCGGTGACGTCGAGCACGCCTCGAAGATCGAGGAGCACGACGTCCTCGGCCTTCTTTTCGAGGGCCCACTCCACCGCGGCGTGCGCGAGCTGTTGGCTGTCTTCCGTCGTCATCGGGGGGCGCCGGCCGGGCGGAGTCCGCCGGCTGCGCGGGATCAGTGGAGACGGGCGATCACGTAGTCGGCCGCATTCACGAGGATGTCCCGCTGCGGCTCGACATCGATCCCCGCGATCACCGCCTTGGCCTCGGCGGCGTAGCGGAGCGCGGTCTCCTGGGCGACCGCGGTCCCGTCGTGACGCGTCACGAACTCCCGCACCTCGGGCCACAGCCCTTGCGGGTCCTCGGCGGTGTCGACCGCGTCCTGCAGCTC
>CAZQHE010000070.1:0-21053 GCA_964593155.1 uncultured bacterium
GATGCGCCCGTCCTCGTGGCGGAAGTCGATGCTCAGCGTCTCGCCGCTGCGGGTTCGCAGTTCGAGGTCGTCGGCGGGCGGGGCGTCGGAGACGTGCCGCGCCTTCTGCACGTCCTTCCTGGTGGTGCGGAGATTGAACGCGACGAACAGGACGAGCGTCGCCACGAAGGCGATGCCGACCGATACGAGGAAGCCGATCACGCCGTGCACGCTCCTTTCGCTTCCAAGAGGCACGCCGACGCTAGCGCGCCACGACAGTCGACGAAATGGTGCTGCTCCCCACCGAGCGGTCGGAGAGGGACGGAGGGGCGGGGCCCGTCGGATCGGACGCGACCCGTGCCGCTCCCTCCCGATTGCGTGTGCGTGGTCCGCGTGCGATCAGAAACGCGCCTTCAGCGCCCCGAAGCTCGACGCCCTTCCGGCGACCACGACTCCGGAGATCGTCACCGCGAAGTCACCGGACAGGTCGTTCGTCTCGATCACGAGCGAGGCGTCGAGCGTGCGGTTCTCGCTCAGGGGATTGGCGAGCCGCACCGAGAAGGCGGTGCTCCCGTTCGGCGAGAGCACGCCGCCGGACTCCAGGGCCGGCTGAACGATCGTGAACAGAGCGGCGTCGGCCCCGATCATCGAGACCACCGGCTCTCCTTCGAAGACCAGCGGCGCGTCGCCCGTGTTCCCGACGACGAAGAGGTATTGTGCGATCGCTCCGGAGGCGAGCGGAGCGAAGTCCAGGTTCGTGCCTCCGTCGACCGTTTCGCCGTCGAGCGAGACCGTGAGCACGGGAGCCGTCGCCTTGCCCTGCAGACCGAGGTTGAAGGGCGTCGCAGCCGCGTTCGTGTAGATGAAGGCACGCGTGAAGACGTTCACGAAGCGGAACGTGGGCACGAAGTCGATCCGGAAGGCCGTCGACCCGTTCGGGCTCAACCGATTGCCGCTCTCCAGGGCGGGCTGGACGACCTGGAACTGTTCGGGGAAGCCGCCGCCGAGGATGACGGGCGGATCCTCCGTGAACACGAGGTCCTGGCTGCTCTCGTTGCGGAGAGTCACGACCACCGACGCGGATTCGCCGACCGGCGTGTCGGCGAACACGAAGTCGTAAGGACTGGTCACCACCTCGCCGTCGATGCGGACGGTCATGTCCTGGGCATCGGCGGAAGGGGCGAGCAGTGTGGCAGCCAGGAGGACGACGCACAGGGGAGACGGCGAGCGCAAGCTGATCATCGGTAACCTCCGAGGGGTATCGGTCATGGGGTCGGTCGGACCACGCGGGCCGTCCATCGGCTCAGGTGGACTGCCGGTGCTACGCGTGATCGGGCTCCGCAACCCGACACCGGGTGACGCCGCGGTCCCCATCGCCTACACTCGTCGTCCCTTCCGGAGATTGCGTTGGCGCACGACGACCTGACCGAAGTCCTGCAACGGTTCCACTCGGGTGACCGTGACGCGCACGACGAACTGCTCGTCGTTCTCTACGACGAATTGCGCACGTTGGCGCGCCGACGGTTCACGGCCGAACGCGCCGATCACACGCTGCAGAGCACGGCGTTGGTGCACGAGGCCTGGATCCGGCTCGTCGATCAGACCCGTGTGCAATGGCAGAATCGTGCGCACTTCCTGGCGGTCGCGGCGCAGGCGATGCGACGGATCCTGGTCGACCATGCGCGGCGGACGCGGAGCGAGAAGCGCGGCGGGGATGCGCTGGTGCTGTCGTTGACCGCCGCGGAGGATGTCGCGCTCAGCGAGGATCCGATCGACGTGCTCGACCTCGAGCAGGCCCTGGTGGAACTCGCGGTCCAGCACCCCGAGCGCGCGGTCATCGTCGAGATGCGCTTCTTCGGCGGCATGACCGCCAGGGAGGTCGCCGCCGCGCAGGGCATCACCGAACGCACGGCCGAACGGCGGTGGCGCTTCGCGCGCGCATGGCTCTACCGCCGCCTCGCGGACGACGAGCCACCGTCGCCAGCGTGAGGCCAACTCGGGTCGTGGCGTGCGGCCGGACCGCCGATAGTGCGCGCGGAGCTGGGTCCGTGCGCAGGACGCCTCGCTCGATGTCCTCGAGTTCCCCCGTATCGTTCGCGTCGGGATCGAGGACCTTCGCGATCCCGAAGTCCAGGAGCTTCACCGTGCCGTCGTCGGTGACGAAGATGTTGCTCGGCTTCAGGTCACGGTGCAGCACGAGGTTGCGGTGGACGTGTTGGACTGCCGCGCACACCGACAGGAAGAGCTCGATGCGGGTGCGCGGTCCAACGCGGCGGTCGTCGCCGTGCGCGTCGATTGGTCGACCCTCGACGAACCCCATGGCGAGCCACGGTCGGCGGTCCTCGGTCGAGCCTCCGTCGACCAGACGTCCGATGTGGGGATGCGCGAGACGCGCGAGCAGGCGTCGTTCCCGGCGGAAGCGCGCGAGTTCCGGCGCGGAACGTCCCCAGGGGGCACCCGACCGACCCACCGGTCCCGCGGGCCCGAACCCGCACCGCCGATCGCGCTCAGTCCACCCCGCCGCCCTCCGGAGCCTCCGACCACAGCACCGACACCCGCATCGTGTCGCCGCGCTCGATCCGGTCGACGACTTCGATGCCGCTGATCACCTCGCCCCAGATGGTGTAGCGCGCGTCGAGGTGCGGCTGCGGAGCGTGGGTGACGAAGAACTGGCACGAGCCGGTGTCCTTGCCCGAGTGGGCGATGCCCACGGCGCCACGGTCGTAGCGCTCGCGGTTCCACTCGCTGCGCACGGTGTAGCCGGCGTCGCCCCAGCCGGTGCCGGTGGGGTCGCCTCCCTGCACGACGAAGTCGGGCACCACACGGTGGAAGGTCGTGCCGTCGAAGAATCGCTGGTCGGCCAGGCGTGCGAAGTTCTCGACCATCTGGGGGGCCTGCTCACCGAGGGGGCGGATCACCACGTCGCCGTGGCGGGTCCGCACGGTGATCTCGAGCGCACGGCTCTCGACCACGGGGGCGGGTTGGTCGGCGGGACGCTCGACGGGGCGGACGTCCAGGCGAATGGCGTCGTGGTCGGGCAGGGCAGCGCGCTCGGCGGGGTGGGGAAGCAGCTGCTCGAGGGCATCGCGGGCGGCGATGCGCAACCACACCGAGGTCGCCTGGCGCAGCACACGGCGCAGGGGCTCGATGGCGACGGGGTCGCCGAGTTCGCCGAGGGCATCGTAGACGGCGCGGCGCAGCTCTCCCGAGGTGTCGTCGGCGCGCTCGGCGACCGCGAGAAGGGCGTCGACGACGGCGGGATCGCCCCGGTCGCCGAGCGCCGTGGCGGCCACGGTGGCGACGAACACGGAGCGGTCGTCGAGCAGCGCCACGAGCCGCTCGAGCGGGACGGCGTCGCCGGCGGCGGCCAGGCCGCGGGCGGCGGCGAGGCGGGCCGGGGCCGGAGCGTCGGCATCGAGCACCGCCGTCAGACGGTCGACGTCGGTGGGGGTGCCGAGCCCGCCGAGGTGCTCGAGGGCGACCGCGCGCACGATCGGCGATTCGTCGTCGAGCGCCGCCTCGAAGGCCGATCGGTGACGTTCGCCGTCGAGCGCGGCCAGGGCGTCGAGACGGGCGGCGCGGACGTCGACGGTGCGGTCGGTGCCGAGGGTCAGGATCGCGGCCGTGAAGTCGGGCCACCCCGCGCGGCCGATCGCCTGCAGGGCGGCGACGCGCACGTGGAACACGGGGTCGGCGAGCAGGTCCTGGATGCAGTCGCGCACGCTCGGCGTGAGCACGCCCAGGCGGCCCAGGGCATCGGCCACGCGCACCCGCTGGTGCCAGTGTTCCTGGCCGGGCCAGGCGCGGGCGGCGATCGAATCGACGGCGTCGGCGGCGCCGATCCGGCCCAGGGCGCGGATCGCGTAGCGTCGGGTGAGGGCGAACTCGTCGCGGGTCAGCGCCACGAGCCGCTCGTGGGTCGACGGATCGGGTACCTTCTCCAGGGCGTAGGCCGCCCGCCACACGACGCCGGGTACCGAGTCCCTCGTGGCGGTCAGCAGCGGGATCACGCTGGTCCGGTCGGCCAGCAGGGCCAGCGCCTCGGCCGCGGCCTCGCGAATGCGCGGGTAGTCGCTCTGCAGCAGCGGATGCAGATAGACGGCCGTGCCCTCGCGGCCGATCCGGCCCAGGGCGCGGCACATCTCGGCGGTGGCCTCGACGTCGGGCTCGACGTCGAGCTGGCGGACCAGGGTCTCCACCGCGTCGGGGTGGCGCAGGATTCCCAGGGCGAAGGCCGCCTCGCGGCGGACCTCGGGGGCGTCGTCCTCGACCAGGCACCGCGTGAGGGGCACCAGACCGTCAGCGTGGCCGATCCGGCCCAGGGCGCGGGCCGCCGCGGCGCGCAGGTCGATGCCGCCGGTGCGCAGCAGGGCGGTGAGGCTGTCGCCGGCGAGGGTGCGCGTGTCCTCCCAGCGGCGGAGGTCCTGCCACCGCCGATCCGGTCCGTCCGGGGAACTGCAGGCCGTCAGGCCGACGGCCACGGCCAGGCTCACGACGATGGCGGATCGGAACACCGTGATCTCCCGTCGAGCGATGGGCCCGGCCACCGGGCACCGCCGGGAGCGTAGACCGGGGGCGGGGTCCGGGCAAGCGCGTGCCTGGTCGTGGCGTACCGCCGCTGCTAACGTCGGCCCACGATGGCTGCGCCGAACTCGTCCGATTCCACCACCTGTGTGCTGGTCGCGCGGATCGAACTCGCCTACGACGGAACCGACTTCCACGGCTGGCAGATCCAGCCGGGGCGGGTGCGGACGGTCCAGGGCGAGCTCGTGGCGGCGCTCGAGCGTCTGGTCCCGTTGTCGGGATTGCCACCGGGAGCGGGCCGCACCGATGCCGGCGTGCACGCGCGGGGTCAGGTGTCGTCGGTGCCGCTGGTCGACGCGGCCCTGCTGCCCAGGATCCAGCGGGCGCTGCCGCACATGATGCCCGACGACATCGCGATCCGGTCGGTGGAGGCCGCTCCGCCCACCTTCCACGCGCGCTTCGGAGCGCGGGGCCGGCGCTACGTCTACCGTTTCACCACCGAGCGCGATCCCTTCCTGCGGCGCAATCACCTGCGGATCGATCCGCGGACCGACGTCGAGGCCATGGCCGCCGCGTGCGAGCCACTGGTGGGCGACCACGACTGCACCAGCCTGTGCCGGACCGCGTCACTGGAGCCCGGCCGCACCCTGTGCCGGATCCGGCGGGCGGGGTTGCACTGGGACGGGACGGCCGGCCAACTCGAGATCGAGGCCGACCGGTTCCTCCATTCGATGGTTCGCATCGTGGTCGGTACATTGTTGGAGGTCGGGGCCGGGCGGCGTCCGGTCGACACCTTCCGCCAGGTCCTGGCCGCGCGCGACCGGCGGACGGCCGGAGGCACCGCACCCCCGCACGGGCTCTGTCTGGAGCGCGTGGACTACGACGAGCCGCCACCGGCGGCCACCGAAGGTTGAGAGGCATGCAACGCGCCGGGAGAAACCCCATGCAGATCCTTCTGGAGACGGCGAACGCCGAAGAAGTGCGCGAGGCGCTCGCCTGGCGGGTGATCGACGGCGTGATGACCGATCCCGGTCTGATGGCGAGCGAGGGGGCCGAGAAGTCCGACCTTGTACTCGAACTGCTGGAACTGGTGCAGGGACCCGTGATGGTCGAGATCACCGCCGGCGACACCGCGGCCATGATCGAAGAGGGCCGCGGCCTGGCCTCGCTCGGCGACCGCGTGATCGTGCGGGTGCCGGCGATCGCGGCGGGGATCCCGGCCATCGCCGCGCTGGCCGACGAGCGCATCCCCGTCGACGCTTCGCTGTGCTTCTCGGTGAGCCAGGCCCTGCTCGCGGCCAAGGCCGGCGCCCGCTTCCTCTCGCCGCCGGTGGGCGCGGTCGACGAGGCCGGTGGCGACGGACTCACGCTGGTCAGTTCGATGCTCACCATGCTCGACCAGTTCGACTTCAAGACGGCCGTGGTGGTGGCCGCGCTCGAACATCCGGGACACGTGTCGGAGTCCGCGCGCATGGGAGCCGACGGGGCCGCCGTCTCGCTCGACCTGTTGCGGCGCCTGGTGGAGCATCCGCTCACCGATGCCCACCGACGCGACCACCTCGAGCGTTGGCGCCGGGCCCAGCACTGAGGTCCGGACGGCCACGACGGGAGGACGCATGGACTCGCAGTCGAAGATGATGCCGTGGTTGGTGGGCGCCCTCATGGGACTGGCCCTGGGTCTGGTGGTGCTGTTGATCCTGGTGGTCCTGCGGCAGGACGTTTCGCCGCCCCCAGAAGAGGAGCCGGTCGTCGAGCAGGTCGAGGTCGAGCCTCCCGCGGACGTCCGGGTGACCGAGGCGACGGCCGTCGAAGCCGAGGAGAGCATCGACGACACCGTCCATCGCGAGCGCTCCAACGCGATCGTGCAGGCCACGCAGCGCGTGAGCGCCGTCGTGGTCAGCATCAACACGCTGCGCACCGGGCCGCCGCCCACGCGCGGCAGCGAGCTGCTCTACTACCTGCGCCACGGGCCGCGACGGATGGTCGGCCTGGGCAGCGGGATCCTCGTCGATCACCGCGGCTACGTGCTCACCGCCTACCACGTGGTGGCGGGCAGCGAACGCCTGAACGTCACGCTGAGCACCGGCGACACCTTCGCCGCGTCGGTGATCGGCATCAGCCCCGAGTACGACCTGGCCATGGTCCGGATCCAGGGCGAGGTCAGTGGGCTGCCGACGGCCTCCTTCGGCGACAGCGACACCCTGCGCAACGGCGAGTGGGTCATCGCCATCGGCTCGCCCTTCGGTCATCTGATCAGCGACAACAACCCCACCGTGACCGTCGGCGTGGTCAGCGCCGTGCACCGCGACGTGCGCGTGGGCTCGGAGGGGCGCACGGTCTTCGACATGATCCAGACCGACGCGGCCATCAATCCCGGCAACAGCGGCGGTCCGCTGGTGAACGCCCACGGCGAGGTGGTCGGCATCAACACGGCCGTGATCTCGGACGCGTCGGGCAAGTCCACCGGCCTGGGCTTCGCCGTTCCGATCAACCGTGCGCGCTGGGTGATGGAGGAGCTGCGCGAGTACGGCCGGGTCCGGCCGCACACCATGGGCATCAACGGTTACCTGATCACCGAGCGCGCGCGCGAGCAGATGCTGTTGAACGACCGCGTGCCCGACGGCTGGCTGGTCGAGAGCATCGTCCAGGGATCGCCGGGAGCGGAGACGGGCATCATGCCGCGCGACGTGATCACCCACGTCGACGGCACGCCGCTCACCGACGCCAGCGACCACGCCCGGCTGTTCTACGAGGCCCGTGTGGGGCAGACGGTCGAACTGCGGGTGTGGCGCGACGGCGAGACCTTCGACGTCGACGTCACCCTGGCCGAACGGACCGGTTCTTGAAAGGTCCGTGGCCGGGTGCGTCCTCGTCGTCGTTCCGGAGGAGTCGTCGCATGCGCATCGTTCTTCTGATGGTCTCGATCGCCCTGTTCGCGGGTTGTTCTTCCGGTCCGCGGTTGCAGCTCGATCCGGCGCAGGCCGAGTTCCCCTTCGGCGGCTCGATCCGGGTCGACGGCGGCATCGGTGCCGAGGAGTGGGAACAGGCGCGCCGCATCCCCGTGGATCTGCCCAGCGGGCGTCGCGTCGAGATCCTGTTGCAACGCGATCGCCGGCACTTCCAATTCGCCTTCTCGGGGCTCGACGAGCCGGCGCCGGGCGAGGTCCGGCCCGAGATCCTGCTCGACCTCTGGGGCAACGGATCCAGCACCTGGGACCGCAACGACTGGTGGATCCGCATTGGCCGGGAGGACTGCTGGGCCCGCGGCGGATGGGGCGAGGGCGACTGCCGGCGCGTGCAGCCCGGCCTGGAGGCCAACAACTTCCCGCTGGTGCGCGACCAGGCCGTCGAGGTCCGCGTGGAGTTCCAGGCGATCGGCTTCGAGGAGACCTACGACCACGAGATCGGCCTGGCCTTCCGCTTCGTCGACGAGAACGGCCTCGAGGTCGCCCAGTGGCCGCTGCGGTCGGAGGTCGACGACCCGTCGACCTGGGCGCCGATCTCGTTGAACCACTAGCGTTTACGCTTTCCGCGGCGCCGGTCCGGGATCACGCTTTCCCGTCTGGTCGCCGGGGCGCGGGACCCCTACCGTCACGGGATCACATCGTGTTCCCACTCGACGGGAGGTCCCGCCGTGATTCGTGCCCTGATGATCTGCCTGCTCTGCGTGAGCGCCGCGGCCGTGGCCGGCGACGCCGTGACCACCTACGGCGAAGAGCTGAGCGACACCGAGCTCGTGCCCATCTCCGCGCTCTACGAGTCGCCCGACGACTACTTCGGCAAGACGGTGAAGGTCGAGGGTCGCGTGGTCGGCGTGTGCGCCAAGCGCGGCTGCTGGATCGAGCTGGCCGGCGACGAGGAGTTCCAGTCGATGCGGATCAAGGTCACCGACGGCGTGATCGTCTTCCCCGTCGAGTGCAAGGGCCAGATGGCCGTGGCCGAGGGCACGTTCACGAAGATCGACATTCCCGCCGCCGCCGATCCGAACCACGAGTGCGATGGCGAGCACGGCGAGGGCGAGGAGGCCCACTCCTCGTGCCAGCCGAAGACGGCCTTCCAGATCATGGGCACCGGTGCCGAGATGCGCCCGGCCCAGGCCGACGCCCGCTGATCCCCCCACAGGGTCTTGGGCACGGAGAAGCGCCGCTCCTGGCGCTACTGGAACAACCGGCTCCACCGCGACGTCGGCTACGTGGCGGTGGGGCTCACGGTGATCTACGCGATCAGCGGTATCGCCGTGAACCACATCGAGGACTGGAATCCGAACTACTCGTTCGAGATCGAGGAGCGGCGCTTCGCCGCCTTCGAGCCGAGCGGTCGTGACGAGACGGTCGCTGCCCTCGTCGACGTCCTCGACCTGCCCGAGCCGATCGACGCCTTCCGCCGCACGCCCGCCGACGTCGAACTGTTCTACGAGGGCTGGTCGGTGCAGGCGAACGTGCGCGAAGGGCAGGCCACGATCGAGCGCCCCGTGGCCCGTCCGATCCTCTTCCAGTTCAACGAGCTGCACCTGAACCGCGTGAAGGGCGCGTGGACGTGGATCGCCGACGTCTACGCCGTCGCCCTGCTGTTCATGGCCACCAGCGGCATGTTCGTGCTGCGCGGTCGCACCGGCCTCGCCGGTCGGGGGAAGTGGCTGGTGGGGGCGGGGATCCTGATCCCGGTGGTGGCGTTGGTGGTGGCCGGGGCGATGTAGCCGGCTGCCGTCCGTCCTTCCTCCGCTGCGGCTCCCGGACGAGGGGCATCCCCGAAATCGCACTTTTCGTGACGGGTTGCGCCACCCGTTTCGCGGCTTGTATTGCTGGGCACGTCCCGTCCGGGAGCCCACGATCGATCATCTTCGTTTCGGAGGACACCATGCGATTCTGGCAATGCATCCTGTTCGCCGCCGCGGCCCTGGCCGTGGCCCTCGTCCCGACCTCGTCGCAGGCCCAGTCCGGGGTCGTCAGCGCCGGCTTCGAGATCGGCACGTCCGGTTCGTCCTATGCCTCCTTCGGCGGGACGAGCTTCATCAAGGCCCGCGGACAGACCTTCACCGCCACGGTGAGCGGCCAGCTGATGTCGGTGGCGCTGCGCGCCGGGCTGAGCCAGGCGTCGGACAGCACCGTGCGGATCAGCGTGCACGCGCTCGACGAGAGCGGCCTGCCCGAGCAACCGCCGCTGGGATCGGCGGACTTCTCGGCCGACCTGCTTCCGATCGAGCCGGTCGAGGACGTCGTGGTCTTCGACATGCAGCCCACCACGGCCCAGCTGACCGCCGGCGTCGAGTACGCGATCACCATGGTGATCGATCCGATCGATCCCGCGCCGGCGCCCTTCTACCTGAACGGTCGGGGCACGAACTCGCCGGACTACGAGGGCGGCGTCGGCCTGCAGACCTTCGACGGCGTGGTCTGGGAGCGTCGACCGAACGGCGACCACCACTTCGAGGTGCGTGTCGACGACACGGTGAGCCACGAACGCCAGAGCTTCGGACGGACGAAGGCCGAGTTCTGATCCGGGCGCTCCGTGCGGCCGGGCAGGGATGGCTCGCCGGCGCGGACGACGAAGCGCACGGCGACGAAGGAGGCCCCGCCAGCCGGCGGGGCCTCGTGTGCACGTGGCGATGCGTGGCGCGCTGGCTGATCGGACCGGAGAACCGTGGGATCGCGTCATCGACCGCTCGGGTCTTCGTCTCCGACACGACGCCCGCCCAGCCGAGTTCGTCGCGGATCTCGGGAAGGGCGTCGAGTCGCCGAGCCGCGGCCGCGTACTCCTCGTAGTCCCGCGCGTGGCGGCGCGCGATGAACGCCTGCTCCGCAGCCGCCGACGCGGCGGGTGCGGTCGGTGGGACCGCTGCCCCAGACGTAGACGATGGTCGGGTGGGGCCCGGAACCGGGGGGAGTCAGGAGGTCGCCGACGAGCGTGAAGTCTCCACTCTCGAAGCGGATCTCCTCGGTGGCGATCGGAGGCGAGGCGTGCGCCGGGTCCTGTGCGTGTGATGCCGTGACGAGGACGGACACGATGACCGTGAGGATACGCATGGGGGCTCCCGAGCAGTGGCTTCCGGAACGACGGGTCGAAGCACACCGGCACTACGGCGGCTCGACGGAGTTGGGTTCGGGCTTCCGGGGCGTGAGCCCTCGGAAGGTCGTGTGCGGCAAGAGTGGCGTGATGCGACGTTCTGGATCACGACGGGACGGTTCATCTCGACGCCGTACTGTGGGCAGAGCAGCGGGTCGATCTCGAAGATCCTGCGCGGCTCGATCCTCATGGACGCGCCGAACTCCGACGACGGGACCGCGGGTCGTAGGGGGCCTGGACGAGAACCGTGCCCTGGTCGTTTCGATGGATCGCGTCGAGGCGCACGGGGGCGCGGACACGGGGCATTCGGCGTCGCCCACCATGTCACTCCAATTCGTCGATCGACGCGATCACGCGACCGACCAGGCCGTAGTCGAGCGCCTGCTCGGTGGTCAGCCAGAAATCGCGATCGGTGTCGCGGGCGATGCGCTCGACGGGTTGGCCCGTGGCCTCGGCGAAGATCCCCTCGAGTCGAGCACGCATCACTCGCATCTGTTCGGCCTGGATCACCATGTCGGCAGCGCTGCCACCGACGGCTCCGGACGGCGGGTGCAGGAGGAATCGGGTGTTCGGTAGGCAGTAACGGTCCTGCCGCTCCGCCCCCACGTAGATCAGCGCGCCCGCGCTGGCGCACCATCCCGACCCGATCGTCCGGACCCGCGGTCGGACGAACCGCATGATGTCGTGGACCATGTCCCCGGACTCCACGTGTCCACCGGGCGAAGAGACGTACACGTCGATCGGATCGTCACCGTCATTGGCGAGGGCCAGCAGCTCCGTGACCACCCGGTGAGCCACGCGGTCGTCGATGGTTCCCGTGACCAGGACCGACCGCGTCCGGTAGAAGTGCAACCGGAAGGGGTCGGCCTCGGCGTGGAGTGATGTCTCGTGCGCGAGACCAGGATTCGTCATGGAAGCCTCCGTCGGCTCGGGTTGCGGTCGGGTGACGCCCCGGAAACGAATACCTGGGTACGAGCGAACGGTCCTTGCGTATTGAACGAATCCGACACGGCACTCGCCCGAAATGGACGGGTCGGCCGAGCTGGGGCTAGAGGTAGAAGACCGACCGGGCCTCGCTGGGCAGGGCGCCGTTCAGCCGCTGGCCGGCGACCGAGGGACCCTGCGCGCGGTACCGGCCGGGCGACTGGCCGACGTACCGGTTCCAGGTGCGGATCTCGTGGGCCTGGTCGGCGTAACCGGCCGCAGTCGTCGGCGTCCGGATCCCCTGGGCCGCCAGGATGCTCCGCTCCAGACGTTCGAGTCCGAGCAGCTCCTTCGGTCCCACGCCGAGGCTCTTGCGGAACCATCGCTCCAGTGAACGAGCCGATACGCCCATCGCCGCCGCCGCCGCGTCGACCCGATGCGTCTGACGCAGGTGATCGTAGGCGCGCAACGTCCTCGCCGGCGCCCGTCGATCGAGCAGGCCGGTCAGCCATCGATCGATCGGGACGGATCCCTCGCCCCCGAACACGACTCGTTCGGCCACGTCGACGAAGGTGGCGGCCTCGGCGGCACCGAACACCGATGCGAAGTCCACGAGTTCGTCGCGCGTCGATCCTCCGGCTCCGTCGAGCAGCGCAATCGCTCCCGGTGGGCGGAGCAGGACCATGAGGAACAGGGTCGACGCTCCGGCGAACCACGTACGGGCAGAAGACTGCAGACCGAGGAGACCGACCTGGGGATGAACCCGTCCCCGGTCGTCGCGACTCCGATGGCAGAAGTTCACGCTGAGGACCGCGTTGGGGGTCGGGGCGGTGCGGACGCGCTCGTGGCCCATCGCTCCGAAACGATCGTCGACGATGACGTACGAGGCGACGTCACGAGTGATGGCGGGGGAGGGCTCGAGGGCGACGATCCGCATGAGTGGTGCCTCGGAGAACGTGCATCGGGTAGTCGCCATCGGCGCTACGCGCCGCGGTCCATTCACCGGGATCGGCATCGAGATCAGCCGTTGCCACGGCCAGCCAGGACCCCAGGACATTCTACACGAACCGTCACGGCCCAAGAACGCGTTCGGCGTCCATCGAGTCCTCTCGCTGGCCCTACCGCCCGGTGCGCTCGACGGAACGGCAGGGGTCGTCGCCGGTCCGTCCGAGGACTTCGCACACGCCCGGAACTGCCCGTCGTCGCTGACCACACAGTTCCCCTCGAACCGCACGTCGACGATGCGCCACGGAGCGTCCGGCTGCACGCCGCGGTAGCGATCCTCGCCCCGTCGCGCACCCATCGGCCTTCCATGTGGGATCATGGCCACACCTCGGGCGCATGCGCGGGATCTCCTGGGAGTCGTTCGGCTCCCGCTCGTCTTCGAACTCGTGCATCACCTCTTCTGTAGATTCGCTCCCCCTGTGGCCTCGGCAAAGAGATCCCGAGCAGGTGGGCCACGTCGTGTCTCTTGTTCGTGGGTCTCACGTCATCAACAAGAAGAGCACGATCATGACCCAACTCGAGCAGCGCACGTCGATCGATTCAACCGGACGTACCGCAGCGAAGTCCTCGACGCCCACCCCTTCGACAATCTCGATCAGGTGCGGCAGTTGACGGCCGAGTGGCTGCGGACGGACGACGAGGAGCGGCCCCACGATACCCGGGGCAGCGAGACCCCGCGGCCTACCGAGACGCCATCGAGGCCAGAGTGTCTACTTTCGAAGTGCCGACTTGATGGGGGGCTTACGAGAGAGCGTCGGCTCACCCGCGCAAGCGCCCGACTTCCGCGGCGGGAGCGGCGGGACTTCCGCCGCGGAAGCGCGAAGGCTTCCGGCGCGGAACATCCCCAGACATCCCCAGGTGTCACCCGACCGGACGGGTCCCGTGCTCACGTCACGCGCGCCGTCCCGGATCTGGATCATCCTCCCCGCAACTGTCGCAGCACGCGCTGCATGTTCTCGTGCAGCGGCTTCAGCGAAGGATCGGGCTCCGATTCGTAGAGCTCGATCGCCTTCTCGATGGCGGCGATTCCCTCCGTACGCCGACCCCCTGACGCCAGAGCCACGCCGCGCAGGAAGTGCGCCACCGGCGACGAGGGGTGGTGCTCCACGTAGAGTGCTCCGGCCCGGGCCGCTCCTGCCACGTCCCGCGAATTCAGCAGGCCCTGAGTCGCCTGCTGGAACGCGCCCTCGCTGTAACGCACGGCATACCCGAACTCCTGATCGAGTTCGGTGAGGTGTCGGGCGAGAGCGTCCGCACCGCCGCCGGACAGGACCGCATCGGGAAGCGGCCACCGGTCGTGGAAGAACCAGACCAGACCGTCGTGCAGGCCCACCAGTCGTGTCGACATGTGGCGGGCGCCGGCCTCGCGGGTCGTGCGGAACGTCAGACCTTCGGTCTCCACGCCTTCCAGAGCCGCGCCCAGCGTCTGGAAGCCGGCCGCCAGTTCGGGCTCGTCTCCCAGGTTGGCGAAGTAGAACACGCCCTGGGGGTCGGTTCGGCGCAACCCTTTCTCGAGCTCCGCCACGACGGGCGCTGCGGTCGCTTCGTCGAGGTAGGGGCTCTGGGCCAGGTAGGCGCGGAAGAGAGCGGGCCGTCGGCTCAGCGCGTGGGTCACGAGCACGCCGCCGTAGGAGTGACCGGAGATCAAGCGAAGCGGCGCGGCCGCGTAGTGCTCTTCGACGAAGGGCAGGAGCTCGTCCTGCAGGAAGTCGAGGAACTGATCGGCGCCGGGCGAGCCCTCCTGGTTGCTCGGAAGGTAGTCGCGGGCGCGGGTGGCTCCGGCGTGGACACCCACCACGATCATTTCGGGGGCCATCATGCTCTCGGAGAGGAAGTCGGCCACCGCGACGGCGTGGTCGAGATTCGATTCCCCGTCGAGTACGTACAGAACCGGATGGTCGTGGGTCGTGTCGTCCTCGTAGGACGACGGAAGGTCGACGGTGATGGCTCGTTCCTGCTCGGGGTCACCGGACCGGATCACGTGCTGGATCCGGCCGTCGTCGGACGCGAGAACCGGGTTCGCCAAGAGAAGGCCGGCCAGCCCGGCCGCCAGGATGCCTGGGATCTTCATGGTGTTCTGCTTTCGTGGGCGTGGGGAATCAGTCCTCGATCGAGAAGAGTTCCTCGACCGTGGTGTCGAACTCGCGTGCGATGAGGAGCGCGATGATGGTGGAGGGAACGAAGCGCCCGACCTCGATCGTACTGATCGTCTTGCGGGAGACGCCGATCCGTCGGGCCAGGTCGGTCTGGCTCCACCGCCTCTCGGCCCGGAAGACGCGGATGCGGTTGTGGAGCTGGACCTCACGCATCGTCGTCTTCCGGGAAGCCGTCCTCGTCCGTCGAGCGGTTGAGGGCGAAGAAGACGACGCCCTGGACCAGCAGCATCACGGCGAGCACGGTCTGCAGGAAGAACTCGGTGGGCAGGCTGGAGTCGTCCACGAAGACCTTGAGGAAGGCGAGCACGAGGAAGGTCGCGGTCCAGGAAGCCACGTGGGCTCGGGTCACGGTGCCGGCCACGAAACCGTCCCCCATGAGGTACGGAGCCGAGCGCCCCTGGAGCATGCGTGCCTTCCACGTCATGGCCCAGAGGATGAGCAGCACGCCGATCACGGTGGCGCCGACCTCGAGCCATCGGAGCGGTTCGGCCAGGTCCAGGAGATGTCCGGCCGCGCCGGCCGCGTAACCCAGGCCGATGGCCAGGAATGCAGCCGAGATCAGCGAGCGGTGCCGGTCGCCGATTTCGGCCGGGGTGGGAAGTGCACGGGTGTTCAAGGGGCCTCCTTCGAGGGCCGGGGGAGGGCCACGGACCGACCACGGCCACGAACCTTCGGGTATCGTTCTGAAACCTTAAAGTATCAGTATAGCACCGGAAGGTGGCGTGTCAAGAGACCGCGCGAAGCGCAGGGCGTCGGCCCCGGGAGGATGGAACCCGGCGTCGGTGACCATTGCGGGGTCGCGCGCTTCGGACTCCGCGCCTGGAGCCACAGACGACCCGCCGAGGACGGCATCGTCTTCTTCTACGACGTGTCCGATGCACCCTTCGCCCTGGTGTCGGGTGGACCTTCCGACTTCACGACGTCCGTGCTGCCGGGTCGGGAAGACGCACTGGTCCTTAGCGCTGCCGCGGACCAGACCGGTTCCGTTGCCACCTTCCCGGCGCAGCTCGCGGGCGAACGCGCCTTGGTTTCGTCACTCCGCGCGCTCCTGTGCTAGTGTCTCCCACCCTCGTGGTCGATTTCGTTGCCACCAGCCGTTGGAGTGTCGATGCCTCGCCGGTTCTTCTCGTCGTGCGCCTTCACCGTACTTCTCTCGATTCCGGATCCGGCCGTGGCGCAGGAATGCCTCGAGCCCCCCGATGCCTCTCGATGGCAGGGAACCCTGCCGGCGGCGGAAACGATCGGGGACGTGGAGTTCGTGGGGAACTTCGCGTACGGGATCGCGGCGGACGGTCTGCACGTCTACGACGTCGTCGATCCGACGCGGCCTGTCTGGGTGACGTCGGATTCGACGATCGGCACCCCGGGAGGCCGGATCGCGCGTTCGGGTGACTTCCTCTACGTGGGCGGTGACAGCGTCGCCGTCCAGGTGGTCGACGTGTCGACGCCCTCGACTCCCGAGGCGCGTGCCCGTCGTGGCGGGGGCGGCGTACAGGATCTCGCGGTGGTCGACGGCGTCGCGTTCCTCGTGCAAGACAATTTCGTGGGCCTGGTCCAGTTCGACGTCTCGGACCCCGATGCGCTTCCGGCGCCTCTGGGCGGCACACTCTCCGGAGAGCGCTTCGACCGGGTGTGGGCGCAGGGCGCTCACCTCCTCGCGATGTCGTCGGCGGAGAACGAGATCTCGTCCCTGATACCGGGCGCCGAGATCCGCTCCGACATCGTTCCTGTCGCCATTGCTTCCAGTGGGATGGGACTGAAGGTCGACGACCGAATCTACGTATTCGGCAACGGCGGCGTCACCACGGTCGATGTCTCCGATCCGACCAGCATGTCGGTCCTGCACTCGGAGCTGCCGATCCCCTTGGGCTCCCTCGAGGCCGGAGTGGGCAACCGTGTGTACGGATACGGCATCTCGTTCGGTCCGTGGGTCGGATTCGACCTGACGGACCCTTCGTCGTCCGTTCCGCTCGCCCCGATCCCCGTGCTCGGGGTCTTCGGATCCGGGGTCGGGATCATCGGGGAGACGTTGTACGTCTCCGGGGGGGGCGGTCTTTCCCAGTACGATCTGGGAGACACGACGATCGATCCGAGTGCGGGCCGGATCGATCTGGATCTCCGGGATTCTCCTTCCTTGGCCGTGGACGCCGGCCTCGCCGTGATCGGTGACGGCGGCCTGCGGTGGATCGACGTGTCCGACGTGGCTTCGCCCGTCGACCTGGGGACGACGGACCTGGGTGCTCTCTCGTTCTACGCGGTCGAGGTCGACGGTTCGTACGTCTACGCCGCGCGTGGCGATTCCTTCGTGGTGTACGACGCGACGGACCCGGCGCAACCAGCGCTCGTCCGGACGGTCGCGTACCCGCAAGGGCGATCCGGCCGCGCGATGACGATCGCGGACGACCTGCTCTTCGCCGTCTCGTACGGCGATTCGTCGGCGATCACGGCGTTCGACCTGACCGACCCCTCGGCACCCACCCCACGGGGCACGCTGGTGATCGACGGCATCATCAACTCCGTGGCCGCCGACGCGAAGCTCGTCGCCTACCGCAAGGGCCTCGGGGCCTACGGCGTCGTGGACTTCGGTGATCCGGACGGACCGGTCGGTCTGACCGAACCAGGCTTCGGTCTGGCCAGTGTCGACGTGGCAATCGAAGGGGAACTGGTGCTCATCGGCGACCGGAGCTCGGCGAGTCTCGTCGACGTCACGGTTCCCGGTGCCCCGGTCCTGGTGGCCGACCTTCCGCTACCGGCCTTCGGATCCGGCCAATCGGTGGGGAGCGTGGCACTGAGCAATGGCTTGGCCTACGTCAACTCGGTCGAGGGGTTGGTACTCTTCGACGTGTCCGACCCCGCCATCCCCGTACTCGTGGGTCTCTGGGAGGTCTTCCGCGGCGAATTGGCGTTGACTCCGAACGGAGTCTTCGTCGCCGGCGCCGATGGATTCGAGATCGTTCGTCGTCCCTGCGACGACGGCTCCACGGTCTCGACGCTGGTGACTGCGGTGTCGACCTCGATCGGTCGGAGTTCCGTGTCGCTCGAATGGTCGCTCGTCGGCCTGCTCGGCGACGTCGAGTTCCGCGTGACCGCGGTTCGCGACGACGAGGTCTGGAACGTTCCGTTGCGAACGAGTGCTCGTGGACGCGTCGTCGCGGTCGACGTTTCGCCCCGTCTCCGCGACGGTGGTGTGGTTCGCTACGAGCTCGCCATGCGACGCGGCCCGTCGGACTGGCTGATGATCGATCAGGTCGACGTGGTCCCGACGGGCGCGCGGATCCGCTCCGTGCTCGATCCGGCGACGCCGAATCCCTTCAACCCGCGGACGCGCTTGCGATTCGAGATCGCCGTGGCCGGCGAGGTCGAACTCGCCATCTTCGACACGGCAGGGCGACGCGTACGCACGCTGCTGTCAGGAGTGCGTGGCGTCGGCTCGACGGAGATCGTGTGGGACGGCACGGACGACGGGGGACGGCTGGTGGCCTCGGGAACCTATGTGGCGCGCCTGCGCACCCTCGACGGAACTCGGAGCCAGAAGCTCACGCTCGTTCGGTGATGGTGGCGTGGCGGACCTTCGCACTCCCGCACCGGGTGGGCTCCTGGCGGGGGGGGGGCGTCGACCAAACCTCTGGGCTCTTCGCGCCCGGAGCGATAGGATCCACCGATGAACGACGATCGTACCCTGCATTCCTCCGGCGAGAACCCGGAGTCGTCGCACCGCGCCGACCCCAGCGCCCGTGAAGGTGCTCGGCTCGGCCCGTACGTGCTCCGCCATCGGATCGGGACCGGGGGGATGGGCGAGGTCTGGAGGGCCGACCAGGAGGCCCCGATCCGGCGAACCGTCGCCCTCAAACTGATCAAGGCGGGTATGGACTCGCGCGAAGTGCTCGCGCGGTTCGAGGCCGAACGACAGGCGCTCGCGCTGATGGACCATCCGTGCATCGCACGGGTCTTCGACGCGGGCACGACACCCCACGGACGCCCCTTCTTCGCGATGGAGTACGTCCAGGGAATCCCGATCAACGAGTACTGTGATCGGCGACGCCTGGACACGAGAGCTCGGCTCGAACTGTTCCAGAAGGTCTGCCACGCGGTCGGGCACGCGCACCAGAAGTCGGTGGTGCATCGCGACCTCAAGCCGTCGAACATCCTGGTGGCCGACGTCGACGCCCAGCCCTCGCCGAAGGTGATCGACTTCGGCGTGGCCAAGGCCACGATCCGCAAGCTCACCGAGCGGACCATGGCCACGTCGATCGGGCAGATGATCGGAACGCCCGAGTACATGAGTCCGGAACAGGCCGAGCTCACGAACGAAGACGTCGACACGCGCACGGACGTCTACAGCCTCGGCGTGATCCTCTACGAGATCCTCGTGGGGGCGCTTCCCTTCGAGGCCGAGGAACTGCGTCGCGGCGGACTGGAGGGCATGCTCCGAATCCTGCGCGAGGAGGATCCGCCGAAGCCCAGCACCCGGCTGTCCGCGCTCGGCGCGAGCGCCTCGAAGATCACCCAGTCGCGTCGTACGGACACCCGACGTCTGTCCGGCCAGGTCCGCGGCGACCTGGACTGGATCGTGATGCGTGCGCTCGAGAAGGATCGCAATCGCCGGTACGCTTCGCCGGCGGAACTCGCGCAGGACATCCAGCGCCACCTCGACGACCAACCCGTCCAGGCCGGGCCACCGACGGCAGGCTATCGCATGGGCAAGTTCGTGCGGCGCCACCGCGCGGGAGTCGCGATGTCGACGTTCGCCGTGCTCGGACTCGCTGCCTTCGCCGTCCTCGCCACGCTGCAGGCGACGGCGATCGCACGCGAGCGTGACCGCGCCACCGCCGAAGCGGCCAAGGCCGAAGCGATGAACGATTTCCTCACGCGGACGCTGGCATCGGCGGATCCGTGGCGGGGCGGGTCGCGCGACGTCACCGTCGTCGAGCTCCTCGACGCGGCGGTGGAGGAGGTCGCGACGTCCTTCGCCGACCAACCCGCCGTGGAGGCGTCGATGCACACCGTGCTCGGGGATGCGTATCTCGGCCTGGGGCGGCTCGTGCCGGCCACCGAACAGGTCACGCGCGCCCTCGAGATCCACGCTGCCCTCGGTGAGGTCGATCCGCGTGCGTTGGCGTCACTGTACGGTCTCGAGTCGCGTGTCGCTCGCGCCGCGAACGACTATCCGAAGGCCGTCGAGGCGGCGACCGCCGCCGTGGAGAGGACCGAGAGCGATCCGTCGGCCTCGCTCGGCGAACGCGTCGAGGCACGGCAGTATCTCACCCGCAGTCTGCTCTACGCCCAGCGCTTCGACGAGGCCGACTCGCTCCTTACGATCACCGAAGCCCTCGCGTCGCGGCTCGAGGGAAGCGATCGGAGGCTGGGAGCCGAGAACCTGTCCCAACGGGCCGATCTGATCGTCCTGCGGGACGGCGACGCTGCGGTCGCCGATTCCCTGTCCCGCGCGGCCTACGATCACATGCTCACGATCGATCCCGACAGTCCCCGGCTGGCGGTGTACATGAACAACGCTGCCCAGTACCGCAGTCGGAGCGGCGACTACGAGGGTGCACTCGCCGACTTCGATCGCGCCCTGCAGCTCTACGAGCAGCACTTCGGAACCGACCACCCCGAGTACGCCACCTGCGTCGAGAACCGGGGCGGCGTCCTCTATCGGATGGGCCGCGCCGAGGAGACCCTCGCCGCCCTCGAGACCACCTACCAGATCCGCGCCCGCAATCTCGGATCCGATCACATCGACGCGATCCGCACGCGCATCAACGTCGGCACCGTCGCGATGATCACCGGCGAGAACCAGCGCGCGGTCGACGTGTACCGCGAACTGCGGCCGCGTCTGATCGAGGCCCGCGGAACCGACCACCCGGACGTGCTCGCCGTGCTGCGCAACGAAGGGCTCGCCCTGCGCGGTCTCGAGCGCTCCGACGAAGGGCTCGTCCTCTTCGACCAGGCCCTCGAGATCGCCGGTCGCATGTACGAACCGGACCACCCGAGAACGGCACTGGCCCACGGTGATCGCGGCGTCACGCTCATGGCCCTGGAGCGCTACGACGAGGCGCGTGCGGCTCTGCTCAGCGCCTTCGACGTGTTCCTCGAGAAGTCCGGTGTCGACCACCCGCGAACCGTGGCCGTCGCGCAGTCCCTCGTGACCCTCGGCGAGAAGACCGGCGACCCGGCCATGGCGGCGCGATATCGGGAGTACGCGGAGCAGTAGCGTTCCGCGGTACCGACCAGCACGCAGCACCAGAACAGCGGCCGGGTCGAGCGGCCGGTGTCGGCGCCGGCCTCCCGACCGACGGCCTAGACCCACATCCTGTCGACACCGGCTGCGCGCCGCGCGTCGGCGAGTTGGCCGCGGTGCATGAGCCAGTGGTCGGCGACGTACTGCACGCAGAGCCGCAC
>CAZQHE010000071.1:0-20566 GCA_964593155.1 uncultured bacterium
TCGGGTGGTATTCGTCACGTGCGCGCGGCGATCGCGCCCGGAGGCAGAGCGGAGAAAGCGGTAACGGTGCGCCTCGCTCCGAGGTCGATGTCCGCGCCGACCCCGAAGCCCACGACCACTCCCCCGCCGCGCGGTCGCGGCGTCGGAGTTGGGCGCGCCCACGAGGATCGAGTCGCGCAGGATCTTCGAGTCGGCCGCAGCCGCGCCAGAATCGTCGATCGCACCGAGCGCGGGAATCGTCAGCCGGAGCGCCCGTTGCGGGCCTCTTCGGCCAGTTCGGCGAGAACGACCAGGGCGTCGACCGGCCGCAGCGTGTCGGTGTCGAGTTCCTTCAGCCGCTCCACCACCGGGTGCGGCGCCGGGGGCGCGCTCTCGAACAACGGCAACTGGAAGCGCGGCGGCGGCGGCGCGGGGGCGTCCTCCGCGTCGCTCTCCAGGGCCTGGGCGCGGTCGAGCAGTTCGCGGGCGCGCTCGAGCACCGGAGCCGGCACGCCGGCCAGCTCGGCCACGTGGATCCCGTAGCTGCGGTCGGCCGCGCCGGGCACGACCCGATGCAGGAACAGGATCCGCCCCTCGTGCTCGCGCACCTCGAGTTGGGCGTTCACCGCCCGCGGCAGGCGCTCGGCCACGGCCGTGAGTTCGTGGAAGTGCGTGGCGAAGAGCGTGCGCGGGTGCACCGGTCCTTCGTGCAGGAACTCGACGATCGCGCGCGCCAGGGCCAGGCCGTCGCGCGTCGACGTCCCCCGCCCCACCTCGTCGAAGATCACCAGACTGCGCGCGGTCGCCCCGCGCAGGATGCGCGCGGTCTCGGTCATCTCCACGAGGAAGGTGCTCTGTCCGCGCGCCAGGTCGTCGCTCGCACCCACGCGCGTGTGCACGCGGTCGACCAGGCCGATGCGCGCACGCCGCGCGGGGACGAAGCTGCCCATCTGCGCCAGGATCACGATCAGCGCCGTCTGTCGCAGGTAGGTGGACTTGCCGCCCATGTTCGGGCCCGTCAGCAGGACGATCTGACGCTGCGCCGGATCGAGCCGCACGTCGTTGGGCACGAAGCTCTCGTCGCTCAGGCGTTCCACCACCGGATGACGACCGTCCTCGACGTCGAGCTGCAGGTCGGGTTCGACGCGGGGCCGGCGGTAGTCCTGCTCGCGCGCGATCGTCGCCAGGGCCACCAGCGCGTCGAGCGTGGCCAGGGCGTCGAGCGCGTCGTGCACCGGACCGAGGTCCTCGGCGAGTTCGGCGACCAGATCGGAGAACAGCGTGGCCTCGCGTTCGACCTGCAGTTCCTCGGCGCGCAGGATCTCCTGCTCGCGTTCCTTCAGGGCCTCGGTCACGAAGCGCTTGCCACTGGTCAGGCGCTGCTTCTCGACGTAGTCGTCGGGGACCTTGTCGAGGTGTTTGTTCGTGACCTCCACGTGGTAGCCGAAGACCTTGTTGAAGCCGACCTTCAGGTTGGCGATGCCCGTGCGCTGGCGTTCGCTCTCCTGGTAGCCGGCGATCCAGGTCTTGCCGTCGCGGTTGAGCGCGCGCAGGCGATCGAGTTCCTCGTCGTGGCCCTCGCGGAACACACGGCCGTGGCGCAGGTGCGTGGGCGGTTCGTCGACCAGCGCGGCGGCCAGCCGCTCGGCGAGTTCGGTGCAGGCGTCGGCGTGCCGTTCGACGTCGCCCAGCAGCGGGGTGTCGCAGTCCCGCGTGCGTTCGACCAGCGAGGGCCAGCGCTGCAGTCCCGCGCGCAGGGCGGCCAGTTCGTGCGGCAGCGCGCGGTGGGTGGCGATGCGTCCGACGATGCGTTCGAGGTCGCCGATTCCGCGCAGGGTCTCGCGCAGGCCGTCGAGACGTCCGGCCTCGGCCAACAACGCATCGATCGCGTCGTGGCGTGCGGAGATGCCCTGCACGTCGCACAGTGGCGCGCGCATCCACGCGGCCAGACGGCGCCGGCCGAGCGGCGTGCAGGTGCGGTCGACGTGGTGGAACAGACTCGACGCGCGGTCGGCGCCGCGCATGCTCTCGAACAGTTCCAGGTGGGCCACCGTCTCGCGGTCGAGGTGCAGGCGTCCCTCGCCGCGGTCGACGTGCAGACGTCGCACCTGCGTGGGCCGGGCCCGCTGGCGGTCGGCCAGGTAGCGCAGGGCGGCCCCCGCCGCCGCCACCGCCGGTTCGTCGGGATCGAGCCCCAGGCCGTCGACGGCGGCCACCGCGAAGTGATCGCACAGGGCCTCCGAGGCGATCGACGGGTCGTAGTGCAGGCGCGCGTAGGTGGTGACCGTCGACGCGCCGAGCGTGCGCTCGACCTCGGTGCCCGGCGGCAACGGATCGGGGGCGACGACCTCGGCCACCTCGTAGCGCCGCAGCAGAGCGCTCACGTCCTCCGGCGGCGACGACCCACAGCGGAACTCGCCGGTGGAGCCGTCGAGCAGCGCCCAGCCCCAGTCGCCGTGGCGGCGCGGCTCGACGGCCAGCAGGAACACGGCGTCGGCCCCGCGGATCAGGGCGGGGTTGGTGACCGTGCCCGGCGAGATCACCTCGACGACCTCGCGCTTCACCAGACCGCGGGCCTTCTTCGGATCCTCGGTCTGCTCGCAGATGGCCACGGTCAGACCGTGCTCGAGCAGGCGCGTGAGATGGTGCTCGAGGGCGTGGTGCGGCACCCCGGCCAGCGGGATGGGATCGTCGCCCTGCTTCTCGCGCGCGGTCAGGGTGAGTCCGAGCAGACCGGCCACGAGCTCGGCGTCGTCGAAGAAGGTCTCGTAGAAGTCGCCCATGCGGAACAGCAGCACGGCGTCGGGGTGCTGTTCCTTCAACCCCAGGTACTGCGCCATCATGGGCGTGACGTTGCCCCGAGCCTTCGGGCTCATCGGCCGCCCCGCGTGGGAGACAGGACCAGCGTGGTCCAGCCCTCGTCGCGCAGCGTGCGCTGCGCGCGTTCGGCCTGCGCGCGCGTGAGGTAGCGCCCTCCCACCACGCGGTACAGCGGTGCCTCGTCGCGACGTTCCAGTTCGATGCGCAGTTCGTCGACCTCGCCGTCGAGACGCTCGGCCAGACGCAGGGCGAGGGCGCGGTCCCGGAAGGCGCCGAACTGCAGGGCGAAGCCCTCGCGGCCTTCGTCGAAGTCGTGGGTCAGACCGGCCGGCAGGTCGTCGTCGGCGGTCGGAACGTCGCGCGTCACCCACGAGGCCTCGGCGCTGCCGGGGTACTCGGCGCGCAGCCGGCGTGCGAAGTCGTCGGCCTCGTCGGTCTCGCCGCGCTCGCGGTGGGCGCGTTCGAGCACGCTCAGCGCGAGGTTGCCGGCCGAAGGATCGTGGTCGAGCGAGCGTTCGGCCTCCTCGATCGCCTCCTCGGTGCGGCCGGCGCGCAGCGCAAGGTCGGCGAGCAGGGCACGGGCGGTGGCGTAGACGGGCATGTCGGGCTCGATGGCGCGGAAGGAGCGCACCGCCGCCCCTGGTTGCCCCGCGGCCTGTTCGGCCATGCCCAGCCACAGGAGGACCGATCCGTCGCCGGGATCGGCTCCCGGGCCCGTGTACGGGCGCAGCAGCTCGGCCGCGGTCTGGTAGCGGCCACGCGCGAACTGCTCGCGGGCGCGAGCAAGGGAGATCTCGGCCGTGAGTGCCGGGTCGTTCGTCTCGGTGGCCAGGTCCAGTGCCTGGCGGTCGAAGCGATCGGGATCGGTCTCGAGCTTCACGCGCAGCCAGCGCGTGCTGTCGCCCAGGGCCACGCCGCGCGCCTCCCAGTCGTCGAAGAGATCGGCGGCGAGCTGGTACCGGCCGACCTTCGTGAGTTCGACCATGCGCGCGTGCTGATCGGGTCCTCCGGTCGCCACCACTCCGGTCCCCACGGCCAGGGCGAGGGCGACCACGACGACCAGTGCCCGCGATCGTCTCATTGGAGGCGTCCTCCCGGGATCGAGGCCGGCGCCTCCGTGCGGTGTGGCAGCCGGGTGTCCGGCGTCACCGGGCGCAGCGCGCCGATGAAGCCGCAGCGGCCGCACGCGACCCGCGGCTCGTGCTCCTCGGTGCCGCATTCGGGGCACCTCCAGGCGCGCGGGCCGAAGGCGTCGGGCAACATGGACAGCAGGCGGCGCAGTTCGGACTCGTCGCCGCGAGCGTGCAGGTGGCGGATCCACCCGGCCCAGCCCTCGATCTGCGAGGCGGCGCCGTCGGGTGCCTCTTCGAGCAGGGCGAAGAACTCCTCGCGGTCGCCGCGGCGCAGGCGCAGGTCGGCGGTGGCGCGCCACAGCCACGCGTCGTCGGGACGCTCGGCGCGCAGGGCCTCCATGGTGTCGACCAGCGACTCCAGACGGCCCTTCTGCAGCGATGCCTCGAGCACGCGGCCCAGCAACAGCTCGCCGCCGCCGGGAGCGCGGCGCAGTCCCTCGATCCAGTGGCCGACGGCGGTGTCCATCTGCCCGGCGTGCATCTCGGTGTCGCCGAGCACCACGTAGCCGGCGGCACGAGCGGGATCGGTGTCGATCGCGGTGTTCGCGACGCGGGCGGCGGTCTGCACGTTGCCGGCACGCAGGTGCTCGCGGGCGATCTCGGCCAGGCCGTCGGCCGCGCGGGCGCGACCGGCGGTGTCGTCGCGGTCGACCGCGGCCCGGCGGACCAGCACGTCGACGGCGTCGTCGTAGCGGCGCAGGCGGAGCAGTGCCCGGGCCCGGCGGTCGAGGATCTCGGCGTCCTCGTAGTGTTCGTCGAGGGCGGCCAGGCGCGTCTCGGCGCGCTCGTCGTGGCCACCGGCGAGCAGGTCGTCCACGAGCTGCAGCTCCACCAGGCGCCGCTGTTCGGGCGACAGCCCGGTGCGGCCGAGCACGGCGTGGTGCAGGTGCAGGGCCTGGTCGATCTCGCCGTGTTCGCGCAGGAGATGGCCGAGCACGAGCATGGTCTCGACGTCGACGTCGGGGGCCTCGACCGCCGTGCGCAGCAGGCGCAGCGCCCGCGCCCGGTCGCCCCGGGCCAGCGCCAGCAGGGCCGCGGCCGGGCCTTCGACCGGCCGGCGCTTCACGGGCGCGCGCTGGAACAGCAGCGTGACCACGACCACGACGATCACGATCGCCGCACCCAGCAGTCCGAGGGTCACCGCGTCGGGCATGGATCGGTCCCGCGTTCGGAGGAGCGGCGCACGCGGCGCCGGAGGTCAGGACTTCGGGTCGGGCCCGCGCGCAGGGTCGCCCACCGCGGGCGTCTCGTCCAGTCCCTGCAGGGGCGACTTGCGCAGGTGGTCGACCTCGCGCTTCAGCTTGCCCTGCTCGCGCAGGTACCGCGAAACCCGCATCCGCCACTGCAGTTCGCGCACCGCCGTGAAGGCCAGGCCGAAGAACAGCCCCACCAGGGCCGACCCGAACATCACCAGGAACACGGGAACGTCGGTCGGATGCCACCCGAGCAGGTGGATCTCCTCGACCACTGCATCGTTGCTGACGGCCACGAAGACCAGCAGCGCGAGCAGGACGACGAACAGGATGATCTTAAGCAGCCACCACACGGTCGGCCTTCCAGACGAGAGCCTGCGGCTCTCCGAAGAAGTTGGTCCCCTCGACGCCGGTGATCCGCACGCGCAGTTCGTCGCCGACGTTCACGCCCGGCCGGCGTGGGACGAGGACCTTGCGGTTGTTCAGGGTGCGCGCCCGGTGGAACCCGCGGCCCTTGTGATCGGTTCCCTCGATCGCCACCGTCCACTCCTCGCCGATCAGCGAGGACGACAGGCCCTTCCAGATCGAATCCTGCAGGCGGATCACGCGCTGCAGGCGTTCGTCCTTCACCGCTTCGGGGACGTCGTCGGCCAACCGCGCCGCGGGCGTGGCCGGCCGCTCGGAGTACTTGAACATGAACGCGCTGTCGTAGCGCACGTCTTCCATCACGCGCAGCGTGGCCTCGAAGTCCTCGTCGGTCTCGCCGCAGAAGCCGACGATGATGTCGGTGCTGAAGGTCACCCCGTCGAGCAGTTCGCGCGAGCGCTCGACCACGTGCATGTAGTCGGCCAGCTTGTGGCCACGCTTCATGCGGCGCAGCATGCGGTCGCTGCCGCTCTGGATCGGCATGTGCAGCCACGGTGAGATCTCCGCGTGGTCGGCGATCGCGCGCAGCGTTTCCTCGGGGAAGTCGGTCGGATGACTGGTGAGGAAGCGCACGCGGCGGATGCCGTCGACCTCGGCCACGCGGGAGATCAGCTCGGCGAAGCTCGCCTCGGCGTGGCGGTAGGCGGTGACGTTCTGGCCGAGGAGGGTGACTTCGACGCCGCCGACCTCGACGATCTTCTCGACCTCGCCGATGACGGTGTCGGGGTGCTTGTGGCGCAGGACGCCGCGCGTGGACGGCACCACGCAGAAGGTGCAGCGGTAGTCGCAGCCCTGGGTGATCGACACGAAGTGGCTGTTGTTCGTGGGCGAGGTCTCGGGCTCGGCCTCGTAGGTGACGGTGCCATCGACCTCGAGGTCGAACTGCGGCGCGCCCGTTCGCAGGTTCTCCTCCACCAGATCGGCGATGCGACCGTAGTTGTCGGTGCCGACGACCAGGTCCACCGCCTTCTTCCGCTTCTCGTACAGCTCCTCGCCCATGCGCTGGGCCATGCAGCCGAGCACACCGATCCGCACGTCGGACCGGCGGTTCTTGTACTGCTGCAGCTCGCCGATGCGGCCGAGCACGCGCTGTTCGGCGTTGTCGCGGATCGCACACGTGTTCAGCAGCAGCAGGTCGGCGTCGGCCGGCGAGTCGACCTCGTGCCAGCCCGCGGTGCGCAGTCCGTCGCGCACGGCGTGGCTGTCGTAGACGTTCATCTGGCAACCGTAGGTCTCGATGTAGACCCGTCGCGTGGTCGGCTCGCTCATGCGGCGGCTCCTGATCCCGAGGGACTGCGGTGTGCTTCTTCGTGTCCGGCGCGCCGTCCGCGCAGGCGACCCCGTTCGTCGAGCGCGGTGACGTGGACCTCGACCGTGCGCCGGACCAGCTCCGGCGCAGCGACGATCCACACCGTGGCGTAGTCGTCGAGCATCACCTCGGACAGTCCGTCGTCGGTGCCGGCGCCCTCGACGATCCCCCGCCAGCGGCGCCCGACGTGCCGGTGCAGGAAGTCCTCGCGCTTCGCCCGACCCTGCGCGCGCAGGATCTCGGCCCGCTCCATGGCCACCGCCCGCGGGACCTTGTCGCCCATGCGCTCGGCGGCGGTGTTCGCGCGGTCGCTGTACGGGAACACATGGTAGAAGTGGATCGGCAGCCGCTCAAGCAGGCTGCGGGTGGCCTCGAACTCGGCCTCGGTCTCGCCCGGGAATCCCACGATCACGTCGGCGCCGAAGCCGAAGTCGGGATCGAGGGCGGCGACGTCCTCCACCAGCCGCTCGTAGTAGCCGGCCGAGTAGGCCCGCCGCATGCGACGCAGCACCGTGTCGGCCCCCGACTGCAGGGGAAGGTGCAGGTAGCGGCACAGCCGTGGCTCGTCGACGAGCGCGCGTGCGAGGCGGAGGTCGACCTCACCGGGATCGATGCTCGACAGGCGGATCCGCACCGTCTCGGGGAGCACCTCGAGCAGCATGTGCAGCAGGTCGACGAGATCGGTCGCGTGTTCGAGGTCGCGGCCGTAGTGGCCGACGTGCACACCGGCCAGCACGATCTCCTCGTAGCCGTGGGCGGCGAGCTTCCGGGCCTGCTCGACCACGTCGCGCGGCGGACGGCTGCGGCTCGGGCCGCGCGCGCGCCAGATCGCGCAGAAGGTGCAGCGCATGTCGCAGCCCTCCTGCACCTTGATCGTCGCCCGCGAGTAGTCGCCGAACGAGTCGATCCACTCGGCCGCCATGCTCTGCCCCCGGCGGTAGCGGCCGACCTCGACGACGTCCTCGCCGGCCACGACCCGCGGCAGGTGATCCGGGAGCGCGCGCTTCTCCTCGTTGCCCAGCACGGCGTCGATCTCGTCGCGTCCGGAGAGGCCGTCGCCGGACAACTGCGCGTAGCACCCCGCCACCACCACGCGTGCGGACGGGTGCTTTCTCTTCACCGCGCGGGCCATCTGCCGGCACTTCTGCTCGGCGCGCGCGGTGACCGCACACGAGTTGATGACGTAGACGTCCGCGGCGTCGGCCCACCCGACGACCTCGGCCGCGGGCAGGTCGGTCTCGACCCGCAGGCGCATGCCCTCGGTCTCGAACTGGTTCAGCCGGCAGCCCAGGGTGTGGAAGGCGACACGCATGACGCTCGGTCCGGGGGTGGGTACGAAGGAGCCCCGCCGAAGCGGGGCTCCATCTTCTTCCGAAGTGCTCCGGGACGCAATGCCCGGCCCGGATCAGGAGTCCTCGGCGGCGAGCTCGCGGTCGAGCTCTTCGTCCTTCTCCCGCTCCAGTTCGGCGATCTCCTCTTCGGTGAGCTCGCGCTTCGGGTGGGCCTCGACGAACTCCGCCAGCTCGTCCTGGTGCGTCTCGAAGTACTTCGTGGCGCTCAGGACGATCTTGCGGTTCTCGGGCTGGATCTTGATCACCGTCAACGGGATCTCGTCGCCCGGCCGGAAGTGCTCGATCGGACGCTCGATCCCCTGGATGCCCAGGTGCTGCAGGGGCACGAAACCCTCGACCTGGTCGTCGATCTCGACGATCGCCCCGTGCTCGAGCGCGCGCACGATCGTGCCCTGGCACTCGGTGCCCGGCTCGAAGCGTTCGGCGAGCGTGTCCCACGGGTTGTCGACGAGCTGCTTGATCCCCAGGGAGATGCGACGCTTCTCCTTGTTGATGTCGAGGATCATGACGTCGATCGAGTCGCCCTTCTTGACGATCTCCTTGGGGTGACGCACGCGCTTGGTCCAGCTCATGTCGCTGATGTGGACCAGCCCGTCGATGCCGTCCTCGACCTCGACGAAGGCGCCGAAGTCGGTCAGGTTGCGCACCTTGCCCTCGATGACGGTTCCCGGCGGGTACTTGTTCGCCAGGCCCTCCCAGGGATCGGGCTCGGCCTGCTTCAGGCCCAGGGAGATCTTCTCGTTCTCCTTGTCGACCTTCAGCACCATGGCCTCGACCTCTTCGCCGATCGAGACGACCTTGCTCGGGTGACGCACGTTGCGGGTCCAGCTCATCTCGCTGATGTGGATGAGACCCTCGATCCCCTTCTCGAGCTCGACGAAGGCGCCGTAGTTCGTGATCGACACGACCTTGCCCTTCACCACGTTGCCCTCGGGGTACTTGATGTCGACGTCCGTCCACGGATACGGCTGCAGCTGCTTCAGACCGAGGCTGATGCGCTCACGATCACGATCGAACTCGAGCACCTTGACCTCGAGCTCGTCGCCGATGTTCACCATCTCGCCGGGGTTGTTCACGCGGCCCCAGCTCATGTCGGTGATGTGCAGCAGGCCGTCGATGCCGCCGAGATCGACGAAGGCACCGAAGTCGGTGATGTTCTTCACCACGCCCTTGCGGATCTGACCCTTCTCGAGCTCTCCGATGAGCTTGCGCTTCTTCTTGTCGCGCTCGTCCTCGAGCACCACACGGCGGCTGACCACGATGTTCCGGCGACGCTTGTTGATCTTGATGATGCGGAACTCGAAGGTCTCGCCGATGAGGGCGTCGAGATCGGGAACCTGGCGCAGGGCGACCTGCGAACCGGGAAGGAACGCGTCGACGCCCATGAGGTTGACCACCAGGCCACCCTTGATGCGTCGCTCGACCACACCGTGCACGGTGCGCACGCGGTCGAAGGCGTACTTGATGTCTTCCCAGACCTTGAGGAAGTCGGCCTTCTCCTTGGACAGCGCGATCAGGCCGTCCTGGTCCTCGATCGTCTCGAGGTACACGTCGTACACGTCGCCGACCCGCACGCGGTCGCTGCCGCGGAACTGGTCGAGCGGGATCGTGCCCTCGGACTTGAAACCGACGTCCACGAGGATCTCGTTCTCACGGACCTCGACGACGGTTCCCTTGACGATCTGGCCTTCCTTGATCTCGGCCAGGGTCCCCTCGTAGAGCTGGATCATCTCCAGGAACTGATCTTCGGAGTACTCCTCCTCCTCGATCAGTTCGGGATTCACGATGTCCTTCGGATCGAAGGATTCGGTCAGGCGGGTTCCGGTCTGCGGGCGACCGCCGCGCGCATTGGCGTCGGCGCCGGCCTCCGGGTTGGAAGTGGATTGGGTGGACATTCTCGAACAACAACTCCTTCAACGTGGATTTGCCCGCGCGAAGCGAGCATCGCGGGAGTATAGGTCCGCGCGCGGCGCCCTGCAAGGCGCGCGCCCACCCGGATTCAGCCGACGAAACGCTCGGCCCGGTGCAGCAGGGCCTTGATCTGGGCCAGGTAGAGCTCGCCCACCCGCGCCTGGACCTGCGAGTCGTCCAGGCCCTGGGCCCGCAGGGCGTCCAGGGCCCGCAGCCGGGTCGGCGGCCCCACCCACACCTCGAAGCCGCCCCCGCGCCCCCGCAGGGCCCGCGCGTGCTCGGTCGTGCCCCGGACCAGGCACGGCAGGTAGGGCGCCCCCGTGGTCATCGACAGCAGGCCCAGCCCCCGTTTCACGGGCCCCGGCCGGCCCGGGGGCTTGCGGGTGCCCTCGGGGAAGATCATGACGTTGCCCCCGGCGCCCAGGATCGCCTCGGCGATGGCGAAGGCCTCGGCGTCGAAGCGTCCGCGCACGATCGGGATCACCCCGTAGAACCGCAGGAAGGCCCCCAGCAGTCCCTTGAACAGCTCGCGCTTGGCGATGAACGACACCTGACGGTCGACCTGGCTGCCGAGGACGATCGGATCCCAGTAGCTGTTGTGGTTGCAGGTCACGATCAAGGGCGACTCGATCTCCTGGTGGGGCGCGCCGAAGATCCGCATCCGGTACGGGATCTTCACGGCCGCCCGGATCACGGTCTGGGTGATCCGGTAGGTGATCTGACGGTAGCGGAAGGGCTTCAGCCGCGAGCGCGGCACCCGCTGCGGGCGACAGGCCTCGGCGTGTGCGCACACGCGGTCGACGACCTGCTCGAAGTCCAGGCCGGTGGTGTCGATCACCGCGGCGTCGGGCGGGATGCGCAGGGGACTCTCCTCGCGGCCCGAGTCGCGCCGGTCGCGTTCGGCGAGCTCGGTCACGACCTGCTCCAGCACCGCCGGATCGTCGCCCCGGCCGGCCTGGAGGGCGCGGCGGCGCGCCCTCTCCTGCACCGAGGCGTCCAGGTAGACCTTCGCGCGGGCCAGGGGCAGGACCTGGGTGCCGATGTCGCGCCCCTCCATCACCACGCCACCGGTGTGCTCCCAGCTCGCCACGCGCTGGCGGCGCTGCATGGCGGCCCGCACCTCCGGGTGCGCGCTCACGCCCGAGACCTCGGCGTCGACCGCCGCGGTGCGGATCGCGTCGCCGGCGCGCCGGCCGTCGACGACCAGGTCGCTGTCCTCGAAGTGCAGTTGCAGGCTCTCGAGCCGGCGCGCGAGGGCGGGGCCGTCTTCGAGGGCCAAACCTTCCTGCAGGGCGGCGTGGGTCAGGGCGCGGTACATGGCACCGGTGTCGACGTGGGCCAGGCCCAGCCGCTCGGCGACGGCGCGGGCCACCGAGCTCTTGCCCGAGCCGGCCGGCCCGTCGATCGCCACGTGGAGAGGGTCGAATTCGGGCGTCACGCGCGCAGTCCTTCGAGGTCGTGGCCGAAGCCGGGATGCGACACGGCGGCCGCGGTGAGGTCGACGTCGATCGGTCCGCCGCCGTCGCGGGCGCTCACGCCGGCGGCGAGGACGGTGGCGGCCATGGCGATGCGGTGGTCGTCGGTGGCGGGCAGGGCCGCCGTCGGCCGCCGTGGGCTTCCGCCGTGGACCAGCAGCCGATCGTCGGTGCTCTCGCTGTCGACGCCGAAGGCGCCCAGCAGCGCCTGCATGGACGCCACGCGATCGCTCTCCTTCACGCGCAGCTCGGCCACGCCGTCGAAGACCGAGGTTCCCGGCGCGAAGGCCGCGCAGGCCACCAGGGCGGGGACCTCGTCGATCAAGGAGGGCACGACCGAGGCCTCGACGTGCAGCGGAGTCCAGACAGGTGCCGCCTCGACCGTGAGATCGGCCGTGGTCTCGCCGGCGTGCGCTCGCGGCGCGCTCCACTCCGCCACCGCCCCCGCGGCGCGCAGCACCTCGACGAAGCCGGTGCGCGTGGAGTTGTGCAGCACGTGCGGGAAGGTCACCCGACTGTCCGGCGTGACCGCCACCACCGCCGCCACCAGCGCGGCGGCCGAGGGGTCGGCCGGGACGTCGACGTCGATCGGTCGCAGCTCGTGCACGACGTCCAGCGCGGCACGCCCGGGGGACGCGTCGACGGGAGCGCCCATCGCCGCGAGCATGCGCTCGGTGTGGTCGCGGCTCGCGCCGGGCTCGATCACCTCGACGGCACGGCCCGAGAGCAGCCCCGCCAGCAGCAGGCACGACTTCACCTGCGCCGAGGCCACCGGGATCTCGAAGCGTCCGCCCCGGTCGGCCGGACCGGTGATCACCAGCGGCGGCCGCGCGCCGTTGCTCGGGCCCTCGACCCGCGCCCCCATGGCCCGTAGCGGCACGGCCACGCGCTCCATGGGGCGCTGCTGCAGGCTGGCATCACCGTCGAGCGTGCTCGTGAACGGCTGTCCGGCGCACATGCCGGCGAGCAGACGCATGGTCGTGCCCGAATTGCCGCAGTCGAGTGCATCGGTGGCCGGACGCAGACGGAAACCGCGGCCGTGCACGGTCCAGGCTCCTTCGCCCTCGTCGTCGATCCGCACGCCGAGCGCACGCAGGCAGGCCGCCGTGGACCGCGCATCGGCGCCCGGGTTGCCGCCCCGGACCGTGGCGGTCCCACTGGCGATCGCGTCGAAGAGGAGCGCGCGGTGCGTGATCGACTTGTCGCCGACCGGACGCAGTTCGCCGCGCAGCGGACGCGATCCGTCGACCGCGACCGTCGGAGCCGATGGATTCACGGTGACGTTCAGGCTCCCGCGGCTCCCGCGGCGAACACGCGATCGAGGGCGCGCAGGAAGGCGGCGTTCTCCTCTTCGGTTCCCGTGTTCACGCGGAACGATCCCTCACCGAGTCCGAAGGAATGCATCGGACGCACGATCACGCCCTCGCGCAGCAGGGCGCCGAAGACCTCGGTCGACTCCTGCGGCGTGAAGGCCAGGTAGAAGTTGGTCTGCGACGGCACGATCCGGCAGCCGCGGTCGAGCAGACCCTCGCCGAGCTGGTCGAGGCGGCGCCGGTTGGTCTCGCGGCGTTCGGCCACGCGGTCCTGGAAGCGCAGCGCCGTGGCCGCCGCCTTCTGCGCCAGACGGTTCACGTTGAAGGGCTGCCGCACGCGCTGGAGCATGCCGATCACCTCGGGGTGGCCGAGGGCGTAGCCGATGCGCAGCGCGGCGATGCTGTAGATCTTCGAGAACGAGCGCACGCTGACCAGGTTCACGAAACGCTCACGCAGACGGAAGAAGTCGGGGAAGTCGTCGGCGGTGACGAACTCCACGTAGGCCTCGTCGAGCACGACCAGGACGTCCTCGGGAACCCGCTCGAGGAAGCGCACCAGCTCGGCCTCGGTGACGTAGGTGCCCGTGGGATTGTTGGGATTGCACACCATGACCGCACGCGTGCGCGGGGTGATGGCATCGGCCATCGCGTCGAGGTCGTGCACGTGATCGCCGGTCAGCGGTACCGACACGCCCATGTCGAAGTGCGACTGCGACAGCAGTCCGTAGATCGGGAAGCTCGGGTGGGCGTAGACGATCTCGTCGCCGTCGTTGGCGACCAGGTGCACGATCAGCTCGAGGATCTCGTTGGCGCCGTTTCCGAAGAGGACCTCGTCGCGACCGATCGGGTAGACCTCGGTGACCGCGTCGAGCAGGTGGTGCCAGGTGGCGTCGGGATAGCGGTGCAGCTCGTCGAGCTCGGCGCGCAGGGCGTCCTGGACCTCGGGGAACGGACCCTCGGGGTACTCGTTGCTCGCGAGCTTGACGATGTGGTCGAGGCCGAGCTCGCGCTGGACCTCCTCAATGGGCTTCCCGGGTTCGTAGGGGCGCAGCGCGCGCACCGCGGGACGGATGCGCTCGACGAATCGGGTGGGCTTCCTGCTCTCGGCACTGCTCATGGTCGGGCCTCCCACACGGCAACCCGCGCGCGCGGAGCGGAGGGCTCGCCACCCCGCGCGTCGACGGACCCTCGCAGGCTAGGCAGCGGCCGCGAGATCGTCAATCTCGGCTCGCGTTGGACGGAATCGCCCGCAGGGCCTCCAGTTCGGCGGCCGTGACCGGGCGCGACGCCCCCGGCGGGAGGTCGCCCAGCGTCACCGGACCGAAGGCCACGCGGTGGAGCGTGTCGACGCGCGTGCCCGCCGCCTCCGCCATCCGCCGGATCTGTCGGTTGCGCCCCTCGCGCAGCTCCAGCCGCAGGTGCCGCGGGTCGTCGGGGTCGGCGCGCACCCGGACCGGCGCCAGCTCGCGCCCGTCGAGCGAGGTGGCCCCGTGGCGCCACCGTTCGAGCGTGGCGTCGTCGACCGGATGCACGGTCCGCACCTCGTAGACCTTCCACACCGGTCGCGAGGGATGCAACAGCGTCTGGGACAGGTCGCCGTCGTTGGTCAGCAGGAGCAGGCCCGAGGACTCGCGGTCGAGCCGGCCGACGTGGAACAGGCGGGTGGCGTGCCGGTGATCGATCAGGTCGAGCAGGCACGGAGCGGTGCCCTGCCGACGCAGGCTCGACACCACGCCCACCGGCTTGTGGAGCACCAGCACCACGGTGTCGACCTCGGCGCGGACCGGGCGGCCGTCGACGCACACCTCGTCGTGGTCGGGATCGATGCGGCGCCCGAGATCGCCCACGGGCTCGCCGTTGACGGTCACGCGACCGCTGCGGACGAGGTCCTCGACACCGCGACGGGATCCCAGGCCCGCCCGGGCGAGGAAGCGATTGATCCGCATCGGCTCCACGGGTCGTCGCTCGGTCAGGAGGATTCCTGCGCGCGCCGGGCTTCGTCGGTCTGGTCGTCGGTCTGGTCGTCGGTCTGGTCGTCGGGAGCCGGTTCGGGCTCGGCATCGGACGGCGGGACGTCGTTCGAGGCGGTCGGCCCGTCGGCGGGCTCCTCCGTGGTCTCGTCGCTGGATTCCGCGGTCGGTTCTTCGATGGGTTCCTCGGCGGGTTCGTCCGTCGCGGCTGCCTCCGTGGTCTCCGACTCCGCAGCCTCTTCGGCGGACCCCGGGACCTCTCCGCCCTCGTCCTCGCCCTCGCCTTCGTCTTCGGCGGTCGCGCGTTCGAAGTCCTCGTCGCCGAGTTCCTCGCCACGGGCGGTGGCGAGCTGCTTCAGTTCCTCCTTCTCGGCCAGCAGGTCCTCGAGCTCCGACAGCTGCGGCAGTTCCTTCACGTTGCGCAGGCCGATGTGGTCGAGGAAGCCCTTCGTCGTGCCGTAGAGCAGAGGATGGCCAAGGGTCTCCGCCCGGCCGACGATCTGCACGAGATCGCGCTCGAGCAGGGTTCCGATCACGCCCGACGCGGCGACGCCGCGGATCTCCTCGATCTCGAGGCGGGTGACCGGCTGCTTGTAGGCGACGATCGCGAGCACCTCGAGCGCGGGACGGCTCAGACGCTGCTTGCGCCGCCCCTTGAAGAGCTTCTTCACCAGGGAGGCGTGCTCGGGGCGCGTGGTGATCGAGTACCCGCCACCGAACTCGACGATCGTGAAGGCGTGCTGGTCGCGCTCGTACTCCTCGCGGAGTTCGTCGATCGCCTCGCGCACCGACTTCCGGTCGACGTCGGGGAAGAATCCCGCCAGCCGGTCCAGCGACAGCGGCTGGTCCGAGGCGAAGAGCAGGGCTTCCAGATCACGTCGCATGGGGGTCGTCCTCGGTGTCGTCGGCGTCGGTGGCCGGGAGTTCCGTCTCGTCGTCGGATTCGGGGAGCGGAGCCTCCGACCCGCCGGCCTCCGCCTCCATCGCGGTGACCTCGGTCTCGTGGTCGTCGGCCGCTTCCGCCGGCTCCGGATCCTCTTCGATCGCGCCGTCGCCGGCCTCGAGCCAGATGTCGCCGTAGGCGTCGCCCTGGTAGGCCCGCACCCGACGCGACTTCAACAGGTCGAGCAGGGCGATGAAGGTCACCACCACCTCCATCTTCACCTGCATGCCCTCGAACAGGTCGCCGAAGAGGACGCGTTCCTCGCGCTCGACGCGGGCGACGATGTGGCTCTCCTGCCCTTCGACCGTGTAGACGTCGGTGTAGACGTGGTGGACGTTCTCGCCGCGCATCTCGTCGAGCACGTTGCCCACCGCGCGCAGCAGGTCGTAGAGCGAGAGCGACAGCTCCGGCGGCTCCTCCTCGGCCTGGTCGAGGAACGGATAGTCCTGACCACGGCGAAAGAACTCGGCGCGTTCGGTCGACTTCGACGCGAGGGCCTGCGCGGCTTCCTTGTACTTCTTGTACTCGAGCAGCCGGCGCACCAGCTCGTCGCGTGGATCACCGTCGTCCTCGTCCTCTTCGCCCGGCCGCTGCACCGGCAGCAGCATGCGCGCCTTGATCCGCATGAGCGTGCTGGCCATGACGAGGAACTCGCCCGCGTTGTCCAGCTCGAACACCTCGAGCTGTTCGATCGATTGCAGGTACTGCTGCGTGATGTGCGCGATCGGGATGTCGTAGACGTCGATCTCGTCGCGCTGGATCAGGTAGAGCAGCAGGTCGAGCGGGCCCTCGAACTGGTCGAGGCGCACCGTGTAGCCCGTGCGCGCGACGCCGTCGCCGTTGGCCTCGTCGGGCCCGGCCTCGGTCGGCGTGGCGGGATTCGGATCGGACGGGGTCTCGTGCAAGATGGCTCCCTGACGCGGATTCCCGGGATCTGCCCCGGGTGGCGGGGCCGAAGTGGCGGCAAGCTAGCAGAGCCCCCGAAAAACTGTCAACGCGGCGCCGTCGGGGCCGCCGCGCGCGGATGATGGTCGCGGTGCAGCCGGATCAGGTGATCGCGTTCCAGCCGCGTGTACACCTGCGTGGTCCGGATGTCGGCGTGGCCGAGCAGTTCCTGCACGGCCCGCAGGTCGGCTCCTCCTTGGAGCAGATGCGTGGCGAAGCAGTGCCGCAGGACGTGCGGGGTGACCCGGTCGGCCAGACCCGCGGGCGTCGACCACCGCCGCAGGATCTTCCACAGGCCCATGCGCGACAGGCGTCCGCCGCGGGCGTTCACGAACAACGCACCCTCCGCACGCCCGGCCACCAGGCGTGGACGCAGTCCGTCACGATACTCCAGCACGGCCGCGAGCGCCGGCAGTCCCACCGGGACCTGGCGCTCCTTGTCGCCCTTGCCCACCACGCGCAGCAGCGCCTCGCCCGCGTCCAGCGACTCGACCCCGAGCGCGCACAGCTCGCTCGCGCGCAAGCCACAGGAGTACATGAGTTCGAGCAGTGCGCGGTCACGCGGGGCCAGGGCGTGGGCCGGGTCGATCGCACCGAGCAGGCGGTCGATCTCGTCGGGGCGCAGGGCGCGCGGCAGTCCGCGGGGAAGCCGCGGTCCCGAGACCTCGCGCGACGGATCCTCGTCGCACAGCCCCGCCTCGCACGCCCATCGGTGCAGACCGCGCACGGCCGACAGCGTCCGGGCCCGGCTGCGCGCGGCGAGCCCGGCGTCGTGAAGTGATTCGAGGAAGGCCGTGACGTCGCGCGGATGCACCGAGGCCAGGGTGTCGACGCCGCTGCGGGCCAGGTGGTCGAGATAGCGCTCGAGGTCGCGCGCGTAGGCCTCGACGGTGTTGTCCGAGGCGTCGCGCTCGATCTGCAGACCGGTGAGGAAGCCGTCGCGCGCCGCGGCCAGGGCCGAGGGGATCTCGTCGCTCACGACGCGTCCCCGCGCGTCCGCGTCAGGAAGAACCCCGCGATCCTCTCGGCGTCGCTGGGGCCGATGCCCGGCACCCGGACCAGTTCGTCGATCGGCGCCGCCCCCACCGCCTCGGCCGAACCGAAATGGGCCAGCAGGTTGCGGCGCTTGACCGCGCCGATGCCGGGGATCTCGTCGAGGACGCTGCTCAGGGTCTCCTTGTCGCGCAGGCGGCGGTGGTAGGTGATCGCGAACCGGTGCGCCTCGTCGCGGATCCGCTGCAGGAGCTTGAGCGCGGCGCTGCTGCGCGGCAGGCGCACGGGGTCCGTCGACCCGGGCAGGTAGACCTCCTCCTCGCGCTTGGCGAGTCCGATGACCGCCGTCTCGACGAATCCGTAGCGGCGCAGGGTCTTCACGGCCACGCCGAGCTGTCCGGCGCCGCCGTCGACGACCACGAGATCGGCGGGGAGCTTGTCCTCGTCCTGCAGGCGGCTGTAGTAGCGCTCCAGGCACTCCTGCATCATGGCGAAGTCGTCGATCTGCTCGGTCTGCTTGATCTTGAAGCGCCGGTAGCGACTCTTGAGCGGGCTGCCCGCCGAGAAGAAGACCAGTGCGCCGACCCGTTGGCCTCCCTGGAAGTGGCTCATGTCGAAGCACTCGATGGTGTGCGGGGCCACGGGGAGTTCCAGGCGATCCTTGAGGTCGAGCACCTCGGGCACCTCGTCGCGGCCACCGCGCACCCGCGAGGGATCGGTGCGGGCGATGCGCTCGCGCAGCTTCAGACGGGCGTTCGTGCGCGCCATCCGCACGAGTTCGGCCCGGTCGCCGCGCTGCGGGACCGACAGGCGCACCCGGTGACCGTGGCGCTCGCGCAGGAGTTGCTCCCACTGCTCGGAATCGGCGAGGGCGCGATCGAGCAGGACGTCCGTCCCCAGTTCCGTGCTGCGGGTGAGGATCTCCGCCGCGAAGCGCTGGAAGAAGGCGTCGTCGGAGTCGTCGAGACGGCTACCGAAGACGTAGTCCTCGCTGCGCGTGATCTTGCCGTCGCGCACGCGCAGGACCACGCCGCAGGCCTGACGGCCCTCACGCTCCAGGGCCAGGGCATCGACGCGCGTGTCCGGGCTCATGACCACGCGCTGCTTCTCGACCACCTGGTCGATGGCCTCGATCCGGTCGCGGATCTGCGCGGCCTCCTCGAAGCGCAGCTCGGCCGAGGCCTGGTCCATGCGTTCCTGAAGGACCTTCTTCAGGTGATCGCTGCGTCCCTGCAGGAACAGCCGGACCTCCTGCACCAGGTCCGCGTACTCGTCCCGCGTGACGTAGTCGACGCAGGGCGCGCAGCAGCGCTCGATGTGGTAGTCGAGGCACGGCCGCGGGACGGTCTCCTCGGGCAGATCGAGGGTGCAGGTGCGGATGGGCAGGATGCCGGTCAGGGTCTTCAGCGTGAGCCGCATGGCGCGCGCGCTGGTGTACGGACCGTAGTACTCGTTGCCGTCGTCCTTCGCGCGGCGGGTCACGAAGATCCGCGGGTAGGCCTCCTTGGTCGTCAGGCAGAGGTACGGGTACCGCTTGTCGTCCTTCAGGCGGATGTTGTAGCGGGGCTTGTACTCCTTGACGAGTTGGTCCTCGAGCAGCAGGGCGTCCTGCTCGCTCGGCACCACGATCCAGTCGAAGTCGGCGATCCGGGTGACCAGGGTGCGGGTCTTCGGCTCGAGCGTGGTGATCGGGCCGAAGTAGTTGCGCACCCGGTGGGAGAGCCGCGCGGCCTTGCCCACGTAGATCACCTTGCCCCGGTCGTCCTTCATCAGATAGACGCCCGGGGCGGCCGGCAGGGAGCGCAGCTTCTCGCGCACCGGCTCGGGAACGTGGTCCTGGAGGTCCTCGGGAGGCGTCTGCCGGTCGTCCATGGGTGGCTCGGGGCGGTCGGGGTGGCGGGCCGTGACGAGAACGAACACCAAGCGGGGCGGCTTGACAAGCCCGGGGAGGGGATCTACCTTCCTGCCTCGCGTGCCCGCGACCGGGCACGTGTCTCCGTGTCGTGGCCGCGAGTGAGCGCCGACGGAGTTCCCCGAGCGAGGAACCGAACGTGCCGCACCACAAGAGCGCCAAGAAGCGCGTGAAGACCAACGAGATCCGCCGCAAGCGCAATGCCGCGCGCCGCAGCCGTCTGCGCCGCAGCGTGCGCGACGTGCGCACCACCCTGGCCAGCGCGTCTGTCCTCGACGAGGCCGGGGCCAAGGAGCTCGTCGCCGTCGAGAGCCTGCTCGACCGCATGGCCGGCAAGGGTCTGCTCCACCGCAACAAGGCCGCCCGGCTCAAGAGCCGCCTGACGCGCCAGGCCAATGCGCGCCGCGAGAGCAGCGAGGGCTGAGCCCCACGCCCCTCCACCGCTCCGCGGAGCGGCTGAGACCGAGGTCTCCACACGAGCGCCGGATCCCAGGATCCGGCGCTCCGTCGTACCCGGCGGTGTCGGGGGGATCGCCGGGCTTCCGGTTTCGCATCGGAGCGATCGATGCCCGTCCGTTCGGACCGGAGGCGGCGCCGCGCGGGGCCGGGGGAAGAACTTCCCGGATTGCGATGGCGCTGGTGTTTGCGCCGCGGAAGTGGCGCGTTCCCGCGCGGAACATCCCCAGGTGACCTGTTTCGGTGACGCTTCGGCAGCGGAAGTCGCTTGGGGGAATCGGGCCATGCCTACTTCCGCGGCGGAAGTGGGCGTATTCCCACGCGGAACATCCCCAGGTGACCGCTCCGGTGACGCTTCCGCAGTGGAAGTCGCGCGGGAGGAATCGCGCCGTCCGACTTCCGCAGCGGAAGCGGCCGTGTTCCCGCGCGGAACATC
>CAZQHE010000072.1:0-15993 GCA_964593155.1 uncultured bacterium
ACGAGACCGGTCTACTGCTGTCCGTCCTCGTCGTCCTCCCGATCGCCGCACCGGGGACGGCGAACGCCGCCCAGCTGCTCGTGCCCATGGACGAGTCCCAGACCAACCACCTGAAGGCCTACGGTCTCGCCTTCAAGGTCCTGAAGAAGGGCCAGCCGATCAGCTGGATGCTCAACTATCGCGGCGGTTCCTTCCTCATGCCCGCGAGTGGCTTCGTCGACGTCGAAGCGCGACTGATGGGTGTGAAGCTCGAGCGGGTGAGCGCGGCCGACGTCGCGGCGATCCGCCGCACCGTGGCCGAGGAGAACATGGACGAGGTCCTGCTCGAGGTGCCGCCCCGGATCGCCATCTACGCGCCGCCCAACCACCAGCCCTGGGACGACGCGGTCACCCTGGCGCTGACCTACGCCGAGATCGACTTCGACACGATCTTCGACACCGAGGTCCTCGCCGGCGAGCTCGCCGAGTACGACTGGCTGCACCTGCACCACGAGGACTTCACCGGTCAGTACGGGAAGTTCTACATGAACTTCGGCCGCACGCAGTGGTACCAGGAACAGCAGCGGTTCATGGAGGACCTGGCCGGATCGCTGGGGTTCACCACGGTGCGTGAGCTCAAGGGCGCCGTGGCCCTGCGGATCAAGGAGTACGTGTCGGGGGGCGGCTTCATGTTCGCCATGTGCTCGGCCACCGACACCATCGACATCGCGCTGGCCGGCCTGGGCGTGGACTTCGTCCCGTCCGTCTTCGACGGCACGCCGATCGAGGCCGGCTTCTCGGAACGGCGCCTGAACTACGACAACTGTCTGGCCTTCGAGAACTTCCGGCTCCAGACCGATCCGGCCGTCTACGAGTACAGCGACATCGACACCAGCAACTACGCGTCGATGCGCGGCGCCGAGGCCGACTACTTCACGTTGTTCGAGTTCAGCGCGAAGCACGATCCCGTGCCGACCATGCTCACGCAGAACCACCGCAACGTGATCAACGGATTCCTCGGGCAGACCACTGGCTTCCACCGACGGGTGCTCAAGGACCACGTGACCGTGCTGGCCGAGGTCGAGGGCACCGACGAGATCCGTTACCTGCACGGAAACCTGGGTCGCGGAACCTTCACCTTCTACGGCGGGCACGATCCCGAGGACTACACGCACCAGGTGGGTGACCCGCCCACCGATCTCGATCTGCACCCCGACAGTCCGGGCTATCGGCTGATCCTGAACAACATCCTGTTCCCGGCGGCGAAGAAGAAGCCGCAGAAGACCTGATCGACGCCGCGCCGAGTTCGCTTGACACGCCGAACAGGGGCTCCGGATACTCGACGAGCCCCACGCCGTCCACGCCCGTGGACGGTTTCGTCGGGAGGAGGTGAGCGGTCCGGGCTCCGGGGGGCGACGTCCGGATCGTCGATGGTGAGTCAGATCGAGAACGGGTTCCCGGATTGCCTGAAGTGCCAGAAGGGTGTCCTGCTGCCTCTGAGCGACTACGGTCGCGACGGCGCGGCGATCCACTTCAAGGCCTGGGTCTGCAACAACCCCGAGTGCGGTTTCAACATCCGGATCGACAACGGCGAGGTCAGCCTGGGGCGTTCGCCCCAGCTGCGCTGAGTCCCGCGACTCAGTCGTCCTCGCGCGGCGGGTCGTTCCACGCGCGTACGCATCGCAGACGACCGTAGGCGGCCCAGCCCACCGCGAGCGCGCAGACCGCGCCGAAGGCGGCCACGTCCGGGTCGAGATCCGGCAGTGTCGTTCCGTGGGCGTAGATCAGCAGGATCGTCAGGTTGTAGGCCGAGTGCAGGACCAGGGGGGCCAGCAGCGACCCGGTCGCCTCGAAGACCAGGCCCAGGAACAGACCCACCAGGATCAGGCTGGCCAGGTTCCACACCTGGCCGTGCCAGATCGCGAAGACGATCCCGGTGAAGAGGATGCCGGCGGTCCGTCCCGCGGCCGTCCGCGCCGCTTGCTGCACCATGCCCCGGAAGACGATCTCCTCGGCGAGCGGTCCGATCACCACCACCGACAGGATCGCCAGGAGCCATTCGCCGCCGCTGTCCGGGATCGATCGCTGCACCGCCTCGAGGTACTCCGGAGGCGGGGGGTAGAGCTGCTGGTTCCACGTGGCCAGTGCCAACACCGCGGGCACGATGGCGATCGTGATGCCGAGCAGCCACAGCACCTGGGGGATCGGCAGTGGCACGGCCCGCAGGGTCTCTCCCACGCCGACGCCCTGGCGGCTCAGGTAGAGCAGCGGCAGCGCGATCATCCCGGCCACGTTCGCCCCGATACTCACCACGTGCACGGGCGCGCCATCGACGGCGGCGGTCACCAGCATCGCCACCAGATACGAGGAGGCGACGGCGCCCATCCCGATGGCCAGGATCTGGCCGGGGGTCCGCAGCGAGAAGAGATCGGCTCTGTCCGGTGGAGTCGTCATGCCTAGACTGTAACCCGAGACGCGGATCGAGGCTCGGATCGACCCGATCCGGTCGGGACCTCCGGGACGAGAGGATGCGAACGTGTACGTGACCGACACCGCGACCGTGCGCCGCGTGGACGCGGTCACGATCGAGAACGGGACCCCCGGCTACGAGCTCATGGAGCGCGCGGGGCGGGCCGCGGCCACGATCCTGCGCTCCGATTCGCGACCGCGCCGGGGAACGACACTGGTGGTCTGCGGCAAGGGCAACAACGGGGGCGACGGTCTGGTCGTCGCCCGCGAACTGCACCTGGCCTTCGACCGCGTGGTCGCGGCACTGGTCGACGACGACCTCGAGGGCGACGCTGCGCGTGCGCTGGCCGACGCCCGTGCGTCCGGAGTGCGGATCGAACTGCTCGGTGACGACCCGGCGGACCGGCTGGCCGCCCTGCACGAACGGTTCCCCGGCGACGTGATCGTCGACGCCGTGTTCGGCACGGGTCTCCGGCTGCCCCTGCGCGCACCCTACGACGCCCTGGTCGGCCGCCTCGGAAACCTGGAGCGGCGCGTGTTCGCCCTCGACGGCCCCAGCGGCCTCGACGGCGACACCGGCGAGGTCGACCCGAACTGCCCGGTCGCCGATGCCTCGGTGAGCTTCGGTCTGATGAAGTGGGGCATGGTGCTGAAGCCGGGCCGGCGTCACTGCGGGTCCCTGCACCTGGTCGACCTGGGCTTCGACCGGGCGATCGTCGAGGCCCAGATCGACGAAGACGCCGACACCGCCCTCTACGTCGACGGCGACACCGTGGCGCGGTGGTGGCCGCGGCGGGCGGTCGACGCCCACAAGTACCGGGCGGGCTCGGTCTTCGCCGTCGGCGGGTCGGCCGGTATGTCGGGCGCCATCGCCCTGGGCTGCAATGCGGCCTACCGCAGCGGAGCGGGCCTGGTCGAGGCCACGGTCCCGCGCTCGGTCGCCCCGACCGTCGACACGCAGTGCGTCGAGACGCTGGTGCACCCGGCCGCCGAGACCGACCAGGGCGGACTGGCCGACTCGCTGCTGCCCGGTCTGGTCGAGCGCTCCGCCCGGCACGGCGCGGCGTTGATCGGTCCTGGGGCCGGTTCCGACCACGAGACGGCGACGCTCCTCATGGAACTGATCTCGGAGGTCGATCTGCCGATGGTCGTCGACGCCGACGGTCTCAACGCATCGAGCCGCACCAGCCGGCCGCACGAGTTCGGACCGCATACGGTGATCACCCCGCACAGCGGCGAACTGTCCCGCCTGATCGGCGTGCCGGCGGACGACATCGAGGACGACCGTCGCCACTGGGCACGCGAGGCCGCGCGCCGGCTGCGGGCCACCGTCCTGCACAAGGGGGCGCCGACCTTCGTCGCCCATCCCGACGGCCGCCTGGCGGTGATCGGCGCCGGAGGGCCGGAACTGGCCTCGGCCGGCACCGGCGACGTGCTGGCCGGCGCCGTGGCCGCCCTGCTCGCCGCCGGGCTCGCGCCCTTCGAGGCGGCCTGTGCCGCGGCCTTCGCGCACGGCGACGCCGGCGCCCGTGCCGCCGAGCGCTGTGGCGTGGCCGGGGTCATGGCCCGCGACGTCCTCGACGAGCTCGCGGCCGCGGTCCGCGCGCTCGAACTGCGGCGCCTGCCCTGAGGTCGGGTGCGGTGAAGGTCCTGGGACTCGAGACCAGCTGCGACGACACCAGCGTCGCCTGCGTCGACGCCAGCGGCGTGCACGCGAACCTGGTGAGCAGCCAGATCTCCCTGCACGACCACTTCGGGGGGGTTGTGCCCGAGCTGGCGTCGCGGGCGCACGTGCGCAACGTGCTGCCGGTGGTCGACGCCGCGCTGACCGAGGCCGGGTGGACCCTGCGCGACGTCGAGGCCGTGGCCGCCACCGCGGGACCGGGATTGATCGGGGCGGTGCTGACCGGGCTCACCGCGGGCAAGGCCCTGGCCTGGGCGCTCGAGGTACCGTTCGTCGGCGTCCACCACATCGAGGCCCACATCCTGGCCAACGGGATCGACACCACCATGCCGCTGCCCGCCCTGGTGCTGGTGGTGAGCGGCGGGCACACCGAACTCGTGTGGGTGGAGGCCCCGGGCCGCTACCGGCGTCTGGGGGCCACGCGCGACGACGCCGCGGGCGAGACCTTCGACAAGGCGGCCAAGCTCATGGGCCTGGGCTACCCGGGCGGACCGGAGATCCAGCGCCTGGCCGAGCGGGGACACCCCGGCCGCGTGGAGCTTCCCCGCGCCCTGCCCGGCCGCACCGATCTCGATTTCTCCTTCAGCGGCCTGAAGACGGCCGTGCGCCTGCACCTCGAGTCCCTCGGGCCGAATCCGCCGGAGCAGGATCTCGCCGATCTCGCCCACGGTCTGCAGGCCGCGGTGGTCGACGTCCTGGTGTCGAAGACCGAGCGGGCTCTCGACCTGCTCGACACCCCACCCGCAGGCCTCTGCCTGGCCGGTGGCGTGGCGGCCAACCGTCCACTGCGCGAGGGTTTCACGGCTCTGGCTCGTGTCCGTGGACTCGACTTCACCCCGCCTCCGCTCGCCTACTGCACCGACAATGCGGCCATGGTCGCCTGGACCGGACGGCTGAGGATCCTCGCGCGCGGGGGCGATCCACTCGACCTTCCCGCCTTCGCGCGAGGCGTGGTCCGCTCCTGGGACTGAGCGTCCCCGTCGATCCTGGCGCGTTCCCTGCTGTCGTTGCGGGTGACGCCGTCCGCACCGAGCTCCCGAGAGGGGCCGAAGCCTCCACGCGCACGCCCGCCTCGGGTGGTTCGCTGCGCCAAGGCGTTGCATGACAACGAGTTGATTGGGACGCCGTCCGGAACGTCCGTCACCGCGGCCGTTCGTTCCCGCGGGCGGGGAATTCCCATTCTGCGTGGCAGATCGAGGCTTCGGGTGAAAGAACGCATCCTCATCGTCGACGACGAACCCCACATCCGTCGGATCCTGACCTTCCTGCTCGAACAGCAGGGCTACCAGGCGGTGACGGCGGGTGACGGCGTCGAAGCTCTCGAGATCGCGCGAGCCGAGCCCCCGGACCTGATCCTGCTCGACCTCATGATGCCCCACATGGACGGTTTCGAGGTCTGCGACCGTCTGCGGGCCGATTTCACCACGTCCCAGATCCCGGTGATCATGGTCACGGCCAAGGGCGAGGTCACCGACAAGGTCCGGGGTCTGCAGGGCGGCGCGAACGACTACCTGACGAAGCCCTACGACAACAAGGAACTCGTCGCCCGCGTGCAGAACGTCCTGGCCTGGAGTCAATCGCAGCGACAGGCGAACCCGCTCACCGGGTTGCCCGGCAACCAGGCCATCGAGCAGCAGTTGCAGGAGCTGATCCAGGGTCGGCAGGCCTTCGCGTTCATGTACGTGGACCTCGACAACTTCAAGGCCCTCAACGACTGCTACGGCTACCAACAGGGCGACCGGGTGATCCGGTTCACCGCCGATCTGCTGCGTCGGTGCTCGACCGAGGTCGGTACCCCGACCGACTTCATCGGGCACATCGGGGGCGACGACTTCTGCGTGATGACCGCCCACGAGGCGGGCGAGCGGCTCGGGCAATGCATCGCCGACCGCTTCGGCGAGGAATTCGTGCAGATGCTCGATCCCGCAGACCTCGAGCGGGGACACCTCGAGGTCCGGACCCGGCAGGGCGGGCTGCAGCGGGTGCCCTACCCGAGCGTGACGATCGCGCTGGTGCTCGACGCCGGCGGGGAGTTCGAGCACTGGGCTCGGGTGGGCGACACCGCGGCCGAGCTGAAGGCCTACGGGAAATCCCTTCCGGGCAACGTCGTGGTCAAGGAACGCCGCCAATCCGCCGATTCCGACACCGTAGAACCGCCCCTCGCCGAAGGCCCGGCTTGATCCGCCGGGGCCGGGAGCGCCGAGGTCCATGACGAGCCTGGTCCGCAGCTATCGCAACTTCCGCTTTCTCGTCCGCAGCGTGCGCTGGGTCGAGCTGGCGATCTGCGCGGTGATCGTCGTGTTCGCGCACGAGGTCGCCGGGCTGCAGTTCGACCTGGGCCCCGTGGCCGCGGTGTTCGGGCTGGGTCTGCTGTGGAACTGGGGGTTCTGGTACGCGGGTCGGCGTCATCTGCTGCACGAGCGGGGGGTCGAGGGCGCCAGGTTCCTGGTGTGGAGCTGGATCGTGGCCGACGTGGTCACGAATCTGCTCGTGATCACCTTCACCGGCGGGATCGCCAGTCCCTTCCTGTTCTTCCTCGCCTTCCCGGTGGTGCTCAGCACCGTCGCCATGGGACGGGCGCGGGCCAGCTACGGCGTGGCCCTGGGGTCGGTGCTGGGCCTGGCCGCCATCTGGGGCATGGACCGCGCCGGGACGATCCCGCACTTCAGTGCCTATCCGCCCGGAACCGAGGAACTGCTGCTCACCCCGAAGGTTTCGCTCTCGGTGCTCGCGGTGCTGGCCGTGACCCTCACGGGCCTGGCCTATTCCATCCATCGCTTCCGGCCGAACTTCTTCGGCTTCCAGGACCACATGCGCGAGGGGCGCTTCCGCTTCGACGGATTCCACGCCAACCACCTTCGCGAACTGTCGCTCGAGGACGTGCAAGCGGTGGGTCCCGAAGACCTGCTCGAAGAGGCGGTCCAGGGCCTGACCCTGCACGACAACGTGGCCTTCGGGGCGGCGGTGGTGTTACCCGCGGGCGGCGACACGCTGGGCGGCGAGCCCGGAAGCGCCTGGCACCTGGGCCTGACGCGGCAGCGCGTGGTCAGCACCACTCGACGGCAGGTGATCCCCACCTGGAGCGAGTTCGAGGCCGAGCGCAGCAGCCTGTTCGAGAACCTCAAGGCGGCCGAGCAGGGAGACCTGTTCGAGGGGCCCTTCGAGGTCCTGCGGCGTGACGGACTGTTCCCGCACTTCGACGACGCCGACAGCTACCTGGCCACCGCGGTCGGCCAGAACGGGCGCCCGGTGGTGATGCTGGTGGCCGGGTTGCGGCATCCGATCGAGGATCGCAGCGGACTCGTCCTGCACCTGTTGAACATCGCGGCGCAGTTGCGGCCACTGCTGGTGGCCGAGTCGCGGCTGTCGCAGATGCGCGGCGAACTGACCGAGTTGCACAACCAGAACGAGGCCCTGAGCCGGGCGAACAAACTGCAGAGCGACTTCGTCAGCATCGCCAGCCACGAGCTCAAGACACCGCTCACGGCGATCGGTGCCTACAGCGACGCCCTGCTCATGAACGTCGACAACGTCGACTTCCCCGAGCGCCGCGAGTTCCTCTCGGTGATCCGCCACGAGAACGAGCGCCTGCTGCGCATGGTCAACCGGATCCTCGACTTCTCGCAGATCGAGTTCGGCAACCGCACGTTGCAGCGCAAGGCGCTCGCCCTGGTCGAGTTGATCGACGACTCGGTGACCACCTTGCTCCCGCAGCTCGAGCGGAAGAACCAGCGGGTCGAGGTCGAGGCCGACGCCGATCTCCCCGCGGTGGAGATCGACGCCGATCTCATGAAGCAGGTCTTCCTGAACCTGATCGGCAACGCCTCGAAGTTCAGCCCCGAGAACAGCACGGTCACGGTGAGCGTACGCGAAGAGGCCACCTCGATCGTGGTGCGGGTGCAGGACGAGGGCCCCGGAATTCCCGAGCACGAGATTCCGCACATCTTCAAGCAGTTCTACCGCGTGCGGCGGGAGCAGCAGGGCAACTCCGAGGGCAGCGGCCTTGGGCTGACCATCGTCAGCAACATCGTCGAGATGCACGGGGGGAGGATCGAGGTCGAGTCGCGCCCCGGCGAGGGTGCGGCTTTCCGTTTCCAGTTGCCCAAGCAGCAGTGCGTGAACGAAGAGCGCACGACCGTGCTCGGCGACGTCACCCGGCGGTCGGAGTTCCAGCACCTCATGCGACTGCTGGTTCGCATGCTCGCCGACTACATGAGCTGCAAGATCGTGTCGGTCATGCTGCTGTCGCACGATCGCACCGAGCTGAGCATCCAGGTGTCCTACGGCCTCGAGGAAGAGGTCGTGAAATCGGCCCGCGCACCGGTGGGACAGGGGATCGCGGGTCGCGTGGCGGCCACGGGACGGCCGCTGCTGATCGAGGACATCGAACAGGAGCGCAGCGACGCTCCGGTGGGTCGCGACAACCACCCGCAGTACGAGACGAAGTCGCTGATCAGCGTTCCGCTGAAGCTCGACGGCGAGGTCGTCGGGGTCGTCAACTGCAACAACAAGGTCAGCGGCGAACCCTTCTACCCCGACGACCTGTCGTTGTTGGTGACGCTGACCGACAAGGTCGTACAGGCCCTGGGTCGGGCGCTGCGCTACGAGGACGTCCGCGACGAGCTCGACCGCACGGTCGACGCGCTCGAGGCCCTTCTGCGTCTGCAGCACGAGGGTGTGGGGACCTCGCGGCGGGCGGCCCGCCTGGCCATGGACCTCGGCCGGCGTCTCGGCCTGACCCGGCGCCAGATCCTGGCCCTGCAGTACGCCTGTCTGATCCACGACGTCGGCATGACCGCCATCGACTCGACGATCGTGCGCAAGGCCGGCCCCCTCACCGAGCAGGAACGCGCGATCGTCCAGAGTCACCCCGGCCACGGGGTCGAACTGCTCGAGCCCTTCCTGTCGGCCGACGACCTCGACGAGATCGTCCGCTACCACCACGAGCGTGTCGACGGTACCGGGTACCCGTCGGGTCTGACCGGTGAACACATCCCGCTGCCGGCGCGGATCCTCGCGATCATCGACGCCTACGACGCCATGACCAGCGACCGCGCCTGGCGCGGAGCCCGCAGTCCGTCGGACGCCGCCGCCGAACTGATCGAGAACGCCGGCACGCAGTTCGACGCCGAGGTCGTGCAGACCTTCCTCGACGTGCTGGCCGAGAACTCCGAACTCTCCCGACGCGAGTACATGCGTCTGAAGGAAGACCAGACATGGCTGCACCTCGCATCCTCGTAGTCGACGACGAACAACCACTGGCCCGGATCCTCTCGTTCGCGCTGCAGAACGAGGGGTGCGCGGTCGAGGTGGCGGGCGACGGCATCGACTGCATGAACAAGATCGCTCGCTTCGAGCCCGACGCGGTGCTCATGGACATCATGATGCCCAAGCTCGACGGGCTCGAGACGATCCGTCTGCTGCGGCAGAACCAGCTGCACCGGGGCATCATGATCGTCGCCATCAGCGCCAAGGCGGCGCCGGTCGCGCAGCAGGCGGCGCTGGACGCCGGAGCCGACCTCTTCATCAAGAAGCCCTTCCAGATCGCTCGCGTGGTCGACGAAGTGATGAACCGTCTGACCGCGGGTGACTCCTCGGGGCGCTGACCCCTTCGTCGATCGGAGACGACCCTCGTGTCCCCCGTCCACCTCGCCGGCCTCCTCGACACTCCCGGCCTCGTCGGCTTCGGAGTGGGCGTCGTGCTGGCCACGCTGTTCCGGCTGCGTGGTGCCGCGCGGTGGACGGCGCGCGAGGGCGGGAGCGACGACGGGGCACGGTTCCGTTCCGTGGAGAACGCCGAACTATCCGACGAGGTGCTCCGCCTGACCACGGCGACCGAGCAGGGTGCGGTGCTCAACGGCCTCGCCGGGTTCGTGCACGAGCGGTTCGGTCTGCGCGCCGTGGTGGTCCGTGTGCGCAACGCACGGGCGCGGATCTTCGAGGCGCGGGCCTTCGCCGGACTCGATCCCGACGACGTGGCCCGGATCAGCACGCTCGACGTCGCCGTCGACGACTTCGAGGAACTCACCCGCGGAGCGGAGGTGGTCGGCCGCTCGTACCGTGTCCCCGCCGACGATCCCCACTGGACCGATCGAGTCGACGGTGGTGAGGGCGCACCCGATGACGACGTGCTCGTGGTTCCCTTCTACGACGAGCGCGACGACACCCTGGGATACCTGCGGGCCCACGCGTCGGACTTCCGCGTGACGCCGCAGATCGAGCTTCTGGTGGCCGCCGCCGCGTCGGGACTGGCGTCGGCGCGCCTGCGGTCGATGCTCGAGCGCCGCGAACTCGAGTACGCCATCGTGAGCGAGCGGCTCCGCGAGGCGCAGGGGCTGCGCGACAACTTCGTCGCCAACGTCAGCCACGAGCTGCGCACGCCGCTGACGTCGGTCAAGGCCTACGCCGAGACCCTCGCCCGTGGTCTCGACGACATGGACGCCGCCACGCGGCGCGAGTTCGTGGGCGTGATCGAGCACGAGGCGGAACGTCTCGACCAGATCTTCGACGACCTGCTCGACGTCGCCCACCTCGAGGGCAGGACGCGCCGTGTCGTCCACGACCGCGTCGACCTGCGCGACCTCGTCCGGACCACGGCATCCGATCATCACGACGACTTCGTGGCGGCCCGTCTCGATCTTCGCGTCTACGGGCCCGAGTCACCGCTCCCGGTGCAGGGCGACGCCGACGGTCTGCGGCAGGTGCTGCACCACCTGCTCGACAACGCGCGGAAGTTCACGCCGCGCGGCGGGCGGGTGCGCGTGGACGTGTACGAAGAGGCGGGCGCGGCCGTTCTGGTGGTCGAGGACACGGGCGTCGGGATTCCCGAGCCCGAGCGCGGTCGCGTGTTCGAACGCTTCTACCAGGTCGATGGTTCGGCCACCCGCGCCGTCGGGGGGCAGGGCCTGGGCCTCGCCCTGAGCCGCGACGTGGTCGCCTGGCACCACGGCCGGATCCGGATCGAGTCGGGTGCCGAGGGAGGCGCGCGCGTCGTCGTCCAGCTCCCCCAGCGTGGCCGCGTGGTGCGGCAGGTGGTCGACGAGCCGGAGAGCGATCCGGCCGAGCGCATGCAGTGGGAGTCCTTTCTCGGTCTGGCCACCCACCTGGTCGGCGAACTCACCCGCACGCGGATCACCTCGATCATGCTGGTCGACGAGCTGTACGGCGTGCTGAGGATCGAAGCGGCGGTGGGGCTCGACGAGGACGTGGTGCAGAACACCATGCTGGGACCGGGCGAAGGCGTGGCCGGACAGGTCTGGGAGCACGGAGAATCGGTGCTGGCCCCCGACCTCGACGACGACGTGCGCTTCGCCGGTCTGCGCGACGACGTGCAGTACGACCGGCGCAGCCTGTTGAGCGTTCCTCTGCGTTGGGACGGGAGGACCGTGGGCGTCGTGAACGTCAACGCCAAGCACGACGGCTCGGCCTTCGACGACGACGACCGTCTGTTGCTCGAGGCGGTGGCCGAGCGCCTGGTGGTGGCCCTCGATCGTTTCGAACGGTTCCGCGCCGGCTTCCAGCGCCTGACGGCGGTCGAGAGCGGCGTCCGGGCCATGCTCGACGTGGGGCGCGAGCGTCAGTCGGCGATCCGCGAGATCTTCGCGCGGATCGGCGTGACCACGGGACGCCGGCTCGGCCTCGACGACGATCGCCTGCGCGCGCTGGCCTACGCGCTGCGCACCTACGACGTCGGTCTGAACGAGATCAGCAGCCGTATCCTGCGCAAGGTGACGCCGCTGAGCCACGACGAGCGGCAGCGGATCGAGGAGCACGTGCGTCTCGGGGCCGAACTGGTGGCCGATCTCGAGCCGTCGTCGCAGGTGCGGAAGATGATCCTGCACCATCACGAGAACGTGGACGGCAGCGGATATCCGGACGGTCTGAGCGGAGAGGCGATTCCGGTCGGGGCACGCATCGTGCGTCTGGTCGACGCCCTGAGCGCGCTGCTGCAGGAACGGCCGTTCCGGGGCGCGGTGCCCCTGGACGCGGCCGTCCGTCTCGTCGAGGGAGGAATCGGGCACGCCTATTGCCCGCGCGTGACACCGGTCTTCCTGGCGGTGGTCGAGGACGAGACCGCGCGCATCCGAGAACTCCTCGCTCCGGCGCCCGCGACGTCGCCGGCCGAGATCGAACTCGAACCGTCGCCGGCGACGGTGATCGAGTCGCCAACCCGGAACGGTGGATCATGAACAAGAGCATCCTCGTGGTCGACGACGAGATGTACATCGTCAACATCCTCGATTTCACCCTGGCCACCGAGGGATTGCGGGTGATCAGCGCGGCGAACGGCGAGGAAGCCCTTCGGCACGCGGTCGAGAATCCCCCGGACCTGGTGATCCTCGACGTCATGATGCCGAAGATCGACGGCTTCGAGGTGTGCCGGGCGCTCAAGGCGAAGGACGAGACCAAGGACATTCCCGTGATCCTCCTCACGGCCAAGGATCGCGAGGCCGATCGCGAGAAGGGACGCGAGGCCGGGGCCGACCTGTACGTCACCAAGCCCTTCAGCCCCACCCGCCTGCTCGAGGACGTCCGCGCACTGCTGCAGATGCCGACCGTCGACTGACGCCTCCGGCGCGACGCGGGGCGGGCGAGGGCCTATACTGCGGGTCATGGAAGCGTCCGCCCCGGAACCGGCCGGCGTGGACCCGGCGAGCGAAGCCCGCTTCGTCGACGTCGCGCTCGACCTTCCCGTTCCCAAGACCTTCACCTACCGCGTCGCCCGGGGACGGAGCGTCACCGAGGGTGCGGCCGTTCGTGTGCCCTTCGGGCCGCGCAAGCTCGTGGGCGTGGTGGTCGGGGTGTCCCACACCGCCGACGTGGCCCGGGTGCGCGACGTGCTCGAAGTGCTCGATCCGGTCTACACGGTGTCGGCACCGTTGCGTCGGCTCGCGCGTGACGTGGCGCGCTACTACGCCTGCACCGAGGGCGAGGCCCTGCGGCCGATGCTGCCGCCGCGGCCGGGTACGAAGGGCCGCCGTTCGCCCTTCGACCCCGAGCCCGACGCCGACGCCGTTGCCGGCCCCGAACCCACCGCGGAGCAGCGGGGCTGCGTGGATCGGGTGGCTCCCGCCGTCGACGCCGGTCGCTACGAGAGCTTCCTGCTGCAGGGCGTGACCGGTAGCGGCAAGACCGAAGTCTACCTGCGCCTGATCGCCCGGGCCCTCGAGCGCGGTCGCGGCGCGCTGCTGCTCCTGCCCGAGATCGCGCTGACACCGCAGACCCTGCGCCGGTTGCGGCGACGCTTCCCCGGCGAGGTCGCGCCGTACCACAGCAGGCTCTCGCACGGCGAGCGCTGCGCGGTGTGGGAGGCCGCCGCGCGCGGCGAGGTGCGGGTGGTGGTGGGTCCGCGCAGCGCCGTGTTCGCGCCGGTGCGCGACCTCGGTCTGATCGTGGTCGACGAGGAGCACGAGTCGAGCTACAAGGCCGACGATCGCCCGCGCTTCCACGGACGCGACGTCGCCCTGCTGCGGGGGGTGGAGGAGTCGGTCCCGGTGATCCTGGGGTCGGCCACGCCCAGTCTCGAGACCGAGCACAACGCCCGCGAGGGCAAGCACGTGCGGCTGCGTCTGGACGCCCGGGTCGGCGCCGCCGGCGGGATGCCCGCGGTGCAGATCGTCGACCGCCGCCAGGACCGCCGCGACGCGCGCGAACCCCTGGGCCGCGAGCTCGCCGGTGCCATCGAAGCGGCGCTCGAGCGCGGTGAACAGGCCATCGTGTTCCACAACCGTCGTGGCTTCGCCCGCTACGTGCAGTGCTTCTCGTGTGGCGACGTCGTCGAGTGCCCGCGCTGCGACATCAGCCTGACCCTGCACCTGCAGGGCGACCGTCTGCGCTGCCACTACTGCGGCTACTCGCGACGGCGGCCCGAGACCTGCGGAGCCTGTGGCGCCGAAGTCCTCGACCCGCGTGGCGCCGGTACGCAGCGCGTCGAACTGGCCCTGGAGGCCCGCTTCGGGGAGGCCCGGATCCTCCGGCTCGACCAGGACAGCACCAGCGGGCGCGACTCGCATCGGAAGATCCTCGAACGCTTCGGGCGCGGCGAGGCCGACATCCTCGTGGGCACGCAGATGGTGGCCAAGGGGCTGCACTTCCCGCGGGTGACGGTGGTGGGGGTCGTGGACGCCGACCAGGGTCTGCACTTCCCGGACTTCCGTGCCCACGAGCGCGTCTTCCAGCTGCTGACCCAGGTGGCCGGGCGCAGCGGTCGTGGGGATCCGGGCGTGGTGATCGTCCAGACCTTCGATCCGGAACACCGGGTGCTGCGGCGCGTACGAGAGCACGACGTCGACGGCTTCCTGGCCGAGGAGTGGGAGCAGCGCCGCGCGCTCGGCTACCCTCCCCATCGGCGCCTGGCCGCGGTGACGGCCACCGCCCCCGACGAGGCGCGCCTCGACCGCGTGCTGGACCACCTCGCCCGGCTCCTGCGCGCGGGACTGCCGGCCGACGAGGTCCAGGTGCTGGGCCCGGCCCGCGCCGTGCTGCCCCGGATCAACCGACGCCATCGGGGACAGATGCTGCTGAAGGGGCGCCTGGGAGCCGAGCGGAAGACCTGGGTGCTCGAGTGCCTGGCGCGGACCCGCGAAGACGTGGCGGGCGGGCGCGCGGTCGATCTGGCCCTCGACGTCGACCCGCTGCACCTGCTGTAGACCTCAGGATCACGGAAGTGACGGTCGGGGAACCGGTTGACACGTGCCCGGGCGCGGACTATACGTTTAGGCACCGAAACCGGCACGATGGCCTCGCGGAAATCGTGTCCGGCCTCCGAACTGGCCGCCGTGCCGAATCTGCACTTCCCGCTCCAGCCCTACGCCGTCGCGACCCTCGCCCGTGGTCACTCTTGCCCCGGGACGGGATTTCGATCGAACGACGCCGTGGTCCGGTTCCCGCGGGACCTTCCCGCCGACTGCTCCACGTGTCGAACGACGAACCGAACGGCGGGGCGACCGAACGCGTCCGCTGCAACGGCGTCCCCACCACCCGTTCGCTCGAATCGTTCGCCGGAGACGTCCGCATGAGCGTCCGCCCGAAGAACGGACACAAGGAGTTTTGACGATGCGCAGGACCGTCCACCTGGTGGCCTGGGCCCTGGTGCTGACCACGACCGTTCTGGTCGGCTGCAAGTCGGCCTGGGTCAGCTCGGGCCTGATCTATCGCGAGCAGCAGGGTGACTACGCCAAGGCCGAAGAGATGTTCAAGCGCGCCATCGACCGCAGTCGCGGCACCGAGGCGATCGCGTTCTACGAATTGGCGAACACGCTCGTCTACCGCGTCGAGAACGAACACCTGGCCAACGGCGAGATCGACTCGGCACGCATCAAGATGAAGCTCGCCCACGACAGCTACATGAAGGCGGCCGAGCTGGAGCCCGAGGAGTACCGTTTCGATCCCGACGCCGAGACCGAAGAGGAGCGGCGCGTGGTCGAGACGGCGATCCAGTCGGCCTACGCCCGCATGTACAACGGTGCCGTGCAGCGCATGAACAGCGGTCGCATCGACGAGGCGATCACCTGGTTCGAGATGGCCTACCTGGCCGATCCGCGGGGCGAGTCGGGCTTCGACGCGGCTCTGCTGCGCAACCAGCTCCGCTACAACAAGGTGATCGACGAGGGCGGAACCGATCCCGATCCCGAGCGCCTGCAGACGATCCTCGCCGATCTCGACGAGCTCGAGGCGGATCCCGAATGGGAGGACGCGGCCGCGAAGAAGGCCGAGCTGGTGAACGCCAAGGCGCGGATCCTGCGCGGTCTGGGCCGTGAGGGTGAGGCCACAGCTTTGTACGAGGGCCTGCTCGCCGACGACCCGAACAACATCACACTGCTGCAGCAGGTGGCGCAGGCACGCCAGACCGAGGGTGAGTA
>CAZQHE010000072.1:16003-16755 GCA_964593155.1 uncultured bacterium
CGAGCGCCCGACTGTACGAACGGGCCTTCGAGGCGGCGGTCGACGATCCGGAGCGCGACGACGACCTGCGCTTCGAGATGGGCTACTTCGCCATCAACGGCTACGTGCGTGGGGAGTCCTACGAAAACGTGCTGCGCATGTACGACCGGACCTGGCAGTTCGCCGACACCAACGAGCGGCGCTCCCGTCTGGCGCGGGCCAAGTCCCGCGCCCACTTCGAACTCGAGGAGTACGAGCAGGCCGTGGCCGCCTTCGAGCCGGTGGTCGAGGATGGCGGCTACGACCCGAACAACCTCGAGGCCTGGCAGATCTACTACCTGGCGCTCGGCCGAGCCGGGCGCGTCGACGAGTCCCAGGCGGCCCGCGAACGCTTCGTCGCCCTGCGCGACGGCACCAGCTGAGCCGCCGGCTCACGCCTGAGTCCCCGACCCGCGGGTGACCCGGCTCCGGCCGGGTCGGCCCGCCCCCAGCCATCGAAAAGCCCACTCGCAAGAAGAAGCGCACTTCCCGGACCCGTCGGACGTCCCAGTCGCCGGCGGTGCCCCGCGACGCCGTGCCCGTCGACAAGGTCCACGACGACGAGGACCCGGCGTCCCCGACCACCGCGGTCGAGGGCGAGCCGGACACCTCCGCCACCGAGGATCAGGAAACCCGCGACGACGAGGCCCCTGCGAAGGTCGGTCCGCGACCCGAGAGCCTGGACCTGGCCTCGTTGAAACAGACGACCATCAGCGACCTGCTCGAGATCGCCG
>CAZQHE010000072.1:16765-20435 GCA_964593155.1 uncultured bacterium
GATCAGTACGACCTCGAGGGAGTCGCCCACCTGCGCAAGCAGGAGCTGATCTTCCGCCTGCTCGAGGCCCAGGCCGAGCGCGACGGACTGATCTTCGCCGAGGGCGTCCTGCAGGTGCTGGCCGAGGGCTACGGATTCCTCCGCAGCCCCGACTACAACTACCTTCCGGGTCCCGACGACATCTACCTGTCGCCCAGCCAGATCAAGAAGTTCGATCTGCGCACCGGGGACACGATCAGTGGCCAGGTGCGTCCGCCCAAGGACGGCGAGCGCTACTTCGCCCTGCTGAAGGTCGAGGCGGTCAACTACGAGAACCCCGACGTCAGCAAGCAGATGCCGCTGTTCGACAATCTGACGCCCCTCTACCCCGAGAAGCGGTTGTACCTGAGCCAACCGAGTCCCGAGGGCGTGGTCGACGAGGACGTTCCCGAACTCGCGCAGCTGCACGGCAACATGATCGCCGACGACTTGTCGATGCGGGTGATCGACCTGATGTGTCCGATCGGCAAGGGGCAGCGTGGTCTGATCGTGGCGCCGCCGCGCACGGGGAAGACGGTCCTGCTGCAGAAGCTGGCCAACGCCATCGCCAAGCACCACCCCGAGGTGACCCTGATCGTGCTGCTGATCGACGAGCGGCCCGAGGAGGTCACCGACATGCAGCGGACGGTGAAGGGAGAGGTCGTGAGCTCGACCTTCGACGAGCCCGCCGAGCGTCACGTGCAGGTGGCCAGCATGGTCATCAAGAAGGCCAAGCGCCTGGTCGAGCACGGCCGCGACGTGGTCATCCTGCTCGACTCGATCACGCGCCTCGCGCGGGCCCACAACACGGTGGTGCCGCACTCGGGCAAGATCCTGTCGGGTGGTGTGGACGCCAACGCCCTGCAGCGTCCGAAGCGCTTCTTCGGCGCGGCGCGGAACGTCGAGGAGGGCGGTTCGCTCACGATCATCGCCACCGCGCTGATCGAGACCGGAAGCCGCATGGACGAGGTGATCTTCGAGGAGTTCAAGGGAACGGGGAACATGGAGCTGGTGCTCGACCGCAAGCTCAGCGACAAGCGCGTGTTCCCGTCCATGGAGATCTTCAAGTCGGGCACGCGCAAGGAAGAGCTGCTGACCGACGAGAAGGAGCTCAACAAGATCTGGATCCTGCGGAAGTTCCTGAACGATCGATCGCCGCAGGAGGCCATGGAGTTCCTCCTCGACAAGCTGGCCAAGACCGAGTCGAACAGGCAGTTCCTGGAGTCGATGAACGGCTGACCGTTGCACCGGCTCGGAGATGCGGTTCTTGGCGGGAATGCGAAGAGGCCGCGGGTGGATGCCCGCGGCCTCGTTCGTTCGCCGGTGGCCGGTCGCCGGTGGCGATACGGCCGTCGAGGGCGACGATCTCGCTCAGTTGGTGAAGCCGGCCTTCAGGCCCCCGAAGCTCGACTCGTCGGTGCTGACGGTGTCGGTGGGCGGCAGCTGCAGGACGGTACCGTCGGGAAGGGCGGCGAACACGCCGAAAGGCGCGGGCGAGCCTGCGAGGTAACCGCTGGCGAACACCACGGCCGCGCCGCCCCCGAGCGTCGACAGGTCGGCGGTGAAGCTGCCCGCCACCGCGGTCGGATCGCCGGCCACGGTCACGTCGACCGTGTAGTTGTCGGCCGGCACGTCCACGTAGGCCGGGCTGAACTGCTTGAAGGCCACACCCTGGAACAGCGGACCCACGTCGCGCGCGAGCACGTCGACGGTCGGCGCATCGGGCGCGCCGTGGTAGAGCAGCAGGCCGACCTCGCCGGCCGCAGCCGAGGTGCGCCAGCCCTCGAAGGGCACCAGCGTGAAGCCCGTGTCGATGCCGTCGGGGTTCGACGGCAGTCCGCTGTCGAGCACACCGGTGGCCATGACCACGTAGCTCTCGCCCGCGGTCAGGGTGAACGGGAAGGTCGCGATGATGTCCGCGGCCTCGGAACCGGGCCCGGGCGCGATGCCGATCTCGATCTCGGTGCCCGCGGGCAGCTCGACCACACCGGCGGTCTGGAAGGCGAAGCCCGGCACGGCGAGCGTTCCGTCGAGGTAGACGTCGACGACCTCCGCCGCCGGATCCGGTGAGTTGTGGATGACGAGGACGTCCGCCGTCTGCGCCGCCGCTGGCCCGGCCGCGACCACGAACGCCGTGATCAGGAAGAAGGACAGGAAGCGCTTTCCGTTGGTCATGTCGGTCTCCGGAAAAGGGGGTGGGGTCAACGGAAGCCACTCCACCGTGGAGCGTGAGCTTCCATACCCGGGAGTTTCGTCGCCCCACGCGTCCCTGGATGCAGTCGGCTCCCGCGGAATTCCGGACCTATCCGTGCGGATAGTAGAAGCGCTCCCGGACGATCTTCCCGTTCTTCCACTCCTGCACCGCGACCTGCTCGACGTGGATCTCCTCGCCGTTCACGTCGACCCAGTCCATGACGTTCTCGTAGGTGGCGCAGTCCTCGCCGGTGCAGACGTTCTTCGCCTCGAAGCCGCGGAACTCCTTCACCGATTCCACGAAGGCCTGCTCCCGCTCCAGGTTCGCGGCGAGGCCCACGGTGGCGCCGTAGGCGGGCTCCTCCATGACGACCTGGTCGTCGTAGAACTCGTGCATGGCCTCGAGGATGCGGCCCTGCTGAACGTATTCGAGCAGCTCGTGGATCCGGACGTCGGTGCTCATGGGTGGCCTTTCGGGGTTATTAAATGTTCCAACGATGGAAGTGCAAACAAATAAAGTCGCCGCGCACCCGCAAGCTCGATCTCCGCACTCCGCGTCCACCGGGCGCCGTCGCGTGGCGGACGGGCACCTTCCGTGGTAACCTCTCCAGTCGCGCCCTCGGGGCGCACCGCTGCCGGGTCGTCTGGAAGCGAGGGCAGTCCGGCCCTCCGGATCACACGACCTCACCAATCCCAGGGCGGTCGAGATGAAGCAGGGAATCCACCCCGAGTACGTGGACACCAAGATCACCTGCCTGTGCGGCAATCAGATCGAGACGCGCAGCACCGCGGGCCCCGAGATCCACGTCGAGGTCTGCTCGAACTGCCACCCGTTCTACACGGGTCAGCAGAAGATCGTGGACACCGCCGGACGCGTGGAGCGCTTCCGCCAGCGCTACAAGGACGCGTCGTACAAGAAGGACAAGAAGGGCTAGGCCCTCTCCGGGGGCCGAGGCCGCCGCGATCCCGACCGTCGGGCGTCGACCGGCGGTCGCGTTGTCGTTGCCCCGCGACCCGTCGACCGAAGGACCGCCGTGCGTGAGATCCTCGAACAGAAGCTGAGCCGGCTGGCCGAGGTCGAGCAGATGCTCGGCGATCCCGAACTCGTGAACGACCAGAGGCGCTACCGCGAGGTCAACGTCGAGTACAAGCACCTGCGCGATCTGGCCGAGGTGGCGCGCCCGTACCTGAAGGCGATCGACGAGCTCGAGAACGCCCGCGAACTCGCGCGCGGCGACGACGCCGAGATGGCCGAACTCGCCGAGGCCGAGGTCACCGAACTCGAAGAGTCGATTCCGCCGATGGAGTCGAAGCTCGAGGAACTGCTGCTGCCCCGCGATCCGGACGACTCCCGCGACGCGATCGTCGAGATCCGCGCCGGCGCCGGTGGCGACGAGGCGGCGCTTTTCGCCGCGGACATCGGCCGCATGTACCAGCGTTTCGCCGAGCGCAACCACTG
>CAZQHE010000073.1:0-20072 GCA_964593155.1 uncultured bacterium
CATCGGCGGCCAGACGGCTCCGGTCGTCCAGCCGACGGGCAACGTGGCCGGCTTCGACACCGGATTCATCGCCTACGGTGGCTGCCCCGGCCTCAACGGATTCGACGACATCGCGCCGGTCGGCGCCGGGTCCTCGGCTTCGCATGGTTTCGTGGATCCGGGTTCCGGTACGGTGTACCCGGGGATCGCCGCGGGTGTGGTGTTCGACCGTGCCGCCGGCGTCGACCGCAAGGTGGACATCACCTTCCCGTTCGGGTTCGTGTCGCTCTACGACGACGTCTCCCGTGCGGTACCAGGGGTGAGCACTCGCACCCTGCTGCTCGAGGAGATCCTGACGTACCTGGGCGAGAACCCGGGCATCCCGGGTGATGCCACGACCGCTCCGAGCGCTCGCGAGGCCACACTCTCCGTGGCTCCGAACCCGTTCAACCCCAAGACCACGGTCCGCTTCGCCCTGCCCAGGGCGGGCATGGAGGCCAGGGTCGAGGTGTTCAACGTGCGGGGTGAGCTGGTCAAGACGCTGCACGTCGGCGTCGCCCAGACCGCTGATCTGAACCTCGAGTGGAACGGTCGGGACGACCGCGGCTCGAGCGTCGCCAGCGGTGTGTACCTGGTCAAGGCCGTCACCGAGGGCTTCCGCGACACCAGGAAGGCCGTGCTCGTGCAGTAGTCACGATCCGGCTGGGTCGTGGATCCTCGGATCCACGCGACCGGCGGGGCTTCGGCCCCGCCGCCCACCCATCCGGCACCGGAAGGCGTAGAGCCGGCGATTGCCCCGATCGGAACGGTTTGCAACAATCGTTCTCAATTCGTGAGACTGCGCCCGACGTTCACATCGTCATGCAAAGGACGGAAACATGCTTCATCGCACGGTCATGGCCCTCTTCCTCGCGGCGCTCCTTCCGGGAACGGCGCTCGCCCAGGCGATCGTCGTGGGCACCGACTGGCAGAGCGTCACCGCCAGCACGGCCCAGGGCAACCTGAACGGGATCACCGTCGACGTCACCAACATCGGCGTCGCTGGCAACGAGCCCTCCATCGCCGACTTCGACCTCAGCGGTCCGGACTACGATCCGTTCGCGCTGATCGCGAACCAGGAGGCCCTGGACTACGGCTTCGACCAGAACTGGACGGCGACGTTCGGCGCGCCGGTCACCGACCTGCTCCTGTACTGCAAGTTCTGGCGTGGCCCGAACCCCGGTGCTCCGCCGACGTTCCGGTACGAGTTCGACCAGCCCTTCACCATCGTGGCCGGCCTCGGCGCCGCGACCGTGTCGGGCAACGTCCTGCAGTTGCCCACCGGCAGCTTCCACGACGGAATCCTGCAGTTCTCCGGTTCGATCAGCTCGCTGAGCCAGATCTCCAACAACGCCAACAGCGGCTCGCGGCAGGCGCTGACCTTCGGCTTCGCCTTCGAGGTGATCGACAACGAGGCCTCGAGCTTCGGCGCCGTGAAGAGCCTCTATCGCTGACCCGGCGCATCGCGCATCGCCACGTGCACACGAGGCCCCGCCGACCGGCGGGGCCTTCGTGCAGCAGCGTGATGCCTCACTCCTCCTGCGTCGTCACCCGCCCGTTCGACGCCGGCCGTTCCCGCGCCAGGTCGACCGCCTCCTCCGGGCCCACCGTCCGCCGGCCCAGCAGCCGCACCCGGCTGTCGAGAGCCGACACGAAGGCCGGGGTGCGATCGGTGGGCACCACCACCCGGTGCTCGCCCTTGGGCAGGTAGGTGGTGCGGAAGCTCGGGTTCAGGCGCTTGAGTTCGCGGTAGGTGATCCCCGCGCTCGCGATGAGGTCCTTGATCGGGACCCGGTTGCGCTGCACGCGGATCTCGAGCGTGTCGCACACCACCGGGGCCCAGCCGTCGTCGGGCAGCACGAGCTGGTAGCGCGCCGGCTCCGAGAGCAGGACCTTGGCCGCCGCGGCCTTGAACCAGTAGGCCTCGGTCTCGCGCGGGAGCACCATCTCGTAGTAGTCGCGGGTCACCTGGTGCTCGATGGTCTCGCGCACCCTGCGGTCGCCCGAGTTGTAGGCGGCCAGCACCAGCGGCCAGCTCCCGAACTCCTTGTACAGGTCTTCCATGTAATCGAGCGCGGCATCGGTCGCACGCTCGAGATCGCGACGGTCGTCGACCACGCGCGTGGTGTGCAGGCCGTAGTCGCCGGCCGTTCCGGGCATGAACTGCCACCAGCCCACCGCGCCGGCGCCACTGCGGGCGCGGGGCTCGACACCGCTCTCGATCACCATGACGAACTTCAGGTCGTCGGGCAGACCGCGTTCGGCGAGCTTGCGTTCGATCACCGGGAAGGTGTCGCGCGAGCGCCGGTGCCACTTGAGCACCCAGTGCCGGTTCACCAGGAAGCGGTACCACTCCTCCTCGAAGCGACGGTGCACCTCGGGAATCTCGAGCGGAAGGCGCTCGCCGCAGAAGGTCACGGTCTCGGGGACGTCGAACAGACGCAACGGCGTGCCCTGGGCGGGGACCTCTCCGGTGACCTCGATGCGGTCGACGCGATCGCTCAGGCGGCGGTAGTGCTCCAGGCTCTCGCGCAGACGACGGTTGTCGCGCTCGAGCCGGTCGAGCCGCTGCGACAGCGCGCGGAACTCCGAACTCGTGTCGCCGGCGATCAGCGGTTGGTTCCCGGCGCGGGGAATCCCGAAGAACAGAACGGCGAGGATGAGACTCCAGGTGGCAACGTGGGCGAACCAGCGTGGCACGGTGTCGATTCCGTTTCGCGAGAGGACCGGGGTCGCGTGGACCGTTCAATTGTAACGGAGACGCGGGGGCGCCGAGCAAGAGTGGCCGTAAGGAAATCGAAACAGCGGAACCATCCGGTATGATGCTTCACGATCTCTTGACACGTTCTCGGCCACGACGTGCAATCGAGAGGCGTCGACACGACGCCTGGGAACCGACGCGTCCGGCGTCGGGAGTCGTCGGGAAGAGCCGGTCGCCCGGCACCGCATCCACCGGCCCCCGATCGACGAAGACGGTTCGGCACCCCGTGATCCCGCCCTGTCCCGGGTTCACGATCACGCCAATCCGGAGAGAATCCATTGAAGAACAGTCTGATCGTCTTCCTGGCACTGGGCCTGTTCGCCTTCGCGGGCTGCAGTGACGACTCGAACGTCGAGCCGATGGGCCCGTCGAACGACACGCCGACGGGCGAGGAGCAGTTCCCGGTCAACGAGGACATGCCCGGGGTCGAGACCGAGTTCGCCCTGCAGCGGACCGCCTCGGGCGACATCGTCGACACCGCCGTCGGCGCCGGCTTCGAGACGCTGGTCGCGGCCGTGCAGGCCGCCGGCCTCGAGGACGCGCTCCGTGGCGAAGGGCCCTTCACCGTGTTCGCGCCGACCGACGAGGCCTTCGCCGACCTCCCGGCCGGGCTGCTCGACGCGCTGCTGCTCCCGGAGAACCAGGACAAGCTGCAGCAGATCCTGCTCTACCACGTGCTCGAGGGACAGGTGAACAGCGGCGACCTGCGCTTCTTCCAGCGGGTCGAGACCCTCGAGGGCAGCGACGTGGAGATCCTGCGCTTCTTCCGCCTGATCCTGGTCAACGGGGTCTGGGTCCAGCTCGCCGACGTGGAAGCAACCAACGGTGTGATCCACGTGATCGACGAGGTCCTCATTCCCGAAGGCTTTACGCTCGAGGATCCGGCCGAGCCGACCGACGACCTGGTCGACACCGCGGTCAACGCCGGCCTGAGCACGTTGGTCACCGCCGTGCAGGCGGCTGGCCTCGAGGAGACCCTGCGCAGTGAGGGTCCGTTCACGGTCTTCGCGCCGAGCAACGACGCCTTCGACCGTCTGCCCGACGGCCTGGTCGCCGCGCTGCTCGAGCCCGAGAACGTGGAGTTCCTGCAGGATCTGCTCCTGTACCACGTCGTGAGCGGCGCCGAGGTCCTCAGCACCGATCTGAACCGCTTCCAGCGCGTGGAGATGGCGCAGGGCGACAGGACCTTCGTCTTCAAGAGCCGCTTCGGGATCTTCGTGAACTTCTCGAAGGTCGTGGCGGCCGACGTGCTGGCCAGCAACGGCGCGGCCCACGTGATCAACCGCGTGCTGATTCCGCCGCACTTCTACGGCCACTTCCAGAGCCTGCCCGACCAGGCTCCGGAGATGAACCTGAAGATCCAGGAACAGCTGGCGGGCGTGAACTGACGTTCGCGGCAGTTGCCGGACACACGAAGGCGGGCGATCTCCGGATCGCCCGCCTTTCTCGTGGGTGCCGTCGGGCTCAGTCCGACGCGCGCAGCATCTTCATGATCTGTCCCCACCCCGGTGCCTTGCCGAAGTGCAGGATCGACAGGCGGAAGAGCTTGCCCGCCAGCTGCAGCGAGCCCAGCACCGTCAACAGCAACAGCACCACCGACAGGACCACCTGCCACAGCGCCGGGTCCCCGATCACGATGCGGATGAACATGAGGATGGGCGTGAACAGGGGGATCAGGCTCAGCACCAGCGACGTTCCGCTGTCCGGCGCCTGGATCGCCACCTGGAGCAGCAGCACCGGCAGCACGATCAGCATGGTGATCGGACCCTGGTACTGCTGGGCGTCCTGCATGCTCGAGCACAGGGCTCCCACGCCCGCATAGAGCGAGCTGTACAGCAGGAAGCCGAGCACGAAGAACACGCCGAACCAGATCCACAGGTCCGGTCCGATCAGTCCGATCTGGATGTCCAGCCCCGCGACCTGACCACCCAGGTTCGAGAACAAGCCACCGATCACCACCCAGATCACGAACTGGGTGAAACCCACGAGTCCCTGACCCAGCAGCTTGCCCATCATCAGCTGACCGGGCGTCACACTCGCCAGCATGACCTCGACCACGCGGGTCGACTTGTCCTCGATCACGGCCTGCATGGTGAACTGTCCGTAGAAGATCATCATGAAGTACAGGAGCATGATCATGGCCACGCCGACCAACAGACGGCTCTGCATGCTCACGTCGTCGTCGGCGCCGACGCTGCGCTTCTCGAGGTTCGCCCCGCGCAGCACTTCGGCCAACTCCGCCGACCCGATCCCCAGCTCCCGCATGCGCTCCTGCTGAACGGCCTGGTCGAGGAAGTTCTCGAGGACCTCGACCCCGATCACGCCGCTGAGGCTCTCGCCGTAGTACACGGCGCGTCCGGATTCCAGGAAGTCCTCGGCCAGGACCACGTAGCCGTCGAGATCGTCGTCGGCGACCTCGGCGTCGAGTTCCGTGCGCAACTGCTCGAGCTCGCCCTCGGACTCGACCCGTGCGAACTCCGCCTGCAACGGAAAGGCATCGCCCTGGGCCTGCGCGGCGGCGTCGAGCATCGACTGCAGTCGCTCGCCGGCCTGGCCGTCGCCCGGATCGACGATGACGATCGACTGGCTCTCGGGCCCGGTGCGCTCGGCCAGCAGCGCCGGACCGAACATCATCGCCGCGATCAACACCGGCCCGAGCGCGGTGCCCAGGGCGAACGATCGCGTCCGAACCCGCTCGAGGTACTCCTTGCGGACCACGATCCACAGCTTGCCACTCACGCCGACACCCCCTGTGCGCTGTCCATCTCGTGTACGTCGAGCTGCAGACCCTCGCGCTCGACCTCGCGGACGAAGATGTCGGTGAGCGGCGGACGCACCGCCGAGAAGTGGTCGACCTCACCGCGCTCGGTCAGCTCGCGCAACAGCTCCTGGTGTGGCCGCCCGTCGCGCATCTGCACGCGCCAGCGCGTACCCTGCTCGAACACCTTCTCCACCGAGTCGAGCGACTCGAGCGTCGCGGTGTCGAAGGACCCGGCCACCTCGATCGTGTCGACCGGATAGCGCTCCTGGATCTCGTCGAGCCCACCGTCGAGCAGCTTCTTGCCGCGGTGGATCAGCACGATGTGGTCGCAGATCTTCTCGGCCTGCTCGAGCACGTGCGTGCTGAAAAGCACCGTACGCCCGGCTTGGCGCTGCTCCTGGATGATGTCGGTGAGCAGGCGCGTGTTGATCGGGTCGAGTCCGCTGAAGGGCTCGTCGAGGATGATCAGGTCGGGCTCGGGTAGCACGCAGGCGATGAACTGCACCTTCTGCTGCATGCCCTTGCTCAGCTCGTCGACCTTCGCCTGGGCGCGATCGGCCAGATCGAAGCGTTCGAGCCAGGCGTCGGCCTTGGCCGCGGCCTCGGCGGCAGCCATGCCCTTGAGCCGCGCCAGGTACACGATGTGGTCGTGCACCTTCATCTTGCGGTACAGCCCGCGCTCCTCGGGCAGGTAGGCCACGCGGTCGGTGGCGGCGCGGTCGAGCGGGCGTCCGGTCAGCAGGATGTCACCGGCGTCGCGCACGTAGATGTTCATGATCATGCGGATCGTCGTGCTCTTGCCGGCCCCGTTCGGGCCGAGCACGCCGTAGATCGATCCCGGGGGCACGCTCAGGTCCAGACCTTCGACGGCGACGAAATCACCGTAGGTCTTGCGTACCCCGCGGAGCTCGAGGATGGGCGCCATGGGGTCTCCTCGGGTGGCGGGTGGTGGAACGATGGAACACTACGCCAGCAATTCCAGCGTGTTGCAACGGAAGATCGACCCGCGGGCACACGGAACGAGCCCCACCGGCTCGGCGGGGCCCGTCGTGTACGAACACCAGGGCGGTCGGTCAGTCCTGGCCGCCGACCTTCGCCTTCAGGGCGCCGAAACTGGTCTCCTCGGTGTCGACCGGCGTCTCGTTGAGGACCAGACCCCCGGAGGTGGCGAAAGCCCGCACACAACCGGTGGGCCCGTTGGGCGTGAAGCACTCGTTCCCCACGGCGTCGCCCTCGGCCCATGCGGGCGTGCCGGGAACCGAGGGATCCGGGATCGGACCCAGCGTGACCAGTGCCTCCTGCACCTCGGCAAGGCTCAAGAGCGTGAAGGTCGCCAGCAGTACCGGCGAGTTCTCGGCGAACAGGACCTCCCCCGTACCCACGACGAAGTCCGGTGCCTGAACGAAGTTCAACGCCCGGCCGGCCGGCCTCAGCTGGGTCTCGGTGAGCAGGATGTCCGGCGGCAGCTGCAGCGTCCCCTCCCAGGCGAACAGGCCGTTGAACTCGTTCTCCGACGGGGCGCCGATGTCGGTGTAATCGATGTCGGCGATGAGGTAGACGGTGACCGACCCGCCGGCCGGCACCGTCAGCGAAGGCACGTAGCCGGACGAGTCCGCACTGACGTAGATCGCGCCCAGAGGCTGTCCGACGCTCTGCGAGTCCTCCTGGGCGAAGGCGGGGACAGAAGCGACGACGAGGACCAGGAGAGCAGGAAAGAGCACTTCGAGCTGGCGCCAGGACATGGAGTGTGACCTCGGTCGTTGGATGGCTGGGTTGGAGCGGCACGGGAACCGGGGGCCGATGCTCGGATCGGGGAGTGATTATCGCACGAAACGCCGGGGGGGCGTCAAATCGCACCAAGTGCGGCTCCACCGCGCGAGGGGCTGGCCACCCGCTGCACCGGAGCTAGCTTGGCGGTCGGAGGAACGGCATGACGACTCGCTCATCGGCGGTGCCCGTGGCGGTGATCGGCGCCGGCCTCAGCGGCCTGGTGACCGGATCGATCCTGCGCAGCCGCGGGATCGAGGCCCCGCTGCTGGAAGCCCGCGATCGCCCCGGCGGCCGGATCCACACCGTGACCGGGGGCGACGCGCGGGGCGCCTTCGACCGCGGAGCCACCTGGTTCGGTCCGAAGCACGCCCACCTGGCGCGGATCGCCGAATCGCTCGGGGTCGGCCGCTTCGAGCAGTTCCACGTCGGCGGCGGCCTGGTCGACCTCGGCCCGCGCGGGGTGCAGCCGCTGGACTTCCCCGCACCGCCCGACCCGACCTTCCGCTTCCGGGGCGGAAGCCAGGCGCTGATCGACGCCCTGGTCGCGACCCTCGCGCCCGCGCAGATCCGGTACGGAACGCGCGCCACGGTCCTGCGGCACCGGCACGACGCCGTCGAGATCGACGTCGTCGACGCCGACGGCCGCGCCGACACCCTCGTCGCCGACCGGGTGGTGACCACGCTGCCACCACGCCTGCTCGCCCGATCCGTGGACTTCGAGCCGGAACTCCCCCCCGCCGTGGCCGCCGTCCTCGCCGGCACGCCCACCTGGATGGGCCACGCCGTGAAGTTCTGGGCCCGTTACCCCACGCCCTTCTGGCGCGAGCGCGGCGGCGGCTTCGGCGTGGCCCACGCCGGGATCGTCGAGGAGGTCCACGACCACTCGGGCGACGACGACGCCACCTTTGCCATGACGGGCTTCCTGCGGCCCGGGGCCCATCTCGAGGACCCTGCGCGGCGCGACGAGCAAACGCTCGGTCAACTCGCGCGCTTCTTCGGACCCGAGGCGGCCACGCCGCTCGAGTTCGATGCCTGCAGCTGGCCTCACGAGGTCTTCAGCAGCGACCTCGACGCGAAGGCGGTCCCGGTGGGCACGAAGTACGGAGACCCGCGGCTGTGGGTGCCGCAGTTCGGCGGGCGGCTCCTGGTGTCGGGAACGGAGACCTCGCGCGAGTACGGTGGCTACATGGAGGGCGCGGTGATCAGCGGACTGCGCGCCGCCGCCTGGGCCTCCGAGACCTGATCGCTCAGGTCCGCGCCGCGCGAACGACCTCGCCCGCGCTCGCCAGCGCGTCGTCCAGTTTGTCGAGCTGCTTGGCGCCGGCCTGGGCCAGGTGCGGTTTGCCCCCGCCCCCGCCGCCGGCCACCGCCGCGATCGGCTTGATCAGGTCGCCGGCCCTCAGACCGTCCTTCACGAGATCGTCGGTGACCACGGTGATCAACGTGCCCTTGCCGTCGAGCACGGTGCCGAGCACGCCCACGCCGGTGCCGAGCTTGGCGCGGAGCTCGTCGGCCATGTTCATCAGGGCCCCGCGGTCGGGCACGTCGACCCGCGCGCTCACCAGCTTCAGCCCGTCGACCTCGTCGGCCTTCGCCACCAGGTCCCCCACCACGTCGCCGGCCTGGGCCTTGCGCGCTTCCTCGAGTTGGGCGCGGAGCTGCTTGACCTCGTCCTGCAACGAATCGACACGCTTGTCGATCTCGTCGGGCCGCGCGCTCAGGCGCTCGCCGAGATCGCGCAGGATCGCGTGCTCGTGCTGCGACAGGCGCACGGCCTCCTCGCCGGTCACGGCCTCCACGCGCCGCACTCCGGCGGCCACCGCACTCTCGCCGGTGATCCGGAACAAGCCGATCTGCCCGGTGTGGTCGCAGTGGGTACCGCCGCAGAACTCGGTCGACACGTCGGACACCTGCACCACGCGTACGGTGTCGCCGTACTTCTCGCCGAACATGGCGATCGCGCCCATGGCCCGCGCGTCGTCGATGGGCACGTCGACGTGCTTGCTCACCTCGAAGTCGCGCAGGATCTGCCGGTTCACGTCGGCCTCGAGCGTGTCGAGCATCTCCTTGCCGAGCGCGCCGTCGTGGTGGAAGTCGAAGCGCAGCTTCTGCTCGTTCACCAGCGAGCCGGCCTGCGTGGCGTGCGTGCCGAGGTGTTCGTGCAACGCGGCGTGCAACAGGTGCGTGGCGGTGTGGTTGCGCATGGTGGCCACGCGCTTGGGCGTGTCGACCTCGGCGACGACCACCAGAGATCCCAGGTCGTCACGTTCGAGCGAACCCTCCACCAGCCGCACGCGGCTCACCGGTCCACCGCTGCCGGGCTGGGTGTCGAGGACCTCGAGCACCAGCCCCTCGCCGCGGATCGAGCCGGTGTCGCCGACCTGCCCACCGCTCTCGGCGTAGAAGGGCGACGGGTCGATGCTGATCTCGTACTCGTCGCCGTCGAGCGGGCGCACGCCCAGGATCCGCGCCTCGGTGCGCAGGGTGTCGTAGCCGACGAAGCGCACCGACGCGCGGTCGGCGCCGGGCTCGCCGTCGATCCAGCGCCATTCCTCGCCGCGTTCGCCCGCCTGGAACTTCCCGGCGGCCCGCGCGCGCTCGCGCTGCTTCTGCATCTCGTGGTCGAAGCCCTCGGTGTCGACCGTCAGGCCCTGCTCCTCGGCCATGACCGCGGTGAGGTCCACCGGGAAGCCGTAGGTGTCGTGCAGCATGAAGGCCTGCTCGCCGGTGATCCGGCGGTCGCCGCGCTCGATCGCCTGGTCGGCGAACTCGCCGAAGCGCTGCAGACCGCGGTCGAGGGTCTGGAGGAAGCGTTCCTCCTCCACCCGGATCACGCGCTGGACGTGCTCACGCGCCTCGTGCAGCTCGCGGTAGTGATCGCCCATCTGCTCGATCACCACGTCGGCGCAGCGGTACAGGAAGGGCTCGCGGAAGCCGAGGGTGCGTCCGTGGCGCACGGCCCGTCGCAGGATGCGGCGCAGCACGTAGCCGCGGCCGTCGTTGCCCGGCCGGCCGCCGTCGGCCACGGCGAACGTGAGGGCGCGGATGTGGTCGGCGATCACCTGCATGCTCACGCGCTGTTCGTCGTCGTCGCGGTCGGCCCCGCTCTCGCGGGCCACCCAGTCGAGGATCGGCGTGAACAGGTCGGTGCCGTAGTTGCTGGTCACGCCCTGCTTCAGAGCGGCCAGGCGCTCCAGTCCCATGCCGGTGTCGACGCTCTGCAGCGGCAGGGGCTTCATGGTGCCCTCGGCGTCGCGGTCGTACTGGATGAACACCAGGTTCCAGATCTCGAGGTAGCGATCGCTGTCGTTCTCTCCGAGCGGGCGGTCGTCGCCGTCGGCCAGCTCGGGGCCCTGGTCGTAGTGGATTTCGGTGCACGGACCGCAGGGACCGGTGTCGCCCATGCTCCAGAAATTCTCCTCGTCGCCCTTCTCGATGTCGCCCAGGCGATGGATCCGGTCGGCGGGCACACCCACGACCTCGTTCCAGATCTCGAAGCTCTCGTCGTCGTCCTTGTACACGCTGATCAGCAGCTTCTCCTGGTCGAGTTCCATGGTCTTCGTCAGGAACTCCCAGGCCCACTCGATCGCCTCGCGCTTGTAGTAGTCTCCGAAGCTCCAGTTGCCGAGCATCTCGAAGAAGGTGTGGTGGCGGCCGTCGCGGCCCACGGCCTCGAGATCGTTGTGCTTGCCGCTCACGCGCATGCACTTCTGCGCGTCGGCCGCGCGCACGTAGCTGCGACGCTCGGTGCCCAGCAGCAGGGCCTTGAACTGGTTCATGCCGGCGTTCGTGAACAGCAGGGTGGGGTCGTCCTGCGGGATCAACGTGGCACTCGGCACGATCTCGTGGCCGCGCTCGGCGAAGAAGTCCAGGAAGGCCTGGCGGATCTCGTGACTGGTCAGCATGGGCTCCGGTCCGTTCCTAGCGGGAGTCGGTGGGGTCGGCACCGCGGCCGTCGGTCCCGCGCACGACGCCCAGCGCGTAGGGCTGGTCGACGAAGTACTCGCGGGCCACACGGGCCAGGTCCTCGCGGGTTACGGCGCGGATGCGCTGCTCGTAGGTGTCGATCCGCTCGAGGTCGAATCCACTCAGCAGGGCGGCGGCCATCCGCCCGCTGCGCGCCGCGTTGGTCTGCGCCGACACCTTGTACGCCCCCACCAGGTAGTTCTGCGCGCGCTCGAGTTCCCCGACCGAGGGCGGATCGTCGGCCAGGTCCTCGTGCAGGCGTCGCACCAGGTCGATCACCGTCTGCTCCTTCTCGGGCGAGCAGGCGACGAAGGTTCCGAAGAATCCCCCGAGTGTCCGCGTCGCGCTGAAGGTCGAAACCTGATAGGCGAGCCCCTGCCGGCCGCGGATCTCCTCGAAGAAGGTCCCGCCCAGGCCTCCCGTGATGGCCGCCAGCACCTCGAGGGCCGGCGCGTCGGGGTGGCGGCGGTCGACCGTGGGATAGGCCACCAGGAGCGCGCTCTGCGCCCGATCCTTCTCCGTGGCCAGGTCGCGGCTGCTCAGCAGCGTCGGCAACTGCTCGACGCGCTCGGCCGAGTAGAACTCGTCGACCTCGCTCGGCGAGGGCCGGCCCGTCACGCGCCAGTCCTCGGCGTACGTCTTCACCATCTCGAACACGACGTCGGCGTCGACGTTCCCGGCCACGCTGAGCACCAGGGTCTCGGGCCGCACGATCTCGTAGTGGTGCTGGTCCGCCCGGTCGGCGTCGAGGTACTGGAGGACTCCGGCGATCCCCAGCTCGGGCAAGCCGTAGGGGTGCTCACCGAAGAGAGCCGCCCGGAGCAGCTTGACCGCGAAGGCCGAGGACTGATCCTCGGCCGCCTGGATCGCCGCCCGGTGCTGCTGGAATTCCTTGGCGTACTGCTCGTTCGGGAAGTTCGGCCGCGTCACCACGTCGAAGAGGACGTCGAAGGCCGCCGCGAAGTCCTCGGAACGGCTGGCCACCGCGAAACCGGTCCAGTCGTCCGTGGCCACGCGGCGGATCTGCGTACCCATCGACTCGATCTCGGCCGCGAGCTGATCCACCGACCGGTTCCGGGTCTGCTTGACCATGATCCGCTGCATCATCTGCGTGATGCCGCTGATGCTACGGATCTCGTTCGTCCGGCCGCCGAGGAAGTACATCCCGGCCGAGACGGTCGGTGCGTCGGGGTTCTCCTCGACGACCAGCACGCCACCGCCCGGCAGATCGAAGCGTTCGCGCCGACCCTCGCTCGCCTCCGACGCGGCGAGACGCTCCGCCCAGGCCGCGATCTGCTCGCGGGGCAGCAGGCTGGGACCGTCGACCGGAAGGTCCGGTTCGCGCATCTCCCGGACGCCGGCGAGGACCGATCCCTGCAGGTGATCCCGCTGTTCCTGGGCCGTACGCTCGCCGATCACCGGGTGCGGGACGTACTCCAGCAACGATGCGTTCTCGAAGGTCAGGTAGGTTCTGGCCACGCGCTGGACGTCCTCGGCACGTACCGATCGCAGCTCGGCGAGTTCACGGTCGTACAGTCGGTACCCGCCCTGGGCCTCGTAGGCGGCGAGGAGATTGGCCTGCCCCAGGACCTCTTCCTGACCGAAGGCCTCGGCCGCCTCGAGGATGCCCCGCGCGCGCTCCAGCTCCTCTTCGGTGGGACCGAAGAGCTTCATGCGCTCGATCTCGACGAACAGCTCGCGGCTCACCCGGTCGGTCTGATCGGGTTCGAAGGACGCGCTCACCTCGAACATGCCGACGTCGTCGTACTGGTAGCTCGCCGCGTTCACCGTCGAGACCAGGCCCAGCTCCTCGCGCAGGCGTGACTGCATGCGACTGCTGCGTCCGGTGGCGAGAACCGTGGCCAGGACGTCGAGGGCCGCGTTGTCCGGGTGGTTCTCGCCCGGCGTGTGGAAGCCGAGGAAAGTGTACCCGCGGATGAGCGAGCCGCGCAGACGCTGGTAGCGGAATTCGTCCTGGTCGGGCTCGTCGGGACCGGTGTGCTGCCTAAGGTGTCCTCGCGGCATGTCCCCGTAGAGCGCCTCGATCTCGGCCAGTACCTGCGTGGGATCGACGTCGCCCACCACCGTGAGCACGATGTTCGAGGGCCGGTAGTGGTCTTCGTACCACTGGACCAGCTGCTCGCGGTCGATGGAGCTCAACACGTCCTCGGTCCCGATCCGCCACCGCTGCATGCGATGGTGGTCGAAGGCGAGGTCGAACATCTTCTCGCGCCCGTAGGCCGCCGGATTGTCGAGCTTGCGCCGGGCCTCCTGCAGGATCGCCTGCATCTCGCGCGACAGAACGTCCTCGTCGAACAGCGGATTCTGCAGGGCGTCGGCCTGGATCTCGAGACCCTCGCGCCAGCGTTCGCTCGGGAGCACCACGTAGTAGCTCGTGCGATCGTAGATGGTCCCGGCGTTCAGGATTCCGCCGTGGGCCCTGGTCTCGCGGCTGATCGCCTCGGGATCGGGCCGCGACGCGGTCCCGTTGAAGAACATGTGCTCGATCACGTGGCTGATCCCGGCCAGATCGTCGGGCTCGTGGAAGTAGCCGGTCTGGACGTGGGTGACGACGGCCACCACCGGAGCCGCGCGGTTCTGCTTGATCAGCAGGGTCAGACCGTTGGACAGCGTGTGGCGCTCGACGCCGGTGGTGAGACTGGACGGAACGACTTTCATGGCGGCTCCTTCCGCGGTCGGGGCCGTCGCGGGAGCGTCGTCGGCCGGGCCGCTGGCGCATGCGAGGAGCCCGAGAAGGCCCACGAGGGCCACACCGCGGGCGCGAGAGGCGAGCACGGATCGGAGGGAGCGTCGCACGACCTGTTTCCTTGGTTGCCTGGAACTCGGTGGGATCGAGAGAGGTTAGGGAGGGGCCCGGACACCGTCAAGGGAGCCCGGCCTTGCACGATCCGGCCACTGTGGCGACCATGCCCGGGGCTCGAACCGCCCTTCCCCGACTCCACCCGAGGAATTGCGACCATGATCCTTGCCCGACGCTCGACCCGCGTGTTCGCGTTGCCCCTGCTGGCCACCTTCCTGCTGGCGAGCAGTGCCTGCGCGAATTCCGAGAGTTCCGATTCGTCGCCGACCGGCGACGGCCTCGTTCCCGCCGAAGACGGCCTGTACGCGATCTTCCGCACCTCGATGGGCGACATCGTCACCCGGCTCCACTACGACGAGGTCCCGGTGACGGTCGGCAACTTCGTCGGCCTGGCCGAGGGCACGAAGACCTGGACCGACCCGCGCACGGGCGAAGAGAGCACCGATCCTCTCTACGACGGCACCATCTTCCACCGCGTGATGCCCGACTTCATGATCCAGGGCGGCGATCCCCTGGGCAGCGGCACCGGCGGGCCGGGCTACCGCTTCATGGACGAGTTCGACCCGAGCCTACGCCACGACGGCCCCGGTGTGCTGTCGATGGCCAACGCGGGCCCGGGCACCAACGGCAGCCAGTTCTTCATCACGCACAAGGCCACGCCGTGGCTCGACGACAAGCACAGCGTGTTCGGCGAGGTCGTGGAAGGGCAGGACGTGGTCGACGCGATCGGCAACGTCGAGACCGAGGGCCAGAACACCCCGGTCGAGCCCGTGACGCTGGAGACCGTGGAGATCGTGCGCAAGGGCAGCGAGGCCGAGGCCTTCGACGCCGCGGCCGCCTTCGCCCGAGCCGCCGAGATCGAGGCCGAGCGCGAGGCGGAGAAGCAGCGCCTGCTGGTCGAGAAACTGGTCGAGGTCGCGCCGAACGGCAGCGAGGACGACATCGTGACCATGGACAACGGCCTGATGTACGTGGTCACCGAGCCGGGCGACGGTTCGAAGCCCGCCCGGGGCGACACGATCTCGGCCCACTACACCGGCTACCTGCTCGACGGCACCAAGTTCGACAGCAGCGTCGACCGGGGTCAGCCCTTCGAGGTCCCCATCGGCATGGGTCGTGTGATCAAGGGCTGGGACGAGGCCTTCCTGACCATGCAGGTCGGGGAGAAGCGGCGCCTGATGATTCCGCCCGAGCTGGGCTACGGCGCCCGTGGCGCGGGTGGCGTGATCCCCCCCAACGCGCACCTGATCTTCGACGTCGAGCTGCTCGACGTGACACCGCAGTAGCCGCCTCTGCGTCCGCGCATCGGAACGCCGCTCCCGTCCCGGGGGCGGCGTTCTGCGTGGCGGGGCCGATCGACCGATGCGAAGAAATCGTGATCCCGGCGGGAGCCGGCTTCCGTTCGGCGGACCGCCGGGGCTAGACTTCGGATCGACGACGGACCCGGAATCCCACCGGAGCGCGAGCGGATCCGGATACGCCGTCCCACCGGAGGGCCCGAGAACGAAGATCCGGGAGGACCCGTGCTCGCACCGAGACCACGTCTCCTACACCTGCTGGCGCTGCTTCTGCTCGTGGTGCCGCCGGTGGTCTCGAGCGCCCACCTCCTGCTGGACCGCGGCTGCGACCACACCGTCAGCGTCGACGACCTCGACCCCGAGCCGTGTCCCTTCCTGGCCCTGATCCTGTACGCCGAACCTGCGGTGGGAGAACCGTCCATCACCGAGCCGGGTCCCGGAACCCGACTCGACCCGGTGACCGCCCCGGCCACCCGTCCTCCGGGCACGAGCGACACCACCGCATGTCCCTCCCGGGCCCCTCCTCGCTTCGACACCGTCTGACCACCGTCCCGGTCACCGCTCGTCGTGGTGATCGGCTCTCGTACGTCATCGTGTCGCCATCTCCGAGGAGGAGCCATGTTCCGCGCCCTGCCATTCCTGTTTTTGTGCCTGCTCGTCGCGAGCCTACCCCGTCCGGCCGAGGCCCAGGACGGGCGGGTGGTCGAAGGTGTCGTTCGCGACGCCGAGGGAGTGCCCCTGTTCGTGGTCGACGTCCGGGCCGTCGATCTCGGGATCGCCGGTCTCACCGGACGCCAGGGCGAGTACCGGCTGACCGGTCTTCCCGCCGAGGAGGTCAGGCTGCGCTTCCGCCGGCTGGGCTTCCGCACCGTGATCCGCGAGGTCGACCTGCGCACGACCGAACGGGCGGTGGTCGACGTCACGATGGAGGTCTCGCCCCTGCTGGGCGAGGAGGTGGTCGTCACCGCCAACACGCGGGCCAGGAAGCCCCTGCGTACCGTCCGCAGCACCGACGTGATCGCCTCGGATGCGGTGCGTCAGCACCGGTCGGCCTCCCTGGGAGACCTGCTGGCTTCGGAGGTCGCCGGGGTGTCGAACATTTCGACCGGCTCGCAGGCCGGCAAACCGGTACTGCGCGGGCTCACGGGTCTGCGGATCCGATCGGTCTTCGACGGCGTCGCCGACGAGTACTACCAGTACGGAATCCGCCACCATCCCACGACCTCGCTGCTCAACGTCGACCGGGTCGAGGTCGTGCGTGGCCCGGCCAGCCTGTTGTTCGGGTCCGACGCCCTCGGCGGCGCGGTGAACATGCGGCTCAAGCCGATCCCGTCGGCGGCCGGCACGCTGCCGGCGGTGCGCGGCCGCGTGGGGGGTCACTTCTACTCCAACAACGGTGAGCGGGCCGGAGAAGTCGACCTGGCCGTGGCAAGCGGCGCCTTCGGGGCCCGCTTCGGCATCGAGCGCCGCCTCGGCGACGAGTTCGAGACGCCCGACGCCTCGACCTTCTTCGATTCGGGCCTGGGGGGTTCCGGCGGCGACCCGAAGTACACGGGCGAGATCCCCTTCACCGACTTCGAGCAGTGGTCGACCTTCGCCAGCGCCGGCGTGAAGGGCGACCGCGGGTCGCTGCGCGTGTCGTACGACCACTGGTCGACCGACGAGAACTTCCTGCTGCCCGCCGGCGGGCCCGCCGGCAGCGCCGAGAACCCACCGCTGGGGATCGGCGTGTTCCTGCGTTCGTCGCACCTGCGCGTCGACGGCGACTGGGTGCTCGACGGTTTCGCCCTGGAACCCACGCTGCAGTGGCAGCGCGCCGACCGGGAGGCCAACGCACCGGGCGCCGATCGGGATGCGGACACCGACCCTGCCGTCGATCTGCAGCGCGACGTGATCACCGCACGCCTCGAGGCGACCCACCTGCCGATCCGTGGCTTCGAGGGCACCTGGGGTGTGGAGTTCCAGACGCAGGACGGCGAGAGCCGGGGACCGGTGACGCTCGAGCCCGATTCGGAGCTCTGGAACCTGGCCCTGTTCGCCTTCGAGGAGATCGAGACCGGTCGGGTCACCTGGGCGGGCGGAGTCCGCTACGACCACCGTTCGCAGGAGGCCGCGGCCAACGACCGCACCGACGATCCCGACCTGCTCGATCAGACCTACGACGAGGTGTCGGGATCGCTGGGCGCGAACGTGCTCTTGATCGACGGCCTGGCCCTGGCCGCCAACCTGAACAGCGGCTTCCGCGCCCCGAGCGTGTTCGAACTCTACGCCAACGGCGTCCACGGCGGCGTGGCGGCGTTCCAACGCGGCCGGCCCGACCTCGATGCCGAACGATCGCTCGGGGCCGAGGTGTCGCTGCGCGCGTCCCGGGCACGCGTGCAGGGCGAGGTGACGGCCTATCGCAACGCGATCACCGATTACGTGTACCTGCGGGACACCGGCGAGGTCACGGCCGACGAGCTGCCGATCTTCGAGTCCGACCAGACCGACGCGGTGATCCAGGGGGTCGAGGGCCACGCCGAGTTCGCGGCGCGTCCGTGGCTGGCGGTGGGAGGCCACTTCTCCGTGGTGCGCGGCGAGGGCGACGACGTGCTCGGTCCCGACGGTGCGCTCGACGCCGATCTGCCGGTGCTGCCGGCCGACCACGTGGGCGCGCACATCAGCGTGTCGCGGCCGCAGTGGAAGGCCCTGCGTGCGCCGCGGGCACGCCTCCGCGTGCGTCGGGTCTTCGACAAGGACGCCAGCGGTCCCTCCGAACCCTTCGCGCAGTTCGATCGCCCGGGGACCTTCGGCACCGCCTCCACCGAGGCCTACACCCTCGTGGGACTCGACCTGTCGACCACGGTCGAGGTCGGGGCCAACGAGGTCGACCTGGCGCTCGAGGTGCGCAACCTGTTCGACGAGGAGCACCGCGACTTCCTCGACACCTACAAGGGCTACGTGCTCGGACGCGGACGCGACCTGCGGCTGCGCATGTCCGTGCCGTTCACCCTGACCGACTGAGAACAGCCGGTCAGCGGGCAGCGGCGGTGGCCCCACCGCCGCTGCCGCGCCCGAGCAACGTGGCCAGGACGACGAGCAACACCGAGACTCCGGCGCCCACCGCGAAGGCTCCTTCGACGCCGGCCAACGTGAAGCCCACTCCGGCGAGGATGGGCCCGAGGGTCTGTCCACCGCGCAGGGCCACCGCGTTCAGGGCCATGACCCCGGCACGGACCTCGCGATCGACCGACGAGGCCAGCCACTGCATCAGCGTGGGGATGTTCATCCCGTTGCCCACGCCGAACAACACCGCCGGCAGCAGCATCCACCACAGCGACGGGAGGAAGGGCACCACGGCCATCGATGCACCGTAGAATCCGTAGCTGATCACCAGCAGCCACCGACGTCCGAAATGCTCGGTGATCGGCGCCAGACGCGACGAGACCACGGCCGTGGCCACCGAGGCGACGAAGAAGACGCCGCCGATCGTCTTCGACGAGGCCTCGAAGCGCTCGTCCATGACGAAGGGCAGGTAGGTGAGGTAGCTGCCGTAGAGCACCACGAAGGTCAGCAGGCATCCCAGCATGAGCCCGAACCTTCGCAGTCCCAGACTGCGCAGGATCCGTGCGAAGTACCGCAGCATGTGCTCGGGCTCGCCCCGCTCGTGGTCGGGCAGCGCACGGGCGGCGAGCACCGCCACGGGCAGAGCCACCACCGGGAGCAGGAAGGGCAGGCGCCAGTCGAGGTCGGCCAGCAATCCGCCCAGCGGCGGATAGATCGCCGTTCCGACGCTCAACACCGCCGCGTTGGCCCCCATCGCCGAGACCTGCCGCCGCCCGTGGTACAGGTCACCGATCAGCGTGACGTTCAGCGCGCCGAGCGGCGCGGCCCCGATCCCCTGCACAAGGCGCAGGGCGATGAGTGTGGGGAGGTTCGGGGCGAAGGCACAGGCCACACCCGCGATCCCGAACACGGCCAGGGCGGGCACCAGCACCGCGCGCCGTCCCCACCGGTCGGCCCAGGCGCCGAGCACGGGCGACAGCACCACACCCGGCAGGGTGAATGCCGTGATCAGATAACCAACCTCGTGCGCACCCACGCCGAAGACCCGGGCCACGGCCGGAAAGGCCGGCGCGACACTGGCGACGCCCAGCACCGCCATGAGCGTGACCGCGAAGATCGTCAGGAGCGCCGGCGTGGGGCGCAGCGGTTCCAGTGCCTCGGGGTGGGAAGATCCGGGGTCGGCGGAGTCCATGCGCAGCACCATCGGTCGGGGCGGGGGGATCCGTCAACGCAGGGTCACGCTTTACAGTCTCCGACCCGCTCGGTCACAATGGGCTCGACCCGAGAGGTGGGCCGGCGTCGCCGCCCGGTGAGAGTCCACCGCTCCCGGGGGCCGTGGGCGCCTGCCGGCCGCGCCGAGAGGAGCCCCCGATGTCCGTACGGATCCGCCGCGTCCGTTACTACACGGCGAACGCCGCCGATCGCCCCGGGACTGCCTACCAGATCCTGCAGCAACTCTCCGACGCCGACGTCAACCTGCTGGCCTTCAGCTGTCTGCCGATCGGTCCGAGCAGCGTGCACGTCACGCTGTTCCCCGAAGACCCCGACCGGCTCGAGCGGATGGCGAAGTCCGTCGGCCTGGTCCTCACGCCTCCGCAGGAGGCGATCCTGGTGCACGGCGACGACCAGATC
>CAZQHE010000074.1:0-18488 GCA_964593155.1 uncultured bacterium
TTGCCCGTGGGCGACTTCAAGGCCTGCGACATCCGCGGCCGGTGCGGGGAGGGCGTATGGGAGCCACGCCTGGAACTCGCACCGGCCGCCTCCGATCTCGACGGCACCGTGGTGGCCACGCTTTGGGCCCGCCACCGCATCCGTCAGCTCGAGGACCACGAGAGCTGGTCGGAGCGGCGTGGCAGCCAGCAGGAACACCGCCGCCGGTCGCGCGACCGCAACCGGGCCCGCCGGACCGAGGAGGAGCTGATCGACCTCGGCCGCCGTTTCGGACTGACCAGCCGCGTGACCAGCTACGTCGTGATCGACGACCGTCCCGACGCCCCGCGCGCGAAGCGCCCGGCCGATCTGCGCGAGATCGCGGCGGCGATGCCGCGGTCGTTCGGGGGGAGGTTCGACGCGATGCCGGTGGCGGCGCGCATGGCGCCCGCCTCCTTGGACAGGGACGTGATCGCATGCCCGGCGGACATGGACGCCGCCTTCGAGGACGCGGCCGACCTCGGCGGAGTGCTGAGGATGTCACCCGCCGCCCGCAGCGACTGGGCCGACACCGAGGGCTGGGAGCTGATCCGGCACCAGGGCGCCGACGGCTCGTTCACCGTCGACGACGCGGTGCTCGACGCGATCGACGTCGACCGCTCGGTGCTCGACGGCCTCGACGCCGACACCGCCCGCGTCGCGGTCACCCACCTGGTGCTCGGCGCGCTCGACCGGCGCGACGACGTCCCCGCGTCGTGGCAGCCGGCGCTCGAGAAGTCACGGCACTGGCTGGCCCAGCGCACCGAGGCCGCGCCCGCGGGCCACGCCGACTGGCCGGCCTTCGTTGCCCGGGTACTCGACGCACGGGGCGAGGCCGAGGCCTGACCTCGACGATCCGCCTGCACGGTGGCAGCATGGAGGGCCCGGACCCGAGCGTCCGGGCCTTCGTGCGTCCGCAGGTGCGATTTCCGTGGCGAAAGGTGGCCGACGTGGCCGGCATCGAAGTCCTGTTCGAATGCAAGACGGGCCTGCCGCGGCCGGTCTTCCGGAATCCGCGCCTGCGCGTGAGCGCCGATGCCCAGGGGTGTCCCACCGACGGTCCCTGGACCGAGATCCCCATGGAAGAGATCCGCGCCGACGACGGATGCCCGTCGTTCCGCGCGCACGCGACCTTCGCGGAATCCGCGGTGGGGTCGACCTTCCGCTGGTCGGTCACCGCCGACACCGATGCGGCCGTCGACACCTGCGTCATCACCTTCGAGACCGACGACCCACAGACGCAGGACCTGCACCGCAGCTTCGTGCTCGAGCCCGGCGGCGTCCAGCCGCAGTACGAGTGCTACACCGTCACCCTCGAGCGGGTCTTCGGTGCACGCAAGCGCTACTGGGACGGCGACGAGCCCGGTCTGCAGTTCGCGGTGTGGGCGCCGAACGCCCGCGCGGTCGAGGTCCTGTGGGCCGACTTCGACCCGGGCGACTCGGGTCGGCAGACCGGCTACGTCGACGATCACGATCCTCCGGGCGGGGTCGATCCCGACGATCCACCCATCGCACTGGTCCGCGACCGCGCCGGCGTGTGGCGCAGCCGCCCCGACGAGCCGGCGCTGCGAGACTTCTCCGACCACGTCAACCGGCCGTACGTCTACCGCATCACTCGCAGCGACGGCAGCGTGCGCATCCGCACCGACCTGTACTCCCGCACGCAGATCGGGCGCGGCGACTTCGATCCGGCCGACGCCTCCGATCCGCGCCACGCCGACGGCGTCTACCGCGGTCACTACCGCGATCTCGACGGCACCAAGAGCTGTTCGCTCGTGGTCGACATCGACCAGGTGAACAGCGAGTTCGACACCGCGTGCTGGCCCGAACCGCGGCCCATCCCTTCCGAGGCCTTCTGGGTCGACGACCACGTCATGGAGCGCCCTCGCCGGGTCGAGGACCTGGTGATCTACGAGCTGCACATCGGCTCGCTCGGGTGGGGCAAGGCCACGCTCGGATCCTTCTTCGACGCACTCGAACCCGACTTCATCGAGCACCTGGTGCAGCTGGGCGTGAACGCGGTGGAACTGCTTCCCGTGCTCGAGTTCCGCGGCAAGCAGGACTGGGGGTATTCGACCTCGCACTACTTCGCGATCGAGTCGAGCGCCGGTGAACGCGACCAGTTCAAGCACTTCGTCCGAGCCCTGCACGCACGCGGGATCTCGGTGATCTGCGACCTCGTTTTCAACCACTACCACCACGACGCCGAGCGTGCGCAGTGGCACTACGACTCGCCCTACGAACACGAGAACTGCTACTACTGGTACGAGGGCCGGCCGACCGACCATCCCGACCACGCCCAGCGCATGCTGGCCGATCCTGCGACCGCCCATCGCGCCGACCACGGTGGCTACGTCGACAACGGATCGACCGGCTGGGCTCCGAATTACCGTGCCGAGATGGTCCGGAGGATGTTCGTGAGCAGCGCGCTCATGCTGGCCGAGGAGTTCCACGCCGATGGTTTCCGTCTGGACCTGACCAACGCGATCCACCAGAACAACGTGCGCCACGCCGACGGTGTGTCGATGCCCGAGGTCAACGCCTTCGGCTGCAAACTGCTGCGCGAACTCACCCGTACGTTGAAGCTGGTCAAGCCCGACCTCATGCTGATCGCCGAGGACCACTCGGACTGGGATGGCGTGACGAAGCCGATCCGCGAGGGTGGCCTGGGCTTCGACGCCCGGTGGCACTCGGCCTTCTACCATCACCTGATCGGCGATGCCCGCGATCGCGGACCGTCCGATGCCCGCCTCCTCTCCACCGCGGGACTCGGCGACGACCGTGCCCTGGCCGTGAGCCGCTTCGCGCAGTGCCTCGCCGGAACCAGCGCGCGTGACGTGGTCTACGTGTCGTCGCACGACGAGGTCGGCAACGCCCACGGCACCCGCCGCACGCTCGTCGCCGCCGTCGACGGCGCGCCCCTGGTCGGCGAGACCCGCGCGTGGGCGGAACGCCGGGCCGGCGTGGTCGCCGCCCTGACCGTGCTGAGCGCGGGCGCGCCGATGCTGTTCATGGGTGAGGAGGTCGGGGCTGCGCGTGAGGTCCACTTCGACCGTGTCTTCGAGGGCCGCGAGGACATCGTGGGCATGGCCACCGGCTCCGGGGCCACCCTCTTCCGATGGTGGAAGACCCTCATCGGCCTGTGCCGCCGCTCGGCCTGCCTGCGCGAAGCCCCCGTCGAGATCCTCGGCGCCAGCGACCTCGACCGCACGCTCGTGTTCCGCCGCCTCGGGGAAATCGACGAGTTCCTCGTGATCGCGTCGCTGCGCAATCACCCGGCCCAGGGGCCGAGCGACTTCGAGTCGCCGCTGATCGAGGACGGCTCGTGGAAGGTGGTGGCGACGAACGTCGCCCCGGAGAGCTGGGGAGCTCCGGCCATGCCCCGCGGCGCCGTGCTGAGGAGTCGCGGGGGCAAGCTGGTGTCGGTGGTGCCGGTGGCCGGGGTCGTGGTGCTGGAGAGGGTGGACGAGTAGAGGCGTGGGTCCTCCTCGTCCACTTCCGCAACGGAAGTGGCGAGCGGAAGCAGACGGATGCGGAGATCCTTCTCCCGGCCCGTCCTCGATGTCCTAGACTGGTGGGCAGAGGCCTCCGTCCCCCGACCCCGCCGCTGCCATGTCCGATCGCGTCTTCTACGTCGTCCTGTCCACCCAGCGCAGCGGGTCGACGTGGTTCCGCCGGATGCTGGACAGCCACCCGGACATCCGCGATTTCGGCGAGGTCTTCCTCGTGCAGCCGTGGGAGGGGTGGCGTGCCGACGACCTCGTTCCCTTCAGCCATCACCTGCGCGATCACGGCGGCCGGCGGCCCGCGGTCACCGCGCGTTACCTGCGGCGGCTGCGCGAGAGCCCGACCCCGGCGAAGGCCGTGGGCTTCAAGCTCATGTACGGTCAGCTCGCGCAGTTCCCCGAGCTGCTGCCGCTGCTGCTGCGCCACCGCTTCCGCCTGATCCACCTGGTTCGCGACAACCACCTCGACACGGTGATCTCGCGCGAGCGTGACGAGAGACTGAAGATCACCCACACGCGGGAGAAGGTCGAGGTCCCGGCCCTGCACCTCGACCCGGCCCGCCTGCGGCAGCGTCTGCGGCGGATCGGGATCAGCGTGAGGGCCGGGCGCGGTCTGGCCGCCGTGTGGCCGCATCCCGTGCGCACGGTTCGCTACGAGGATCTGGCTGCCGATCCGCCCGCCGTCCTGCGGCGGGTGGTCGAGTTCCTGGAGCAACGAGCCGAGGGCGTCGAACTCCAGAGCCGCATGCAGCGCATCGCCACCGGGACCTATCGTGACCGGATCGCGAACTACGACGAGATCGCGCCGTTGCTGCGGGATTGGGGGTACGGGGGGTTCTTGGAGGAGGAAGGATCGGGTCGGGTGCCCGGATCGTAGCCCACGCCCGCCTCCAACGACGAAACCCCGAGCCGTTCGGCCCGGGGTTCCGCCATGCTCGCAGTCCGGCGTCGGATCAGCGGTACTGACCCTTGACGGTTCCCCAGCTCGACTCGTCGGCCGAGACGGGGACCTCGACGATCACGCTGATGTTGTCGTAGCAGACGTTCGCGAAGCTCGTCGGATCCGCGCTGGTGGTGGCCGTGAGCTGCAGGGTCACGCCGCCCGAGACGTCGGGGCCGGTGACGGCCGTGAACGAGAACGACTTCCAGACCGAGGGATCCGGGTCCAGGGCCAGGGGCCCCCCACCCAGGATCTCGGAGCTGGACACGCCGCCGCCGTCGAGTTCCGAGAAGAACTCGGCGAAGGCGACGCCGCCGGCCGCGAACTCGCCACGAGCGTCGAAGGAGATCGTGACCATCTGGTTCGGCTCGACGACGCCGATCCCGATGTTGGCGTTCTTCATCAGCGCCGCCGACGCGGGCACCGTGTTGTCGATGCAGCCCGCGTTGTCACTGTCGGAACCGGGCGTGACGATCGTGAACTGATCGGGACCGGTGGGGAAGAGCTCCCAGCCGTCGAAGGTTCCGGTCTCGAATCCACCATTGACCGACAGGTCGAGGGGGTCGGCCTGGGCAGGACCTGCCACCAGTGCCAGAGTTGCCAGGGCCATGATCATCAACTTGCTCAAATGCATGAGAACCTCCTCGGCACGGAGGCCGAGATGTTGATTCTTGGTGCCGGAATCCCGCACGCGGCGCGAGCAGCGGTCGGGACTCCACGAAGTCGGGCTTCCACTGGGAAGGACCCGGGAGCGGGCGCGACCGGGATGGGGAGGCCCGGCGGCGATCCGCAGCGTTCCGGGCTGGGGACCGTGTCGGATCGCCCGACCACCGGACCATACACTATGTTCGGCTGCCGAACAAAGTATTTCTGTAAGTTCCGTCGAGCGGATCGGCGCAGCCCCTCGCCTCCGAGGCCGGCTTCGATGGGGCCCGAGCGTCCCCGGCGGCCACGGGGGGCTCAGCCGGCCGCCTGGCGGGAATTCGACGTTGCGCCGTCCTCCGACTCCGCGCCTCCGTCGGATCCCGCATCGTTCCCGCCAGGCTTCCCGTCGGCGCCGGCTGCCGCGTGCGCAGCCCTGGCGGCGCGGAAGGCCTCGGTCCTGGTCATGGGCCGGTCGCCGTCCCGAGTCGATCCAGCGGAGGTTGCGTCCGTGTCGTCGGCCGACGCCGTGCCCTGGGTGTCGTCGGCCGCGTCTTCGGCCACCGCCGCGCGATCGGAGTCGGCGTCTTCGGCCACCGCCGCGCGATCGGTGTCGCCGTCCGCGTGGTCGGCCGCCACCGCGCGCTCGATGTCGCGTTCCGCTCGGTCGTCCGCCGCCTCGTCCGCGATCGACTCCGACCACGGGATCGCGCCGCGCTGGACGGTCTCCCCGGATGCGTCGGTGGCGCCCGAGGACTCACCCGCGGAGAGCCGGTCCTCGGACCGTGGCTCCTCGAGCCGTCTGCCGAGCTCCGAGCCGCACAACTCGTGCGCACTCGCGGCGAGCTGACGCCGGAGCGCCGCGTAGGAATCGTCGAGGTCGTGGATCCTCTCGGCCGTCTGCCTGAACTGGGCGAGGGCCGAGTGCCGGTAAGACGTCAACTCGGCCCGGCTCGCCTCGAGGTCGGCCTCGAGGGCGCGTGTGCGCTGGTTCGGACGGTCGAGACGACCGGAGACGAGGATGCCGATACCGATGCCGGCGATGACACCGACCACTGCTGTGACCAACAAGTCCATGCCCAACGCTCACTTTCGCTTCCGAGGTGATGGGACGGGAACGCCCACTCTACAGCACGATGCAACCCCTGGAGTCGGGACCACGGTCGGGGCGTCGATTCCGCGGCGCAAGTGGGTTCGTCGGGGTCCGGGAGTCCGATGCTCCAGAGATCCGGTCGCCGCACGAGGGAGCACGCCGCGCATCCGGCGAACGCCCGGTCATCCGCGAAGCCGTTGCGCCCGAACCCCTTCTTGGCGATCCTGAACGCCTGCCGCCAGTTCCCCCGAGCACCGGTCCCATGAGCACCACCTACAGCCACGATCCCGAGATCGACGACATCCTCGTCCGCGCCGTCGAAGCCGAAGCCCTGCCCGGCGGGGAGATCCTCATGCTCATGGAGGAGGCCGACGTCCACGCGCTCGGCCGGGCGGCCCACGAGCTGCGCCTGCGCAAGTGCCCGGCGGACAAGGTCACCTACGTGGTCGACCGCAACATCAACTACTCGAACGTGTGCTACGTGAACTGCACGTTCTGCGCGTTCTACCGGCACAAGACCGACGACGACCACTACGTGCTCGAGTACGAGCAGATCCACGAGAAGATCGAGGAGCTGCTCGCGATCGGCGGCACCCAGCTGCTGTTGCAGGGTGGTCATCACCCGAACCTGCAGCTCGACTGGTACCAGGGCATGCTGCGCTCGATCAAGGAGCGCTACCCGGTCCACATCCACGGCTTCAGCCCGAGCGAGATCGCCCACTTCGCCAAGATCTGGAAGATGCCGACCTCGGTCGTGTTGAAGGAGCTGCAGGCGGCCGGGCTGGACAGCGTTCCCGGCGGTGGCGCGGAGATCCTGAACGACCGCGTGCGCACGGCGCTGGCGAAGACGAAGGTCGACGCCGCGGGCTGGATCCGGATCATGGAAGAGGCCCATGAGCTGGGCATGAAGACCAGTGCGACGATGATGTTCGGTCACATCGAGACCCTGCCCGAGCGCGTCGAGCACCTGCTCCGCGTCCGCGAGAGCCAGGCGAAGACGGGCGGCTACACGGCCTTCATCCCGTGGACCTTCCAGCCGGGCTTCACTCCGCTGACCGAGAACAATCCCGAGCAGCTCGCGGAGATCCCCACCGCGCCGTCGAAGGGCAGCCTCGAGTACCTGCGCATGCTCGCCATCTGCCGGCTGGCTCTGAACAACATCGACAACTTCCAGTCGAGCTGGGTCACCCAGGGCCGCAAGGTGGGCCAGATGTCGCTGTTCTGGGGCGCGAACGACCTCGGCAGCGTGATGATGGAGGAGAACGTCGTCAGCGAAGCCGGCGTGGCCTTCCGTCTGAGCCTCGACCAGATGAAGGACCTGATCCGCGACGCCGGCTTCGAGCCCGCCCAGCGCGACAACTCGTACAACGTGTTGCAGGCGGCGTAGGCGGTCGCGCGCGTTCGCATCGCGCGAGCCGGAACTGTCACACGTCGGGGCCGGATTCCGTCTTCCTTCCCGACTCCCGATCCTTCGAGGGTTCCATGAATCGTGTCGCCCGCCGTCTCGCGGCGGCTGTCGCCGTCGGGGTCGCGACGGCGGGCTGCGCCTGCCCCGACGGCCTGCCACCCGTGACCGACCCGCGCGGTCCGACCACGCTGGATCCCGCGGTGGTCGAGGACCTCGATCGCGAACTCGTCACGGTTCGATCCGAGCAGGGCATTCCTGGTCTCGCCGTCGGAGTGGTCGAGGAGGGGGCCATGGCCTACGTGCGCAGCTTCGGCGTGGCGACGCTCGAGCCCGCGACAGCGCTTCGACCGGATTCGCCCTTCCCCGTGGCGTCGATCTCGAAGTTGTTCACCACGCTGGTGGTGCTGCAGCTCGTCGACGACGGGCGCCTGGCCCTCGACGCCCCGCTGTCGGAGCTCGGATTCGAAGGAGTGCGGATCACACCGCGGGAGCTGCTGACGCATCGCTCGGGACTGCGCGAGGGCGACGGACCGGATGCAGCGCTCTCGGGGAAGGTCTCGACGGGCGCGAAGGTCTGGTCCTACGCCGACGTGAACTTCGACCTGCTCGGCCGGGTGGTCGAGCGAATCGCGGAGGAGCCCTTCGCGGTCGTGGCGCGACGCCGCGTCCTCGAGCCGGCTGGGATGGAACACTCGACGTTCGACACGACCGTGCCGAGTGTCGTGGACGGCCATGTCGGCTGTTGGCTCGGCGGCGGTCGGAGAGCGGTCGCCCCGCCCGCGGATCCGGACACGGCTCCGAGCGAGGGTCTACGGGCGAGTGTCGTGGACCTGACCCGCTGGATGGCGGCGGTCCTAGGCCGGTCTCCGCGTCTGGCCTCGGCGCCGCACTGGGATGCGATGTTCGAGTCCACGGCGACGACCGACTGGCCGGACGTCGATCAGGGCCTGGGCTGGCAGGTCGAGACCGGTACAGACGAGGGGATCGTGCGGCACGCCGGGTCCGTCGACGGCATCCACACCCTTCTGACCCTGTGGCCCGACCGCGGGCGTGGGATCGTCGTTCTCGGGAACGCCGAGTCGCTGCACCGATGGGTCGTGCGCTCGAAGATCGTCTCGATCCTCGACACGGCCGGCTGAAGCCGCCCCGCCCTTCTGGCACGAAAGGAGCAATGGTCAACGTCCGTCCGTACCCGCGCTGACGGAACCTCTTCCAACCGTACTCGACAAGGCTCCGGAAGTGCTTGGAAAGACAAAGGTTAGGAGGTCCCCGCAGGGGACCCACCCGGATCGCCGGGGGACCTCCGACCCTTTGCCGTCCCCAGGGGAGGACACGCGGTCGTCGCCAGGAGTCGATTCCCGATTGCAGATCGGGACCCGGTCCGGGCCGACGACGCGAATGCGGTGACCCCGCGTCCGGCCCCGAGCCCCGTCGCGACGAGGCTCCGGGCCCTTCCGCCGCGGACGTCGGCGCCCGCCGACCCGCCAGCGGAATCGAGGGGCGCACCGGAACGATCCCCGGCCGGTCGAGGGTCCGGCGACGCGTGGGGTGGGAGCCACGCATCGGGGATGGATGGAACGGCGCCGTGCCGGGTCGAGCGGGGCGACGCCGCCGGAAGTGAGTGAGAGAGGGGTGCGGCGGCTCCGCGTCAGGAGCCGCCGCATTTTTTCGTCGCGAGCGCGATTTTCCGCTCAAGTCCGGAGGGGCGAGGTCCGATAACCTGACTGCGGCCCCGAGTACGCCGCAGGCGTGGACGAACGACTACATGGTTCTTCACGGTCGCAAAGGCCCTCTGCACACGGTGCGGAGGGCCTTTGCACATCCGGAAGCCGATCGCCCGGCGGGGCTGTACACTGGACGACGGCGGTGCGAAGCTCGGGGAACCCCGGATGGCCCCCGTGCGTCGGACCGGGTACGACGGAGACATCCGCCAGCGGCGAGGACGGACGACATGGGCGACCACGGCAATCGCGTGATGGGAGCGGCTCTGGTCGGCATCGGCCTGCTGATGCTGCTCGGTGAGCTCGGGGTCACCCCCCTGAAGTGGCTGTGGCCTCTCGCCGTGCTCGTGATCGGCGCGATCGTCCTGTTCGACTACCGCCGCAAGCGCGACGACTCGGGCAAGGTCTTCACCGGCACCACGCTGATCCTGATCGGCGCGTTCCTGCTGGCGGTCACCGGCCCCCTGCCCATGCAGGAGCACTGGCCCTTCTTCCTGGCCGCGCCCGGCCTCGGGCTCCTGGCCATGGCCAAGGCCGACCCCCGCCGTCGCGACGCCATGGTTCCCGGCTGGATGGCCATCGCCGGAGCGGCGGTCCTGTACTTCTTCACGCTCGGGATCTTCGTCGGCCTGCTCGAGATCGTGTTCGATCTCCTCGGTCTGATCCTCAAGGTGGTCGTCCCGCTCGGACTGATCGCCGGTGGTGCGTGGATGCTGTTCCAGCAGCACCAGGCACGCCGTGACCGCGAAGAGTTCCCCGAGAAGGTCGAGCCCGACGGCCCGGGCGGAGAACGTCCGCGGTGGTCGGACACGTCGGCGACGCAGGGCACGGGCGCAGCCGGTGTGGGTACGGCCGGAGGCGCCGCGGGTGATCCTGCGGCCGGTGGCCCCGAAGCAGGGGGGCCCGCGGCCGGAAGTGCGGCGACCACGGATTCCACTTCCGCAGCGGAAGCGCCGACCGCGCAGACCGGCGAGGAGGCCGAACCGCGCCCCGAGCCGGGACCGGGCCACGAACCGCCACCCGAGACCGTCGACGACGCCACGGAGACCGATGCCGACGACCTGCCGCACCCGGAGCCGCCGTTGGAGGACGCGGAGGTCGAGTCCGAAGAGCCGGTGCGTGACGAACCGGGTCACGGCGAGTCGCACGATCAGTCGCTCGGCGACGAACCGCACGACGAACCGCACGACGAACCGGCCCACGACGAAGGCCACGCCCACGACGAAGGCCACGCTCCCGACCATCCCGAACGCCGCCACGACTGAGCCCCACGATCGGGCCCCGCGCCCGGCCCGAACGCCACGAACGAGCCCTCGCCCGGTCGCCGCACTCAAGTCCCCGGCCCGATCCGCCGATCCCCGGACACGTCCCGGGCCACCGCGCGGGGCCGCGAATCGCTGTCCGCATCCGGGGTGTGCGCATGAACTCGGCCGACGTCCTCGCGCAGATCGAGACCATCGGTGAGCTGCCGATCCTGCCGCACACGCTGCTGCAGATCCAGAAGGTGGCCACCGACGACCGCAGCAGCGCCGACGATCTCGCCCAGGTGATCCTGCGCGACCAGTCGCTCACCATGCGTGTGCTGCGCATGGTGAACAGCGCCATGTACCAGCGGCGCGGGCGCGAGAAGGTCACCACCGTGCGACGCGCGGTGATCGCCCTGGGCTTCGAGACGGTGCGCAAGCTCGCGCTGGGTCTGAGCGTGTTCGACATGATGAGCAAGCTGTCGCGTTCGCCACACCTGCTGGACGTCGCGCGGCACTCGCTGGTGACGGCGGCCTTCGCGCAGCGGCTGGCCGAGGCCAGCGGGCGCGTTCCGCCCGAGGAGGCCTTCGTCACGGCTCTCATCCACGACGTGGGCAAGGTCGTTCTGATCGAGTGCTCGCCGGCGGTCTACGACCAGGTCCTCGACGAGATCGCGCACGGCGCGCACACCATCGATGCCGAACGCAAGCACTTCGGCATGAGCCACGACCGCGCGGGTCGTCGTCTGGCCGCGCGCTGGAAGTTGCCGACGAGCATCCAGACCGTGATCGGCGACCACCACGACTTCGATCCGCTCCACCCGCCGCGTCAGCTCGATCCGCAGATCGCGACGATCATCTATGCCGACGCGATGAGCCGCTTCAGCTTCCGCGACGAGTCCCAGGCGCGCGAGATGAAGGTCCTGAACCGGGCGGGGAAGGCCCTGGGCATTCCGCTCGCGCAGCTCGACGACCTGTACCAGCAGATCGACCAGGAGATCTCGCAGCTCGCCGCGGCCGTGGACGTGTCGATGGGCGACCTGCGGTCGTTCGGCGTGCTGGTGAACGCCGAGGGCAGTGCCACCGTCGCTCCTCCCATGAGCGAAGAGGAGAAGGCCGAACGCACCGCGCGTCAGCTCGAGCTGTACCGTGCCATCGGGAACGGGGTGGCGTCGGGTCGACGGCCCAAGGATCTCCTGCGCGAGATCCTCGACGGCGTGGTGCAGGTGCTCGGTCTGGAGCGCGTGATCCTGTTCCGTGTGAACCACGACCGTCGCGAGTTGCGGCCGATGATCTGGCAGGGCGCGGGGGTGGACGATCCCGTGGCCGAGCTCACGCTCGCGATGCGCCACGACAGCGGCGCGGTGGCACTGTGCGCCTTGCAGCGGCGGCCCTTCCACGTGCCGGCCGCGCGCAGCGAGGCCTACGCGGGGCAGGCGGGCGAGGTGCTGCTCGACCGCACGAAGACCTCCGGCTTCGCCTGCGCGCCCGTGGTCTCGCCCGACGGGGTGGCCGCCGTGCTGTTCGCCGACCACGGTCCCGACGGCGCCGACTGTGCCTTCGAGTCGGCGCAGGAGTTGAACGGCCTGGCCGCGCAGATCGGCCTGGTCCTGCAGTCGGCGTTGGTGAAGGTCTGAGTGGTCGCCGCACTGGCGGAGCAGGGTCGCGCCTTGCACCTTGGGCTGACCCCTGATGCGCGTTCCCCGGTGCCGATCTCCGAAGCGATGGTGACTCCGTGCGCATGACGCGAACGATCGTGGCGATCCTGCTGGCACTGACGCTGAGCGGCTGCGTCGACGGCACCGCGCGCCTGACCGTGCTCCCCGACGGCTCCGGCAGCATCGCGCTCGACTTCGGCTACGAGGTCGCCCAGTGGCCGCCCATGTTCGGGGACCCGCTCGAGGGATTCCGCACGCCCGATCAACTCGCCCGCTTCACCGATCCCGGCTTCGTCGCGTGGTCGCAGCCGCGTGTCGTCGAGTCCGACGGCCGACGACGCTGGCGTAGCGAGGTGTTCTTCGACGACATCGGCGCCGTGCGTTTCCTCGGCCGCCACCGGGGCCGCGCGATCGAGGCGCTGGGCTTCGACGCCGCGCTCGACCGGGGGCGCATCGGCCTGCGCCCGGGCTTCCTCGTGTACCTCGACGACCCGTTGCCGTTGCCGTCACCGCGCCAGGTCGGCATGACGGGCGTGAGCCTGTCCGACGACCTGCTCGCGGCGATCCGCCAGCGGATCCGGCCGGTGATCGAGGGGCTGGACGTCTCGCTGGAGGTCGTCCTGCCCGGCCGGATCATCCGCGCCGACGGACTCGACGGCTTCGCCGGCCGCACCGCGCACCTGCGCGTCGACGCCGATCGTCTGGCGGCGGCCTTCATGGGCAAGGCGCGGGTGCTGACCGACGTCGAGGCCCTGCGCGACGACCCCACCTGGGCCTGGGAGCTGCCGCCGCAGTGGAACCAGCGGGCGGCGGAGGAACTGCGTCGCCGGCGGGCAGAAGCCCGGGAGTGGTGGGGCGAGTAGGGCGCGCGGCTGCCGTCGGCGAACGTCCCCGGCCGGGCCGGGGGCGACTTCCACCGCGGAAGCAGCCGCCCCCCTACGACGCCACCGTCTGCATCAGGATCCCGCAGAACCACGCCGCGTAGGTCCCGACCGCGTACCCGAACACCGCCAGCAGCACGCCCACCGGCGCCAGCGCCGGGTGGAAGGCGCTCGCCACGATCGGGGCGCTGGCCGCGCCGCCCACGTTGGCCTGCGAGCCGACGGCCAGGAAGAACACCGGAGCCTTGATCATGCGGGCCATCAGGATGAGCAGGCCGGCGTGGATGCCGATCCAGATCAGGCCGACCAGGAACAGGCCGGTGCGCTCGAAGATCGCCGTGAGGTCCATCTTCATGCCGATCGATGCGACCAGCACGTAGAGCATGGCGCTGCCCATGCGGCTCGCCCCCACGCCCTCGAGCTCGCGGCTCTTCGAGTGGGTGCTCATGATCAACCCGGCGGTGGTGGCGATCACCACGAGCCAGAAGAACTTGTTGGTCAGGCTGAAGCGTTGCAGCTCCGGGGCGGCCTCGAGGAGGGCGGGGGCGATGATGTCGCCGAGGAAGTGCGCGATGGCGGTCACGCCGAAGCCGACGCCGAGCACGGTGACGAGGTCGGTCAGGGTGGGAATGCGCGCGATCGAGGCCTGGTAGTCGGCCACACGGTGCTTGAGGTCTTCGATCGCCGAGTTGTCGGCGCCGATGCTCGCGTCGATCGCGTTCGAGCGACCGGCGGCGTACAGCAACATGGCCATCCAGATGTTGGCCACGATCACGTCGACGGCCACCAGGGCGCTGAACACGTCGTCGGGAACCTGGAAGACCTCCTTCATCGCCGTCTGGTTCGCGCCACCGCCGATCCAACTGCCGGCCACGGTGGTCAGGCCGCGCCACACGTCGTCGGTTCCCATGCCCACGGTCTCGGGGCTGAAGGTCGACACGATCAGGATCGCGGCCGGCCCCCCGATCACGATGCCGAAGGTGCCGGTGAAGAACATCGTGAGCGCCTTGGGCCCCAGCCGCAGGATCGCGGGAATGTCGATGCTCAGGGTGAGCAGGACCAGACTCGTCGGTAGCAGGTAGCGCGAGGCCACGAAGTACAGGTTGCTCTCGTCACCGTCCACGACCCCGAAGGTGCTCAGCAGCGACGGGATGAAGTAGCACAGCAGCAGGCTGGGCACGTAGGTGTAGAAGCGCTTCCAGAACGGATGGCTGCTGTGAGCGGTGCGGAAGACGAAGGTCAGGATCACCATGAGCATGCCGAGCACGACGGCATCGTTGGTGACCAGCGCGGACGAGTGCTCCATGGACGGCTCCAGCGGACAGGATCGGAACGTGGCACGAAGTCGGGTGCAGGCCGGCGGCGGATGCTAACATACGGCCTCGGCGACGTCCCACCCGTGATCGGGGGAGCGCAACCCGGCCGTGACGGCTTTCGTAGGTCTTCGGTTCCCCCCACTCGAGGAGCCCCATGGCCCCGTCCGACGGAGTCCCGTCCCCGTCTTCGCGCGCCGCGTGTCTGGTCGAGGCACGCGCGATCACCAAACGCTTCCGCAGCACCCTGGCCGTCGACGCGGTCGACCTGGAACTGCGCCGCGGCGAGGTCCTGGCCCTGCTCGGCCCCAACGGTGCCGGCAAGACCACCACGGTCCGCATGCTCGTCGGGATCCTGCGTCCGGACGCGGGGACGATCACCTTCCATCTCGACGGCCGTGCGGTCGCGCGGCCGGCCGCCGGTGATCTGGGCTACCTGCCCGAGGACCGCGGCCTGATCCGTGACGTGCCGGTCCGTCGCACGCTCGAGCACTTCGCGGTGCTGCGCGGGATGGACCGCGGCCGCGCGCGAGCGCGGGCGGTCGAGGAACTCGAGCGCTTCGGACTGGGCGACCGCGGCGACGAGCGGGTCGATCGTCTGAGCAAGGGCAACCAGCAGAAGGTGCAGTTCCTGGCCGCGGTCCTGCACCAGCCCCGGCTGGCCGTGCTCGACGAACCGTTCAGCGGCTTCGATCCGGTCAACCAGCAGCGCTTCGTCGACGAGATCCGTGCTCTGCGCGACCGTGGGACGACGGTTCTGCTGAGCGCGCACCAGATGGACCTGGTGGAGCAGCTCGCCGATCGCCTGGTGCTCATGGATCGCGGTCGGCTCGTGTTGCGGGGAACGTTGCCGGAGATCCGACGGAGCACGCGCAGCGGCGCGCGGTTGTCGGTCGGGATCGCCGGTGTCGTCGACGCGCGTGAACTGGAGGCCCTGGCCGGCGACGAGCAGGCCGAGGCCACCGGTGGTGTCGCGTGGTCTCTGCGTCTCGATCCCGACGTCGGGGTCGGTAGCGTCCTGCACGCGCTGACCGATCGATGGAGCGTGGTCGACGTCAGCAGTTCCGCCGAACGCCTGCACGAGATCTTCCTGCGCACCGTGGGCCGGTCCTCACTCGAGGACGAAGAGCCCCAGGAGGCCGCCGAATGAACGCGCGGGTGTGGGCCGTGACGCGCTGGGAGTTCCTGCGCTTCGCCAAGGTGCGTGACCTGGTCGTCGGCGCGCTGATCTTCGCGGTGATGTTCGGCGCGGGCGGCTCCTTCGGCGAGTTCGTGGCCGGAATCGGCGACCGCGAGCGCACGGTGCGGGTGGTCGGTCGGCTCGCCGCACTGCCCGCCGAGGGCTTGACCCTGTCGGGTGTGCACTTCGAACCGGGATCCGCCACCGACGTCGATTCGCTCCTCGCGGTCGAGGCGATCGACGCTGCGCTGCTCGAGGGCGACGACGGCGCCTGGGAGCTGCGGGTGCGTCGCGAACGCAGTTGGACCGATCTGGTCGGCGCGCGCTTCGCCGGCCTGCTCGTGCAGGAACGCGCGGGCGAGCTGGGGCTCGACGCCGCGGACCTGCACACTCTGACGCAACCGCCAGAGCTGCGTACCGTCACCGTCGGCGACGCGCCGCGACGCGACGGACGTACCAGCGTGTTCACCGCCGGCATCGCGCTCGGGGTCATGTTCATGGCCCTGTTCATCGGCTTCAGCTTCGTGTTCGTGGCGATCACGGCCGAGAAGACGCAGCGGACCACCGAGTCCATGCTCTCGGCACTGACTCCGCAGGAATGGATCGACGGCAAGATCCTGGGCCTGACCGGGGCGGTCTTCGTCAACCTGCTCAGCGCGGTCGCGGGCTACCTGCTGTGGCAGCTCGTGGCGGTGCTGTTCCTGGACCGGTCACCCGCGCTGCCCGGCGGGGCGCACCCCGCCGACGTGTTCGGACTGGCCCTGTTCGCCCTCGGCGGCTTCGCCTTCTGGTTCACGCTCTTCGCCCTGGTCGCCGCCACCATCGACGACCCGAACAGCAGCAGCCGAAGTTCGCTGATGTTCCTACCATTCCTGCTCATGGGTGCGGCGTTCGCCGGGCTCGACAGCCCCGACACTCCGTGGATGCGCGCGCTGTCGATCGTGCCGGGCACGAGCCCGGCCGCCATGCCGGTCCGCCTGCTGCGCGGCGATCCGCATCTGCTCGAAGTCGTGGCTTCGCTCGTGCTGCTGGCCGCGGGGGCCTGGTTCTTTCGCTGGGCCGCGGGTAGGGTGTTCGGTACGAGTATGCTGATGACCGGCAAGGAGCCGAGTCTGCGTGAAGTGATGCGGTGGTTGCGCGAGGCCTGATCCGATGACCCGACCCGAAACCCGTACCCCGATCGTCGGTGCCCCCACGATCCGTGATGCCCTGCGCGTGGTGTTCTCGGGGCAGGGCGTGATCGAGTGGATCTCGCCGGCGCGCAAGCGCTTCCTGCGTTGGAGCCTGTTCGGTGGCGGCTTCGTCACCGGAATCCTCCTCGCCGTGCTGGCCGCGCGCCTGCCCGACGGCAGTCTCGATGCCGTATCGATCCTGCTCGCGGCGCTGATCGTCGTGGTGGTCGTCGCGGTGTACCTGGTGCACGACGTCACCATGGGGATGGAACTGCTCGAGAAGCGGCAGGTCGAATCGGATCTCGCCCTGGCGCGGCAGATCCAGCAACGCATGCTCCCGAGCGAACTACCCGAGATCGCCGGCTATTCGATGGCCGTGTACCACGAACCGGCGCGCAGCGTGGGCGGCGACGCCTACGACGTCCTACGGCTCGGCGACGACCGCGTGTTCTTCGCGGTGACCGACGTCTCGGGCAAGGGAACGGCGGCGGCCGTGCTCATGAGCGGGGTCCTCGCGCGCACGCGGGCCCTCGCCCGCACGGGCATGCACCTCGACGAACTCGCCCAGCGTCTGTCGGCCGCTCTGGTCGAGGAGACCGAGACGGTGCACTTCGCGGCCATGGTCTTCGCCGTGCTCGAGCCGAGGAGCGGCATCCTGCACTACGTGAACGCCGGCAACCAGCCGCCGGTGCTGCTGCGGCGCGACGGCAGTCGCATGGAACTCGAGGGGGCCGGCCTGCCGGTCGGGCTGTTGCCGGGCGTCACCTACCAGGCCGGGCGTGCCTACCTGGGGCCGGGCGATCGGCTCGCGGTGGTGACCGACGGGATCTTCGACGCCGACGACGCCGGCGGCACCCTGCTCGAGGAGAGCGAGCTCGACGAACTCGTGCGTTCGGGCGACGACGCGCACGCGGCCGTGGCCGCGATCCGTCGCAGGGCTCGCGCGCGCTCCGTCGAAGCGCAGTTCGACGACATCACGGTCCTGGTCCTGGGCCGGTCCGCCTAACCGGATCGCGCCGGATCGTCGTCACCGCGTTCGAGGCCGTCGGGCCCGATCCAGCGCACCCGGTAGAGGTCACGACGCCGGTCGGCGAGATTGCGCACCGACCCCCGTACCCGCAACTGCCGCAGCTTGTCCAGGTCGAGATCGACGATCAGCGGCATCTCGGTGTTCGGCGTGGCCTCGGCCACGATGGCGTCGTGGGCGAAGGCGAAGTCGCTGGGCGAGAACACCGCCGACTGCGAGTACTGGATGTCCATGTTCTCGACCTGCGGCAGGTTGCCCACGCTGCCGCTGATCACCACGTAGCACTCGTTCTCGATCGCACGGGCCTGCGCACAGCGGCGCACACGCAGGTAGGCGTTCTTGGTGTCGGTCCAGTAGGGGACCAGGAGGATTTCCATGCCCTGTTCGGCGAGCAGTCGGGGCAGCTCGGGGAACTCGACGTCGTAGCACACCAGGATTCCGATCTTCCCGGCGTCGGTGTCGAAGCACAGCAGTCGACTGCCGCCCTGCAGGCCCCAGTAGTGCACCTCGTCGGGGGTGATGTGCAGCTTGTACTGGGCGTCCCACGTGCCGTCGCGGCGGCACAGGAACGAGGCGTTGCGCAGGCCGCCCTCGTCGTCGATCAGAGGCATCGAGCCACAGATCACGTTGACGTTGTAGCCCAGGGCCAGGTCGTGGCCGAGGGTGAGGGCGAAATTGCCTTCGG
>CAZQHE010000074.1:18498-20051 GCA_964593155.1 uncultured bacterium
GGGCCAGGTCGAGCAGACGGTCGCGCACGGCGGCCGAGTAGTCGGCGAGCGAGCGAATGGCCTCGGCCGGGCTCTGGTCGCCGTGGCCGGCCATGAGGGGCGCGCTGAAGAACTCGGGGAACAGGACGAAGTCGGCGTTGTAGCCGGCGACGGCGTCGACGAAGTACTCGGCCTGCTCCATGAGGTCGTCGACGTTCTTCACCCGGCGCATCTGCCACTGCAGAACACCCACGCGCACGCTCTTGCGGCGGCCGCCGACGAGGATCTCCTCGTCCTCGTACCAGATGTTCGGCCAGGTCAGCACCACGGCCGTCGAGCCGGACTCGCGGTCCTCGGGCAGGTAGTTGCGCACCACGCGCGCCACCTGGAACTCGTTGTTCAGCTGGAAGGTCAGCACCGGGTCCATGCGTTCGCCGTGGCGGACCTCTTCGATGTACTGTTGCGGCGTCATCTCGTGGGCCAGGCCGCGGTAGCCGGGAATACGCCCGCCCAGGACGATCTGCTTGAGGTTGAGGTTCACGCACAGTTCCTTGCGCGCGTCGTACAGGCGGCGGGCCAGGCGCAGTTCGCGGTAGTCGGGATGGACGAACACGTCGACGCCGTAGAGCGTGTCGCCGTCGGGGTCGTGGTTGCGCAGGCCGCCGTCGCCGATGATCTGCCAGTAGGTGTGCTTGTGCCCGAAGCGATCGTAGTCGACGATCATGCTGATCGCCGCGGCGACGACCTTGCCCTCGGTCTCGATGCAGAGCTGGCCCTCGCCGAACACCTCGAGCTGCCGCGCGAAGATCTCGCGCTCCCACGGACCCATGTGCGGGTACACGCGGTGCATGATCTCGTGGATGTCGTCGTAGTCGCCGAGTTCGGTGCGGCGCAGCGTGAGCTGCGGCAGGTGCCGATCGTCGGTCGGAGTGTCGTGCTGTTCGGTCATGGTCCGGTCCGCGGTTTCGGGGTCCGGACAGTCTAAGCCAGGAACGGCGGGGCCACCGTGCGCAGATGGCCCCGCCGCCGGCGCGAGACCGGGGTCAGTCGCGGTAGTCGGCCTTCAGGGTGCCCCAGCTCTCGGCGGAGCCGTCGACCGGGTCGCAGCTGATCGAGAAGGAGATGGCGTTCGGGTCGGGGCTCGCCTGGACGACCCAGTCGCCCGCGAAGCTCGTGCGCTCGATGCTCGAGCCGGACCCGGCATCGGCCACGTCGACGTCGCCCACACCGCAGCTCTGGTCGAGGAGGCCATTGGAGTTGGAGCCGGCGGCGCCGTAGATCACCGCGTCGACGGGGCAGTCGGTGCCGGGGTCGGCACCGGGGCCGAAGAGCGCCACGCCGTCCGCGGTGGAGCCCGAGTTCTGGAAGTCCGGATCGAAGTCGAAGACCAGGTCGATCACCGGCGCGCCGTTGTCGGCCGCCGACGCCGATCCGATCACGAAGGTCTCGCACGAGGCGATCGTGCCCTGCAGCGGCGCGGTCGAGTAGTCGTAGCTCGTCCCGCCGTTGCCGATCGTGTAGCCGCTCAGGTCCACCGGACCCGGCCCGGCGTTGAAGAGCTCCACCCACTCGAA
>CAZQHE010000075.1:0-19980 GCA_964593155.1 uncultured bacterium
CCCCCGGAAGGCGGTGAGCCTCCGGACCGGTCCTACGAACTCGTCGTGGCCGGCTCGGAGTCCTCGTCCTCCTGCCACCCGGGATGGTGGTGCTTCGCGTGATCCTCTCGCATGCCCCCGTGGAACATGGAGAAGTTCAGCGGATACACCTCGGGGTGACCGAAGACGTAGAAGAAGTGGAAGATCACGATGGCCAGCGTGGCGAGCCAGGCCTCGAAGAGGTGGATCACCTCGGCCACCTTCAACGACCAGCCGGGCAGGAACGAGGTCGTGAACACCGGGAACCACAGCATGAGTCCCGTGATCGCCATGATCACGGTGCCCCAGACCAGCGCCCAGTACTCTGCCTTGGCCGGGTAGTCGTACTTGGCGAAGGCAGCGGGTCGATCGCTGGTGCCCAGGTGGTACTTCATGTTCTGGATCACCTCGCGCACGTCGCGCAGACTCGGAGCGATGCGCTTGAGCTCCTGGCGCCCGTACGAGGTCCCGAGCATCCACCACACGTGGATGAGCGAGGCGACGATCATGACGATCGCGGCCCAGCGGTGCGTCCAGCGCCGGATCTCCTCGCTCACGCCCAGATCGACCATGAGCCGGCCCCACCACGTGTCCGGATAGGCCAGCATGAAGCCGCTGACCACCAGAACGGCGAACGAGACCACCAGCATGGCGTGCTGGGCGATCTGCCAGCCGTCGAAGCGGCGCCGCATGCGCTGCGCCTTCTCCTTGTTCCAGTTCCGGCGGATGTACCAGCTGACGATGACCAGGTTGTGCAGCAGCATGCCACCGAGCACACCGAAGAGCAGGATCCAGTAGATCCGCTTGACCCACTCCACCACCACGGTGCCGGTGTCGGCGCCCGCGAGGGAGCCGTCCTCGGGGCTCACGTAGTGCACCGGAGTCGCGGCGAACTGCTCCGAGGCCCCCGGATGACAGTCCCCACAGGTCTCCTGGAGGTTGTCGACGTGCACCGTCGAGCGCGGATCGGACGAGTGGAAGATCCCGTGGATGCCGTGGCAGCTCGCGCAGTCGGCGACCGCGGCCTCGCCGCGCTGCCGCACCAGACCATGGAAACTGGCCTCGTAGCTGGCCACGCGCGACGGATCCACGCCGAGGCCGCTCATGAGCGCCGCACTGGCGTGGCAGCTGGTGCACGTGGTCCGGACCAGTCGCGCCTCCTGGGGCGAGGCTCCGGGTTCGGGCACGTTCTTGATCTCGTGGATGCCGTGGCAGACCGTGCAGGTCGGCGACGCGGTGCGGCCCTTGGAGAAGGCCACGCCGTGGACGGACTCGGCGTACAGTTCGGAGGCCTCCGGATGACAATCGCCGCAGGTCTCGGTGAGGTTGAAGGGGTTGATCCGCGAGTCCCCGTCGTTGGCGGGCAGGATCGCGTGACCGCCGTGGCAATCACTGCAGACAGCCGGTTGCTGGTCCTGCACGCCGAGAGCCAGCCCGTGCACGCTGCCCTGGTACTTGCGGATCACATCGGCGTCGAGGTTCAGGTTCCCGACCACCTGGTCGTCCGCGTGGCAGTTCCCGCAGGTGCCCGGCTGGTTGACCGAGAACAACCGGGAACCCGGGTCGGCGAGCGCCCGGATCTCGTGCGTCGAGTGGCAGGCACCACAGGACTCCTCGCCGAACTCCTCGACGTCGGCGTGCACGCTCATGGCGAAGTCCTCCTGCGCCGACGGATGGCAGTCGGCGCAGAGAGGAGTTTCGGTGCCTTCGTGCGGGACTTCCTCGAAGTCGCCGGTCGTGTGGCAGTCGGTGCAGGCGAAACCCATCTCGGCGTGGATCGAAGCCTCGTAGGCCTCGACATCGATCTCGTGGGCCGGCTCGACGATGCCCTCTCCGCTGCCGTGGCAGAGAAGGCACTCCTCGTCCTGAGCGAGGGCCGGACCGTGAATGGCGACGACGAACCCGACCAGGCAGGCGATCGTGAGCCAGGCGAACGTGTTCCTCCGAACGCGCATGGCGTTACCCTTCCGATGTGGCGCTCCTCGAGCGGTATCCGGCGTCTTCGGTTGCGGCACGGGGACCGTCGAGGTTCCGGTCATGGACTATCCGAACGGGGGTGAGCTGATCCCGGCCGCTGGCAGGCGCGGCCGGGACCGGACAGGGGGAATCGGCTACTTGCCTTCGGCCGGGATCGGGTGTGCGATCCGGGCCACGTACTCTTCGTAGTCGAAACCCTTGTAGGTGGGGCTCTCCTCGTTGTGGCACACGGTGCAGGTCTCCGGGGTGATCTCCACCAGACCCGCGTCCACGGCTGCGCCGTGATCCCGCATGGTCTTCATGCTCTTGTAGTCACTCCCGGGGCCGTGGCAGCTCTCGCATCCCACACCCTGCTCCACACTGTAGCGACGTCCCAAGCGGTCCTCGGCGACGCCGTGCGCGGTCACGTGGCACTCGAGGCACTCGTCGAGTTCCCACGCGTTGCCCTCGAGGCCCATGTCGGCCACGATCTGGGCCGAGGCATCGTTCTTCAGGGTCTCGTAGGCCGTGACGTGCGGACCGTCGAGCCACTTCTGCCACTGATTGCCCGTCTTGGCGCGGTGACACATCTTGCAGCCTTCGGCTCCGACGTAGTCGAAGTCGTCGGCGAGGGACGTGCCCGCCGTCAGGACCATGCCGGCCGTCAGGACGATGGCGACGAACATTGCGCTGCGACGCATCGGTTTCCTCATCGGTTCTGGACCCGCGTCGGGTCCGTGATCGGAACAGGGGGCGATCGAGCAGCCGGTGACCACACGCGCGCGAGACGGCGGTCTCATGGAGTCCTACTCGCGTGGGGACAGTCTCATTCCCGCCGTCGGGGCCTACAAGATTCGATTTTGTAGCGAGTTGCACGTGTCCGGGGCGCTGCGACCCGCTGCGGGGACGCAAGTCGGCGTCTGCCCTACGGTTTTCCGACATATGCCGACGGCGGCATCCGCCGCGATTCCGTGACGCTGGTCACAAGACCACAACCGATGGTGTGACGACGAAAACGGGGCCGGCAGTGCACCGGCCCCGTTCCATGATGTCGAAACACCAGACATGTTCTTCGTCGATCAGTTCGTGGGCGGATACACGTAGCCGGCCTCGAAGCCCAGCGGGATCCCGATCAGCCAGTACACGACGAGGAAGGCCGTCCACAGGATGAGCAGGGACACGGAGTACGGCAGCATGAGCGACACCACGGTGCCGATGCCCGTGTTCTTCACGTAGCGCGCGCAGAAGACGACGATCAACGGGAAGTACGGCATGAGCGGCGTGATGATGTTCGTGCTCGAGTCGCCCACCCGGTAGGCCGCCTGGGTGAGTTCGGGCGAGAGCCCCACGCCCATGAGGATGGGCACGAAGATCGGCGCCAGCAGCGCCCACTTGGCCGACGCCGACCCTACCAGCAGGTTCACGATCGCGCTCAACGCGATGATCCCCACCAGCGTGACCTCGCCCGGCAGCGCCAGGGCCTCGAGTCCCGCCGCGCCCTTGATCGCGATCAACGCGCCCAGATTCGACTTGCCGAAGGCGTAAGTGAACAGCGACGCACAGAAGGCCATGACCATGTAGTAGCCCATGGTCTCCATGGCGTGGCTCATGCCCTTGATCACGTCCTTGTGCGTCGAGAAGGTCCCCGACAGGTAGCCGTACACCACACCCGGCACCAGGAAGAACACGAAGATCAGCGGCACGATCATCCCCATGAGCGGCGCACTGCGGGTGAGGCTGCCCGTGTCGGCGTTGCGCAGCGGTGAGTCGCCCGGCATCGCGGCCACGATCAACAGCGCGAAGAGCACGAGCACGACGATGTTCGAGATGGTCAGCGCGCGCTTCTCCTTGGCGCCCAGCGTCTCCATCTTCGGCATCTCTTCGGGATCGCCGTCGACCTCGGTCCCCCGCAGGCGCGGCTCGATGATCCGGTCGGTGATGAACCACACCACCAGGATCACCAGAATGCTCGACAGGCCGGTGAACAGCAGATTGCACAGCGGGTTCACGATGTAGTCGGGATCGAGAACGTTGGCGCCGATCTGCGTGAAGTTGGCGAGCAGCGGATCGATCCCCGAGGGGATGAAGTTCGCGCTGAACCCGCCGGACACACCGGCGAAGGCCGCCGCGATGCCCGCGAGCGGATGCCGCCCGGCCGCGTAGAAGATCACCCCGCCGAGCGGGATCACGAGCACGTACCCTGCGTCGGCCGCCGTGTGGCTCACGATGGCCACCAGGGTGAGCATCGGAGTGAGCAGCTTCGCCGGCGTGAACTGCAGCATCTGCTTGAGCCCGGCGTTGATGTAGCCCGAGTGCTCGGCCACGCCCACGCCCAGCAACGCCACCAGCACAACGCCCAGCGGGGCGAAGGTGACGAAGGTGTTCACCATGTCCGTCATGAACGTGGTGAGCTCCTCCGGAGCGAGCTGGTTGACGATCCGCAGGGGTTCGCCCGTGCGCGGGTTCGTGTCGGTGAACTCGACCGGCGCCAGCAGCGCCGACAGGATCCACGTGATGACCAGGGCGATCACGAACAGGACCGCGGGGTCGGGCAGCTTGTTGCCCGCCACCTCGATCCAGTTGAGGGCCTTCTCGACGAAGCCGCGCGGAGCGGCCTCGGCGGACCGGGAGTCGTTCATCAGGGCTGGACCTCGAGCCGGAGGGGAGACGCACGCGGGCAAGACGAAGCCGGCCGCGGCGAAGCGGTCGGCGCCCGGGGCAGTCTAGCCGTTGTCCCGCCGGTGGTCCAGACCGGGACCGCGGTCAGTCGCGCTCGGTCCGCGCGGCTCCGACCGAGGGCGAGAGACGCCGTCGGCCGAGCGCAGCACCGAACACGGCCGTCACCGCGTTCCGCAGGTCGTCGAAGAAGGTGTAGAAGACCGGGATCACGAGCAGCGTGAGCAGCGTGGCCGTGCTCAGCCCGCCGATCAGGGTGTAGGCGAAGCTGGTGTAGCTGATCCCCGAGTCCATGCGCCCGTTCAGGGCCAGGGGCACCAGCCCCCCGATGGTGGTGATCGCCGTCATCATGATCGGCCGGAAGCGCTGCGCCGTGGCCCGCAGGATCGCGTCGGACCGCGCCAGCCCGCTCACGCGCAACCGGTTCACGGTGTCCACCAGCACGATGCCATTGTTCACCACCACGCCCACGAGCAGCACCACCCCCACCAGGCCGAGGAAGTCGAGGTCGGTCCCCGTGGCCAGGTGCAGCCAGAAGACCCCGAAGCCGGCGAGCGGGATCGTGAAGATGATCGACAGCGGCAGGATCGCGCTCTCGAAGAGCATGCCCATGAGCAGGTAGATGAACACGATCGAGATCAGCAGGGCCTGCATCATGGTGACCAGGTCCTCGTCCATGCCACGATCGATCGAGGCCGCCGAGAAGCGCACGCCCTCGGGCAGGTCCATGCCGGCACGGAGCACGTCGAGTCGATCACTGGTCTCGTCGGACACGTCGGGCTCGAGATCGAGCGTGATGGTCCGCGCGATCCGCTTGTCGCGACGGACGATCGACTGGGGCGAGTCGAGCATCCGCGCGTCGGTGACCGCCGACAGCGGCAGGAAGTCGCCGGTGGCCGTGGGCAGCAGGAAGCTGCCGAGCGCGTCGAGATCGTCGCGGTCCTCTTCGCGGTAGCGCACGCGCACGGGGATCTCGCGGCCCTCGTCGCGGTAGTCGGGCAGCGTCTGGCCGCGGAGCGCATAGCCCACGAGGCCCGCCGCCACCCGCGGATCCACCCCGTACTGCCGCGCGCGGTCGCGATCGACGACCAGACCGAGCTCGTTGGGCTGGTCCACGTTGTCGCGGCGGATCCCCAGCACGCCGTCGACGTTCAGGAAGACTTCTTCGAGCCGCTCGGCCACCGATTCGAGCTGGTCGGCGTCCTCGCCGTTCAGCGTCACGCGCCAGGTGTCGCCGCCACCGCCGTCGTCGTCCACCTGGCTCTCGCGGCCGGTGCTCAGCTCCATGCCCGCCCGCTCGGGCAGCATCTCGACCACGCGCTGGGTGACCTCCTGCGGGGTGAGGTCGGTCGTCCGCGGCGTGGCGAACCAGCCCTGCAGCTCGCCGCCGGTCTTGCCGTGGAACAGGAACCAGCCCTCCAGACCGAGCTCCTCGGCGTGCTCCTCCACCAGGGCCTCTGCCCGCAGGAACCACTCCTCGGTCTCCTCGAGCGTGTAGTGGTCGGGCATGTCGACGTCGATCTCGAAGCCGCTGCGCTCGTCCTCCTGCTGGTCGACGATGTCCAGCCCCTGGGCGTTCCACCAGGCGCCGGTGGCCACGCCGGCCACCACCAGCAGCGCCACCAGTTCCATGCGGTGTCGGAGCGACCGCGCGAGCAAGGCGTTGTAGAGCGTGTTCAGGCGCTCGAAGGTGAGGGCATAACCCCGGCGCATGGCGCGGTCGAGCCGCCCGCGGAACCCCTGGCCCCTCAGCCGGCGCGCACGGTCGGCGTCGCGGTCCTTCGGCAACGTGAGCACCACGCCCAGTGGCACGATCACCATGGCCACCAGCAGCGACGCCGCCAGTGCCACGCTGATCGGGATCGACATGCGCAGCAGGAAGAACTGCGCCTGTCCCTCGACCAGTGACACGGGCAGGAAGACCACGATGGTGGTCAGCGTGCTCATGGTGATGGCCAGGGCGATCTCGCCGGCACCGCTCACGGCGGCGTCGCGTCGGCGTGCCCCGGCGCGGTGCAGCCGGTCGATGTTCTCGGCCACCACCACCGAGTTGTCCACGAGCAGTCCCACGCACACCATGAGCGCGAGCAGCGACAGCAGGTTCAGCGACTCGCCGGCGAAGAACATGACCGTGACCGCGATCAGCAGACTGAGCGGCACGGCCAGGTTCACGACCATGGTCACGCGGAAGCGACGCAGGAAGAAGAAGAGGACGCAGCCGGCGACGATGCCCCCGATCATGCCGCTCTGCAGCAGCACGCCGAGCTGCTCGCCCACCACCTCGCCCTGGTCGAAGATCTTGATGGTCTCGACACCCGAGAGCCGCGGATCGACCTTCATCTGCTGGAAGGCCTCGTCGATCCGGCCGCTGACCTCGCGGACGTTCGCATCGCCTTCCTTGAAGATGACGATGGCGTAGGCGGGACGGCTCATGGCCCGCACGCGGTAGTCCTTGTCGGGCTCGGCGTAGGTGACGTCGGCGATGTCCTTCAGACGAATGCCCGTTTCGGACACCGGGCGGTTCTCGAGCGCGGCGATGTCGTCGTAACGGGCCACCGAGCGCAGCAGGAGCTTCCGCTGCCCCTCGTAGACGTGGCCACTGGCCATGGTGAAGGAGTCGTCGCGGAGCTCCTGGGCCAGGTCGAAGATGTTCAGACCCGCCGCCTCGGTGCGCTCGCGGTCGAGCTCGATGAGGATCTCCTTCTCCTCGAGCCCGTTGGCCTCGACGTTGGCCACGCCGTCCACGCGTTCCAGCCGCCGGATGATGTTCTTGTCGATCAGGTTGTAGCTGTCGGTCACGCTGGGATCGACGGCCACGCCGAGCACCGACACCGGGATCCCCGACACGTCCTCCTTGAACGTGAAGATGCGGTCGACGTCGTCGGGGAACTCGCGCCGCGCCCGCTCGATGCGATCGCGCACCTCGCGGTAGGCCAGGTCCATGTCGGTGCCGTGCTTGAAGGTCAGGAAGACGCGCGAGGCTCCCACCGAACTCACCGAAACGATCCGGTCGAGTCCCTTGACCGTGCTCAGCTCCTCCTCGAGCGGCTCGCTGATCTTGTCGAGGACTTCGCGCGGCGGGGCATCGCGCCACGGGATCTGGATCCGCAGGAACGACGGCGTGAAGCCCTTGGGGAACAGCTCGACGGGCACACCCGAGGCCGCCACGCCCCCCACCACGAGCGCGGTCATCAGCAGCACGAGCACCGAGATCCGCCGCCGCAGGGCGAAGCGGGTCAGCGTGGCCGCGACGTCGCGGCTGGGGTCGCGCGGGCCGTTCACGGGGTGGCCTCTCCGGGGGTGGTCGTGGGCGCAGGGCCGCGCCGGGGCTCGGTCGGGGTCTCCGCCTCGACGTCGGCACGCACCGGCGCCAGTCGGTCGAAGATCGAGTACAGCGTCGGAACCACCAGTAGCGTGAGCAACGTGGAACTCAGCAGCCCGGCGATCACGGTGATGGCCATGGGCGTGCGCAGCTCGGCGCCGTCACCGAGACCCACCGCCATGGGCAGCAGGCCGAGCACGGTGGTGGCCGTGGTCATGAAGATCGGCCGCAGACGCACCCGGCCCGCGGTGACGATCGCCTCGCGCTTGGCCATTCCCCGCCGGCGCAGCTGGTTCACGTAATCGACGAGCACGATCGCGTTGTTCACCACGATGCCCGCCAGCATGATCATGCCCAGGAACACCACCACCGAGATCGGGATCTCCAGCGCCCGCAGCACGATCACGCTGCCGAAGAACGCCAGCGGAATGCTGAACAGGATCACCAGCGGGTGGACCAGGCTCTCGAACTGGACGGCCATGATCACGTAGACGAGGAAGATCGACAGCCCCAGGGCCAGGATCAGGCTCTGCTGACTGCGGTCCCACTCCTCACTCTGACCGCTGATGAAGAAGGTCTGGTCGGCCGGCCAGTCGATCCGCTGCTGCAGGGTGCCGCGGATGGCCTCGACGGCCGATCCCAGCGATCCCTGCTCGATGTTCGCGCGCACCAGACCCACCCGCTGGCCGTCGATGCGGCGGACTTCGCTGGGGCCTTCGCCCATGACCACGTCGGCCACTGCCGCCAACTGGATGGGCCGCTCCCCACCGGGATTGACCACGATCCCCTCGATGTCGCTGACCGCCGCCCGGTCCTCCTCGGACAACTGCACGAGCACGGGGATCCGCCGATCCACCCGGTTGAAGCGCGTGGCCTCGTTGCCCTGCACCTTGTCGCGCACCAGGCGCGCGACGTCGCCCAGGTTCAGGCCGTAGCGCATGAGCCGCTCGCGGTCGTAGATCACCTGCAGCTCCGGCGCTCCCGCGCGCAGCGTGGCCTGCACGTCGGCCAGCTCGGGCAGTTCGTCGAGGGTCATCCGCACCTCCTCGGTGCGGGCCCGCAGGGCATCGAGATCGTCGCCGTGGACCTCGACCTCGATCGGCGTCTTGCTGCTGAACAGCACCGGCCGGGTGATCGTGGCCTCGAGGTCGGGCACGCCCTCGAAGCGCGACCGTACGCGGTCCACGACCCGGTCCTCGATCTCGGCGCCGCTGCCCGTCTCGAGCAGCACCTTGAAGCGTGCCGTGTGCTCGCCCTCGTCGCTGCGCTCGCTCTGCGCGGGATCGAAGCCGTAGGTCACCACGAGCGCGCGGATGTGCTCGCGCTCGGCGTTCAGGGCCGCCTCGATCGCGGCCAACCGCCGCTCGGTCTCCTCGAGCGGAGTGCCGACCGGCAGCATGACCTCGACCGTGAACTCGCCCTGGCGCACCTCGGGCAGCAGCTCGCTGTCGAGGCGCTGGGCCAACTCCACCGTGCCCCAGAAGCACAGGACGACGACGACCACCACACCCAGCGGCTGGTTCAACGCGCTGCGCAGGACACCGGGGTAGATCCCGTCGAGCCAGCGCATCACGGCGTCCACGAAGCGCAACGCGATGGCCAGCGCCACGAACACCGCCACTCCGGCCGCGACCGGGATCGGCACCCCCGCCATCACGTGCAGCAGCGTGGCGAAGCCCGCCAGGAACGCGCCGCCGAGCACCAGTCGCCCCACCCGCGTGAAGAACAAGCCACGGAAGGCCCAGCCCAACACCAGCACGAGCACCATGACGAGCAGGGCCACCGTGTAGTGCAGCACCAGCTGCAACACGAAGCGCACGGACCACCAGGGCGTGAACACGATGCGGCCCACCCAGCCGGCCTCGCGCCACGACCGCGCGAGGCGCCGGCCCATGTCGAAGTGGAACAGACGCGGACGCCGGCTCTCGCTCACCGGTGCCGCGCCGGCCGCCGCCGCCGCCCGCGCGCCGCGGCTGGCCAGCATGGGAATGAACCAGATCGCCACCAGCACCGAGGCGATCAGCGACACGACCACGGCCGTGCCCAGATCACCGAAGGCCTGACCCGCCACGCCCTCGACGAAGACCATCGGGAAGAACACCGCGATCGTGGTCAGGGTCGACGCGATCACCGCGCCCTTGACCTCGTCGGTGCCGCGCACGGCGGCGGTGACCAGACCGTCGCCCTCCTCCCGGCACCGGAAGATCGATTCGAGCACCACGATCGACGAGTCGACCAGCATGCCGATACCGAGGGCGAGACCTCCCAACGACATGATGTTCAGCGACACACCGAACAGGTTCATGGGCGCGAAGGCCATGATCAGCGAGATGGGAATGCTCACGGCGACGATCGAGGTCGAGCGTCCCTCGCGCAGGAACAGGAAGAGCACGATCACCGCCAGCACACCGCCGAGGATGGCGGTCTGCCGGACCTCGTCGATGCTGCTCTCGATGAACAGCGATCGGTCGGCCACGACCTGCAGGACCGCGCCCTCTTCGTCGTAGATCTGCTGGGCCAGACCACCGGCATCGCGCCCGCGGCGCCCGGGACCGGCCTCGGACACCTCCACCGCACGATCGCGGTCGATCTCGCCCACCGTCCTCTTCACCCGCTGGGCCAGGTCGACGATGTTCGCGTCGGCCTCCTTGTAGATCTCGATCTGCACGCTCTCGCGGCCGTCGGTGCGCGTGAGGATCTGGCGCTCCTTGTGCGCCATGCTCACCTCGCCCAGATCGCGCACGCGGATCGGCCGGCCGTCGATGACGGTGACGATGGTCTCGCGGATCTGCTCGAGGTCGCCGTACTCGTTCAGCGTGCGCACCAGGAACTCGGTGCGCCCCTCCTCGATCGTCCCGCCGGCGACGTTGATGTTCTCCTGCGCGATGCGGTCGATCACCTGCCGGATCGAGATCCGGGTGCGCTCGAGCTGCTCCTCCTGCAGCTCGACGTGGATCTCCTCCTCCAAACCGCCCTTCACCCGCACCGCGGCCACGCCGCGGATCGGCTCGAGCTGACGTTTGACGAACAGGTCGGCCAGACGGCGCACGCGGCGCAGGCCCGACTCGCCCTCCCATTCGGGCCCCTCGCCGCTGAGCGACAGCTCCATGATCGGATCGAGCGAGGGATCGAAGTGCAGGATCAGCGGCCGCTCGGCCTCGTCGGGCAGGAACACCAGGTCGAGCTTCTCCAGCACGTCCTGGGTGACGTCGCTGATGTCGACGTCCCAGTCGAACTCGAGAACCACGTCGCTGACCTCGGCCCGGCTCACACTGCTGATCCGCTGCAGACCACCGATCACACCGAGCGCCTCTTCGATCGGTCGCGAGACGTCGTTCTCCACCTCTTCGGGGGCGGCGCCCTCGTACTCGGTGCGCACGGTGATCGTGGGATAGGTCAGTTCGGGCATGAGGTTCACGGGCAGCTTGGCCAACGAGAACCAGCCGAACACCACGGCCGCCACGAACAGCATGGTGATCGCGACCGGCCGGCGCGTGGAGAAGCTCGACCGCTGCGGGCGGGGCCGGGGATCGTTCATCGGGCTCCCGTCTCCCGCGTGACGATTTCCACGCGGGCGCCGTTCTTCAGTCCGGCCTGCCCGGCGGTGACCAGCGTGTCGCCCTCGGCGATGCCTCCGGCCGGCAGAACGTGCGTGTCGTCGCTCATGGCGGGCACCACCGGAATCCGCTCGACCGCGCCCCCGCGGACCCGGAAGGCGGTCATGCGGTCGTCCGCGTAGACCAGCGCCCGCTTCGGCACCAGGAGCGCGTCTTCGCGGACCTCGGTGATCAGCTCGACGTCGACGTACAGTCCGGGGCGCAGGCCCGTCTGCCCCCCCACGTCGACGGTCGCCTTCACCGTGCCGGTGCGGGCGTCGACGATCGGGGAAACGCGCAGCAGGGTGGCCATGTAGGGCTCTTCGCGGATCGCCGGCGCCCGGACGCGCACGGGCTGCCCGGCCTCGAGGCGCGTGAGTTCCTTCTCGGGTACGTAGACCAGGGCCTGCAGCGACTCGAAGTCGATCAGCTCGAAGAGCTGTTGTCCGGGGTTCACCTGGTCGCCCAGCTTGACGAAACGCTGGGTGACCGTGCCCGCGATCGTGGCCCGCACGCGGGTATAGGACAGCTCGCGCTCGGCGTCCTCGAGTTCGATCTGGCGCTGCTCGTAGTTGGCCAGGGCGTCGTTGTAGGCCTTCTCGGTGGTCAGCTCGCGCTCGTACAGGCGCTGCTGCCGGTCCCACTCGCGGCGAGCCGTCTCGAGGGCCGTGCGGGCCTTGGCCAGCATGCTCTCCTGCTCCTCGTCCTGCAGACGCAGCAGCAGGGCACCCTTGGCCACCTGGTCGCCCTCCTCGGCGAAGATCTCGACCACGCGGCGGGCGGCCTCGGCGGAGACGATCACCCGCTCCTCGGCCTCCAGCGTCGAGGTGGCGCGGATCACCGACTCGATCGGACCGCGGCCGACGGTCTCGACCTCGACCGGGACGGCCGCGTCCTCGACGGCGGTGCTGTCGGCGGCGGCGTCGGCGTCCTTGCCGCCGGGGCCGTCCCCGGGACCGCAGGCGGCGAGCGCGCAGACGCCAGTCAGCAGGGCGAGGGGAACGAACGACGGGCAGCGACGGCGCACGGGCGGCCTCCGGGACTCGGATGCGAGAGAACGCACGCCGGGAAGCGGCGTGCGGGGGACAAGAAAAGGGTACGGGCGTCGATCCGGCAGGGTTACGTCGGAGCACGACCGCGCTCCGGATCCAGGCTAGCGTGCCCCGGGCACCCGGCCAAGCACCCTTGCCGACCGCGGCCGTCCCGACGTGGACCGGGGCCGAACCGGCTGCTAGTGTGACGCCTCGCACCCGCCGCCGGTTCCCCCGTTCCGCTCCCGCGAGGCCAGCGCCGCATGTCCCAGCCGAAGTTCCACGTGCCGCACACGCTCGTCCTGCTGCTTTCGATGATCGTCGTCGCGCAGATCCTCACCTACGTCCTGCCGCAGGGCGCGTACGAGCGCCAGACGAACCCCCAGGGGCGCGAGGAGGTCGTCGCCGGCAGCTTCGAGCCGGTCGACGATCCGGTGACGGTGCCCTGGCACAAGACCCTGACGGCGATCCCGTCGGGCTTCGCGGCCGCGGCCGACATCATCTTCTTCGTGTTCCTCGTGGGCGGGGCCTTCGAGGTGCTGCGGGCGAGCGGCGCCGTCGACGCCATGATCTCGTGGCTGTTGAGAAAGTTCCGGAGCGTACCGATCGCGTTGATCGCGGCGGGCATGTTCGCCTTCGCGGTGGGCTCGGCCACCATCGGCATGGCCGAGGAGTACCTGCCCTTCGTGCCCATCCTGCTGGTGTTGGTGCGCGGGCTGGGCTTCGACGCCGTGACCGCGGTGGGTATCCTGTGCCTGGGTTACGGCGTGGGCTACGGCGCGGCCTTCATGAATCCCTTCACCGTGCTGGTCGCCCAGGAGGTGTCGGGCTTGCAACCGACCTCGGGCTGGTCGATGCGGGTGGTGCTGCTGGCCATCTTCCTGCCCGTGGCCATCCACCACGTGTGGTCGTACACGCGCCGGATCAGTGCCGATCCGACCAAGAGCCTGATGCACGACGTCGACTCGCTGGTCGAGGTGGAGGACGTCGAGGAGAAGCGCTTCACGCAGACCCACGTGGCGGTGCTGGCCCTGATCGTGGTGACCATCGTGGTCATCGTGATCGGCCTGAGCCAGTGGCACTGGTACCTGGCCGAGATGGGGGCGATCTTCGTCGGCCTGTCGATCGCGATCGCGGTGATCGCGCGGCTGAGTCCCGACACCTGGGCCGCGAAGTTCTGCCAGGGCGCCTCGGAGCTGACCACCACCGCTCTGCTCATCGGCTTCGCACGAACGATCCAGGTGGTGCTCGACGACGGACAGGTCGTCGACACCATCATCCACGGCATCGCCCAGCCGCTCGAGACCCTGGGGGCCCAGGGGGCGGCCGTGGGCATGCTCGTCTTCCAGAGCCTGTGCAACTTCTTCATTCCTTCGGGTAGCGGGCAGGCCTACGTGACCATGCCGCTCATGGCTCCGTTGGCCGACCTCGTCGGCGTGTCCCGGCAGGCCGCGGTGCTGGCCTACCAGTTCGGCGACGGCTTCACCAACATCCTCGTGCCCACCAACGCGGTGCTGGTGGGGATCCTGGGTCTGGCCGGCGTGCCCTACGACCGCTGGGTGCGCTTCGTCATGCCGTTCATGCTGAAGATGTGGGCCCTGGGGGCCCTGGCCCTGGTCACGGCGACGCTGATCGGATACCGCTGAGCCGGCGGGCGCCTCGGGGCACGCCGTCCGGCCCCGACCCTGCATCACGAATTCCGTGCCGGTCGGGGGTGCAACGGCCGGCGGAATCTGGGTAAGGTGGGGGCACGCTGGCCCCCGGCGACCCCTCCCCCGCGCCCCGTCGCCCGAGGAAATCCACGCATGCTGCACGCCGTTCTCCGCACCGCGCGGACCGTCGTCCTGTCCGCCGCCACGCTCGCGATGCTGACCTGCCCGGCCGCGGCCGATCCGCCGGACGCGATGGACCTCGACGTCCACGCCCCCCATCGTCACGCCGAAGCCGCCCGCAAGGCCGAGGCGGCGGCCCGCTGGAGCGACGCCCTCGGCCGGGTGACCGTCGATCCGAACCAGGAGCGCTGGGACGTCACCTTCGTCGACCTCGACCTGAGCTTCGACGTGGGCACCGAGGGCGTGAGCGGCCGCGTCGGCTTCGAGTCCACCGTCGTCGACGGACCGATCGACCGCGTGGTCGTCGACCTCGACGACGCCATGACGGTCACGTCCGTCGGTGGCGCCGGTACCGGATTCGTCCATTCGCTCGACCGGATCGACATCACCCTCGACCGCGCCTACGACACCGGCGAGCGCGTGGCGTTCCACGTCGACTACCAGGGGGTGCCCGACCAGTCGATCGGCTCCTTCGGCGTGCAGTCGGTGAGCGGCCAGCCTCTGATCTGGAGTCTGAGCGAGCCCTTCGGGGCGCGCGCCTGGTGGCCGTGCAAGGACATGCCGGCCGACAAGGCCGACTCGGCGTCGATCAAGTTCACGGTGCCGTCGAACCTGACCGCGGTCAGCAACGGCACGCTCGAACGGGTGGTCGACCTCGGCGCGACCAAGCGCTACGAGTGGTTCGAGCGCTATCCGATCACTACCTACCTCATCTCGATCGCGGCCTATCCGTACACCGAGCAGACCCTGTCGTGGCAGTCGACCACCGGCACCACGATGCCGGTCACCGTGTGGAGCTTCCCGGACCAGGCCTCGAGCGCGCTGAACGCGGCCTACACGACCCGCGACATGCTCACCGCCTTCGAGTCGATGTTCGGACCCTATCCCTTCCTCACCGAGAAGTACGGCCAGGCCCAGTTCACCTGGGGCGGTGGGATGGAGCACCAGACGGCCAGTTCCATGTGCTGCTGGGGCGTGGACTTCCTCATCGCCCACGAGCTGGCCCACCAGTGGTACGGCAACCAGGTCACCTGCACCGACTTCACCGAGATCTGGGTGAACGAGGGCTTCGCCACCTACTCCGAGGCGCTGTGGCGCGAGGTGAGCGAGGGCCGCGCCGGCTACGTCGACGAGATGCTCGCCGCGCGTTACCTGGGCGCGGGCACGATCCGCGTGCCCGAGGACGGACTCGACGACTTCGCCCGCATCTTCAGTGCCGACCTCAGCTACGACAAGGCGTCGTGGGTGCTGCACATGCTGCGCTACGTGATGGGCGACCAGGACTTCTTCGACTTCATGAAGGCCTACGCCAGCGACCCGAACGTGACCTACGGCGTGGCCGGCACCGACGACGTGCGTCGGGTGGCCGAGCAGGTCAGCGGGCTCGACCTGTCGACCTTCTTCACCCAGTGGATCGAGCTGCCGTGGTATCCCACGTTCCAGATCGACTGGGCGACGACCGAGACGGGTGTCGACGTCGAACTGCGGCAGGTACAGACCCACCACGTGTACGACATGCCCATCACCCTGCGCGTGGTCGACGAGCTGGGCAGCACGGACCACGTTGTCGAGCTCGACGAGACCGTCGAGACCCGCAGCTTCACGGCCGACGCTCCGGTGACCGACGTCGTGATCGATCCCGATCACTGGGTGCTGCACGCGGTCGAACCGCAGATCGAGGCGCCCACCTTCGACCGGGGCATCCTGCTGGTGAACGGGGTCGACTGGGACACCTACCGCTTCACCATCGAACCCGCGTACCAGGACAGCGTGTTCACCGGTCAGCAGCCCTTCGAGTTCTGGGACGTGATCCCCGCACCGTCCTACGGTTACCCGTCGTCCCTGCCGGCGCCGCGCGGCACGGGCGCGATCCCGCCCGACGTGCTCGGCGAGTACAGCACCGTGGTGTGGGTCGGAAACGACTACCTGGGCGATCTCGAGCCCTGGCTCGAGGCGGCCGTGCTCGACTATCTCGAACAGGGAGGCAACCTGCTGCTGCTGACCCGGCGCGGCGCGAACTTCCTGACCCAGCCGCGGCAGAGCTACCTGGGCGTGGAGTTGTCCGACGTCGTCTACCAGACGGTCGGCGACGCCACCCCGGACTTCGCCGGCCTGGTGCCCATGACGGCGACCGGGACCCAGAATCTTGCCTCGCCACTCTCCACCGCGTTCACGCAGGCCGAGACGGTGAACCTCTTCGTCGACTCCTCCGATCCCGGCCGCTCGCTCGGTGCCTGGCGACGTCCGGCCGAGGGAGGATCGGTGCGCGCCTCCGGAGGTCACTTCGCCCACGTGGTCGGCCGACCCTATCGCTGGGACCGTACGGCGCTGCGGCAGAACACCGAGTTCATCCTCGACGAACTGATCGGTGAGCCCATGGCGACCGGCGTCGAGACCGCGCCGCGGGCGCGGACGACGATCCGCGGTGCCGTGCCCAATCCCTTCAACCCGCGCGTGTCGATCGAGTACGCGCTGGAGCGCGAGGCCAGGGTGACGGTCGAGGTCTTCGACGTGCGCGGTCGGCGCGTGCGAATGCTGCTTGACGAGGTCCGTCCGCAGGGCGACGGTTCGATCCTCTGGAACGGCCTCGACGACACCGGCCAGGCGGTGGCCTCGGGCGTGTACACGGTGCGGTTGCGCTCCGGCGACACGCTCGACCACACCAAGGTCACGCTCGTGCGCTGACCCGACCGACTTCTGCTCCGGGGCCTTCCGCGACGCACACCACACCACCGGAGGGCCCCGGATGCGCACGCTCTACCCCGAGATCGAACCCTACTGGACCGCCCGCCTGAAGGTGAGCGACCTGCACGAGATCCACGTCGAGCAGTGCGGTAATCCCGACGGCCAGCCCGTGGTGTTCGTCCACGGCGGACCCGGCGGCGGCGGCGACCCGGTGTACCGTCGCTACTTCGATCCCGAACGCTACCGCATCGTGATCTTCGACCAGCGCGGCTGCGGGCAGAGCACGCCCCACGCCGAACTCGAGGAGAACACGACCTGGCACCTGGTCGACGACATGGAGCGCATCCGCACCGAACTCGGCATCGAGCGCTGGGTGGTGTTCGGGGGAAGCTGGGGCAGCACCCTGAGCCTGGCCTACGCCCAGAAGCATCCCGATCGCGTGAAGGGGCTGGTGCTGCGCGGGATCTTCATGCTGCGCCCCAAGGAGATCCACTGGTTCTACCAGGAGGGCGCGAACTTCATCTTCCCCGACGCCTGGGAACACTACCTGGCTCCCATTCCCGAGGACGAGCGCGACGACCTGCTCGCCGCCTACTACCGTCGCCTGACCAGTGACGACCCCGAGGTCCGCGACCGCGCCGCCCGCGCCTGGAGCGTGTGGGAGGGAAGCACGAGCAAACTGCATCCCGACGAGAACCTGATCGCCCGCACCGGCGACCCGACCTTCGCCGCGGCCTTCGCGCGGATCGAGTGCCACTACTTCACGAACCACGGCTTCTTCGACCATCCCGACCAGCTGCTCGACGGGATCGACACCATCCGGAACATTCCGACCTTCGTCGTGCAGGGCCGCTACGACGTCGTGTGCCCGATGATCACGGCCTGGGAGCTGCACCGGCGCTGGCCCGAGGCCGAGTTCGAGGTCGTGGGCGACGCCGGGCACTCGGCGAGCGAGCCGGGGATCGTCGACCATTTGATCCGGGCCACGGACCGGTTCGCGACGTTGGACTGACGGTGGCGCGCGCCGCCCTGCTGCTGTGCGCGCTCCTGGTGGCCGCCCCCGCGTCGGCCACCGAGCCCGCGTGGGGTGCGGATCTTTCGTCCTGGCCGGCGATCGCGGCGCAGCATCCCGGCCTCGATCCCGTGGAGGCCTGGGCCGAGGCCGGGGGCACGTGGATCCGCGTGCGCGTGTTCCACACATCGCGGCACGCACACGGGCGTCGCGACCAGGCCCGGCGTCTGGCCGCGCGGGCGCAGCAGCACGGCCTGAGGGTGCTGCTCTCGCTGCACCTGTCCGACACCTGGGCGGATCCGGGGCGCCAGGTGACGCCCGGCGCCTGGCGCGGTCTCGGCGCCGACGCCCTGGCCGACAGCCTCGGCGCCTACGTCGGGTCGATCACGAAGGCCTTCGGCGACTCCGTCGACGCGATCCAGATCGGCAACGAGATCGACCCGGGGATCCTGCTCCCCCACGGAGACTTCGCGACCGACGGCGCCGCGTCGCTGCTGCGCGCCGCCACCGACGGGATCGCCCCGGAGGTCCCGATCGTCCTGCACTTCTCCGGCCAGGACGAAGGTCGCGTCGCTGCCGCGCGGGTGGACGCTCTCGCCGCCGCCGGTGTGCGCTTCGACGTCGTCGGTCTGTCGTGGTATCCGTGGTGGCACGGCGACCGCGCGGCCCTGCGCCGTGCTCTCGACCGCGTCGCACGGACGGCCGGCGATCGACGCGTGTGGATCGTCGAGACGGCGTATCCCTTCACGCTCGGCTGGAACGACGACGTGCACAATCCCGTGGGCAGCTCCGAGCACGTGCGTGCCGGACCGCCGGCCACTCCCGACGGTCAACGCTCGTGGTTCGCCGCCGTGGCCGACATCGTCGATGCGCACTCGGCCACCGACGTGCTCTTCGTGTGGGAACCGGCCTGGCTCGCGGGCGACGAGCCCGGGTCGCCGTGGGAGAATCTGGCCTGGTACGACTTCGACGGGGACCCGCTACCGGTGTGGGACCTGCTCCCGGGCACGGCGCCCGGGCCTACCAAGGAGTGAGTCGATGACCGCGCCACGCTTCGAGCTGATCCCGGGTCCGACGCCCTTGTACCCCCTGCCACGGCTGAGCGCCGACCTCGGCGTCGAACTGTGGATCAAACGCGACGACCTCACCGGCCTGGCCTTCGGCGGCAACAAGACGCGCAAGCTGGAGTTCCTGGTCGGCGACGCGCTGGCCCGCGGGGCCGACACGCTGATCACCTCCGGCGCGGCGCAGTCGAACCACTGCCGGCAGACGGCCGCGGCCGCGGCCCGCGCGGGGCTCGAATGCCACCTCGCCCTCGGCGGCGAGGACCCGGGGACGCGCGAGGGGAACCTCCTGGTCGACGACCTGCTCGGGACGCACCTGCACTGGTGCGGCGCGGCGCGCAAGGGCGAGACGGTTCCGGCGATCGCCGACGAACTGCGCGCGCGGGGACGGTCGCCGGTCGTCGTCCCGTACGGCGGATCGAACCCGATCGGCGCCCGCGGCTACGTGCGCGCGGCGGCCGAATTCGGCGAGCAGTGCCGGGCGATGGGCGTGCAGTTCGATGCCATCGTGTTCGCGTCGAGCAGCGGCGGCACCCAGGCGGGCCTGTGCGCGGGCCTGGCCCGGGCCGACCTGAACGCGCGCGTGATCGGCGTGAAGATCGATCCCGAACCCGGCCCGAACGGCGAGCTCCGCGACGAGATCGGCGCCCTGATCGCCGACCTCGACGCCACCGACGGCACGACCACCGGCACCAACGGCGAGGTGCTCGACGAGTTCGCCGAGCCCGGCTACGGCGTGGTCACCGCGCGCGAACGTGACGCCGTGCACCGCCTGGCCCGCACCGAGG
>CAZQHE010000076.1:0-216 GCA_964593155.1 uncultured bacterium
GTCCGGGACGGAGTCCCCGTCGGAGTCCTCGACCCCGGGGTCGGTTCCGACGACCAGCTCCTCTTGCGCGTACAGTCCGTCGTCGTCGTCGTCGTCTCCGAACTGGAGTGTCAGGAGATGGGGCGCATCGTGGGAAAAGAGGATCCTCTTCGCCGCGTCGAGGTCGACCCGGCCGGCATGGATGCTCCCCTCGAAGCCCAGGGATCCGTGCTCGAG
>CAZQHE010000076.1:226-19913 GCA_964593155.1 uncultured bacterium
TCGAGGTAGTGGAGTGCGATGTAGGGCAGGTCGATCGAGAGGTCCCGCTGGGGATGCGTCACGGTGACGAAGCCCATGTTCACGGTGGCTCCGCAGTGCGGACAGGTCTCCACGCCACGCTGGGGATGGTGCGTGACGAACACCCCTGGGGGCGGGCTGTCGATCCGCGCTCGCAGGAACTCCGCGACCTGCACGCCGTCGACGACCGCGTCGTCGTCGGTGTCGGTGCGTTCCCAGTCGGTGCCGGCCAGCACCTCCTCGGCCACCGACAGGTGATCGCCGTCGAGGTCGTCGGGAGCCGGGAGCCAGTGGGAATCGGCCGACGCCGTCGTCGCTCCGGAGGCTCCGGCCACCAGCGCGAGCGAGGCGGCCAAGCGGCCCGCACGCCCCATCCATCGTGGGTCGTCATCGAACGGCCGGCGGTGTCCGAACATCCGGGAACACTCGGTATGGACCCGCCGGTACTCGCGCAGGAGTGTCGGGGTCACCGTGCAGCCGGGGCAGGCCCAGTGGAACAGGATCTCCTGATCGCCGGGTGCGAGACCGTTCGGTGCGTAGGGCTCGTGCACGAAGCTTTCCACGCAGCACGACGGATAGCCCAGGAACCATCCTTCGCGGCGTACCGTGTCGGGAGTGCGCCGGAGGCGGCGATCCCCGAACATCCGTTCGTAGAGTGCGGCCCGCGCGGGATCACGCGCCAGCAGGGTCTCGGTGACCGGACGGCCCAGGCGGGTGCGTCGCCGGATGCGCCGGACGTCCGGGACGAGCGATCGAAGGACGTCGAGCTCGGTCTCGCTCGACGCGCCTTCCCAGCGGGACAGCGGTTTGAGCTGCTCGAGGGTGGCAAGCACCAGGTAGGCGAGTCGGGGATCGAGACGCCGGAGTTCTTGCGTCGACATGGCTCCTCCTCGGGCGCGAGCGCAGAGCTGGCTCCGGACGCAGCCATCTTCTGCGAGGAAGGGTGATCCTCCGGGCACTCGGCAGTCCAGGGTGCGAGCGCATCAAATCGGGGCGGGTTCTCCCGCCGTCCGATCGCAGTCGCGCCAGGAATCTGGTGCAGATTTCCGTATGAAGACGCCCCTGAACTTCGACGACGAGCTTCGATGCCGAGATCGTCGCGCTGTGTCGCGAATGGTCGGTCGCCCGATTGCTCACCCAGGACCGCGGTTTCGGGCAGTGGCGTGGGTTGGAGGTCGAGAGGCTCGACGACGTGGGTCCACGCTCGTAGCAGCGATCCGCGCGCGGTGGGATTCCTCAGCTCTCGAGACTGCGGACTCGTCTCCGCTTCCGTGCGATCGATCGGCTCGCACGGGATTTCGCCACGCGATCCAGGCCGTGAGCATGGCCACCGGCACGGCCGCAGAGCAGCATGACGTTCTCCAGCGCCTCGGCACTCCCCTCCTGCTGGCCGATCCACGATGGGGCTCTTCGGAAGGGCAGTCAGTCCCAGGGCCGCTCGACGCGTAGGAAGTCGAAGCGCCGGAATCCGCGGTCGAGTGTGTAGAGCGTCTTGACTCCGTTGCTGCGCAGGAGACACGCGAGGTGCGCGTCGGGGACGAGGTTCCCCTTCGGAGCATGCGCGTCGGCGAGCTCGCGATACAGTGCGAAGAACTCCGGTCCTTCCGAGAGGACACGCGCCTGGGGGAGCCGGAGAAGGTTCTCGACGTTCGCCAGGGCTTCGTTCGCTTCCAACGGATGATCGAAGATCGCGGGGTGCGTCGCGATCCGCAGGTAGGCCATGACCGTCGGCCAGGCCAACACGAGAACCTCGTCGTCCGCCGCGCAGTTCTCGAGAAAGGTGACGGCCCGGCTGTGGAACTCGCTCGTGGCGTCCGACGCGTAGAGCAGGATGTTCGCGTCGAGAGCGTAACTCACCGACGCCGCCCCTTCCCGTCTCGCGGGTCGCGGTCCATCACGTCGAGCAGGTCACTCGTCGAGGAGAGGTCGTAGCGCGCGCCCATGTCCCGCACCGTCCATTCGAAGGGCGGGCCCTCCGGGCGAGCGGACTCCTCCGCTTCGAGCGCCCGCGCGAGGAGGTCGGAGACCAACCTTCCGAGCGACTTGCCCTCGCGCCGCTGGAGGTCCTTGAGCTGTGCCAGGACCGGGTCATCGATGTCGATCGTGGTTCGCATGATGCGTGATGATATGTAGCCGCGCATCAGATGTCAAGATGGAGTGGCGCGTTCGCGGTTCCTGTGGAGTTTCGGGGTCGCGTCCGCACGGTCCGTGTTCGGCGAGCCAGACCCTGTTCCCCCGCGGAACTTCCCCAGCAGGAATTCCGACATCCCGACTTCCCCTGCGGAAGTGGCCGAGCCCTGTATCCTGACGCGGCATCAGCACGGTCGAGCCCACACGCACGCGAGCCCGGACCCCGCCAGAAAGCCCACCCATGACCACACCCCTCCGCTGGGGCATCCTCGGTGCCGGCATCATCGCCAACAAGTTCGCCGACGCGGTGCGGCGCGAGGCCGGCAACGAGCTCGTCGCCGTCGCCTCGAAGACCCCGCAGAAGGCCCGGGACTTCGCGGAACGCCACGGCATCGACGCCGCGCCCGACTACGACAGCATGCTCACCGACCCGCGCATCGACGTCGTCTACGTGGCCACCACGCACAACTTCCACCACGACAACGCGCGCCGGGTGCTGGAACACGGCAGGCACTGTCTGGTGGAGAAGCCCTTCACCGTGAACGCCGCGCAGGCCGAGGACCTGGTCGACCGCGCGCAGGAGCGGGGTCTGTTCCTCATGGAAGCCATGTGGTCGCGCTTCCTCCCCACCTGGCAGGCCGTGCGAGCGCGGGTGGCCGACGGCGTGATCGGCCAGGTCCGGCAGATCGACGTGACCTTCGGCGGGATCGTGCCTCCGCACTACGAGCGCCGCCTGAAGGATCCCGACCTCGCTGGCGGCGTCACGCTCGACATGGGCGTGTATCCGATCGCGCTGATCTGCCACGTGCTCGGCGAGCGCCCGAGCCACGTCGAGTCGATGACGCGCATGAGCACGAGCGGCGTCGACGAGGTCGCGTGCTATCTGTTCCGCTTCCCCGGGCAGTGTCTGACCACGATCAGCACGAGCTTCGACCTCTGGATGCCGGCACGAGCCGCCTTCCACGGCACCCGCGGAACCATCGAGCACGCCGACTTCCCGTGGAGCGAGACCTTCCGCATCCATCACCACGGCGGAACGGGTCAGGTGGACGACGTCGAGGAGGTCCACACGCCGCTCGAGGAGAACGGCTTCGTCTACCAGGTGCGCGAGGTCGCCGCGAAGATCCGGGCCGGCGAGACGGAGAGCGACGTCGTGCCCCTGCACGAGACGATCGAGATCATGCAGCTGATGGACGGGATGCGCGAACGCTGGGGTCTACGGTATCCGTTCGAGTGACCGCTACGACTCGTCACGAACGGCTCTGCGCCGCGGCCGGCTTCGTCAATCCGACGCGCCGCCGGAACACCATCCACGCGCACCAGAACACCGCGCTCAGGCCGACGGCCGCGGCGATCGCGGGGTAGGGATTCTCGAGGCTGCTCACCGATCCCGAGTACGTGGCCAGCGCCATGTACGGCACGTTCACCGTCAACCACGCCAACAGGAATCGGCGCAAAGGCATGCCGGTCACGCCGGCCAGGCAGGCCGACACCTCGGGCAGCACCGGCACGGCGCGCGACAGGAAGATCATGACGACGCCGTAGGTCCGGAAGGTGGTGCGCATCTCCTCGCGCTCGCCCGCGTCGCGCAGGATCCACCGCACGACGTGTTCGCCCTTCCACCGGCTGAGGGCGTAGCCGGTCAGCCCGGCCGCGGTCACGCCGACGAGTCCGAACACGAACGCGCCGGGGAAGCCGACGAGGTGGCCGCCCAGGATGCTGATCTCGAGCGTCGGGACCGCCACGAACAGGTCGGCGAAGAGCAGGGCGGTGAGCGCCGCGCCCACCCACCACGGCGCGCCGTCGCGGCGCACGCTCTCGAGGCCGACTTCGATCGCGGCCAGGTCGAGCAGCCCCGTGAACTTCGCGATCACGAAGGTCGACGTGAAGAACGCCCCCAGGACGACGACGAGCTTGAGCAGGGCCTTCATGGGGGTGCTCCGGGCGAGAGAACAGGGTGTACACGGCGAGGACGCGGCGGGGCGGCGCCGTCAGGAGGGTTTTCGGTCGGCGGCTGGGGGCGGATGCGGTCGCGGGTGGTCCGTTGCGAAGGGCGCCGCCTCCCCGTGTCACCGGCCCTGTGCGATCGCCCGTCTCCGCGACGTCTACTCCAGCGACGCCGGACGACGCCCGCGTCGTGCGCTTGCCCATCTCCGTCCAACGCCCCGGGAGGTCCTCCATGTCCCGCATCCGTCTGCAGAGACCGGGAGTCCCCCCGGTCTCCCTGCTCCTGCTCGTCGTTGTGCTCGCGACCACGGTTGGTGTCGCCCGCGCGTCGATCCGGCCACGGCTGGACGTCCGGCCCGTCGGCACGCACATGATCCCGGGACCGGGGCAGCCGGTCGAGGAGACCTTTGCCCTGCATCCGGAGATCGCTGGTGTCTTCGACGACTTCGCCGTCGAGGGCGAGGGCTGGATCGCTCTGGAGATCGACGTTCCTCATGGCGTCGCCCTTCGTCCGGGTGAGGAACTCGAATTCGTCGTGCGCGGCATTCCCTCGGGCGACGCCGGACCTCTCGAAGTCGTCTTCACCGTGGACGGCCGGCCAACGCGGAAGTCGTTGGGCCTGCGGCCGCGCCCCGAGCACACCGAGCGCACGATGGTACGGGCACTCGAGGCGACATTCGAGCGGTCGGTGCCCGCACCGGGCATGGACACCGGTTTCGCGCGGCCCGAGCCGGCACCGATCGACGAGCGCTTCCGCGAGCGGCCGTGGCACGAGGCTCGCCCCGATCCCGACGCGCCGGAACCGGATCTCCAACGCCGCCAGTCGCTCACGGTGCGCGGCTCCTTCGGCTACCTGCGCGAGAGCGGACCCTACCTCGGCGCGGACGGTGCCACCGTACGCGTCTACGACGCCGATTTCGGCAGCGACGAACTCCTGGGAACCGTGGTCCTCGGGCCGAGTGGCAACTTCGAACTGAACGTCTCCGAGGACGAGACCTACCCCGACATCTACGTCGAGTTCGAGTCGGCCAATGCCCGCGTCGAGACCGAGGACTCGGGAATTCTCGAGCTGAACTTCAAGTGGAAGACGCAAACCTACGAGGAGTTCTCCGGTTCGCTGCTCGACGTGGGAGCGCTCACGCCGTCGAACTACAACGGGCAGGTCGGCCTGCACATGTTGTCGACCCTGACCAAGGGCTGGCGCTATCTTAACGACCTGGGCTACGACATTCCCAGCGTCGACGCGATGTATCCCGTCGGAGACGGTGGTGCCTTCTACGACGGCGAGATCAACCTCAGCTTCGACCGCCGTTGGCGCGAGGATACGATCCTGCACGAGTACGGCCACCACGTGACCGACACCTTCGCCGGCATCGTCGCGCCGAGCTACTGCAACGGCGTGTGCGACGGCGACGACTGCGGCCATTGTATCTGGTGCGACGAAACGCCCTCGGATGCGTGGCAGGAAGGATTCGCGAGCTGGGTGGGCGAGATCGTCCAGGACGCCTGGCCGGGGGCCTACGGCTACGCGCCCGCCTACACGCGCAGCGCCGAGGACATCGCGCCCTTCGGTTGCATCGGCGTGAACAGCGATCCCTGCCTCTGCGGTCCCCAGGCGACGGAAGGTTTCCTGTGGGCCCTGCTCACCGACATCTACGACGTCACGCCGAACGAGCCCGACGAGGACACGATCGCCGGCGACTGGGGTGACCCGCTGGGGATGGGGCCGGAGGAGATCCTCGCGACCGCGGCCAACAGCGATCCGACCACACCGGCAGCCTTCGTGGCCGCGTTCAGTCAGGCCCACGCGGCCGAGGGCGAAGACCTCTGGGAGACCTTCGTCAACAACGGCTGGAACATCGACCAGCAGAAGCCGGGCTCACCCTCGGGCCTGTTCAGCACCACCCACCAGATCGGCCAGGCCAACATGTCGGCCCAGCCCTGGATCAACTTCGTCTGGCAGACCGCGCCCGACGACTGGTCCGGGATCGGTGGCTACAGTTACGAGATCTCGGCCGGCGCTCCCGTGCCTCCGGACGACGTACAGGACATTCCGAAGTTGAACAACTGGGTGGTGACGCCGGTCGAGCCAGGCGCGGCCTACTACTTCACGCTGCGCGCCGTCGATCGTGTGGGTCGCTGGAGCGACGACTACGCGACCGCCGGTCCCTACTACATCCGCGAACCCGGTCCGGCCGATCTGGAGGTCGCCGCGCGCCCCGGGTGGCTGTTGCCGATCGTGCCCCTCGACGAGCCGTCCGCGACGCCGACCAGCATCTCGCTTCCCGACCTGTTGAACGGAAACACCTTCTTCTACGTGAACCTCTCCGGTGCGAACGACGGCGAGTCCGACGCCGTCGCTCCCTTCGACGTGGAGTTCCGCATCGACGGCGAGGTGGAGCGCATGTTCACGCAGACCACCGACGTCGCCGCCGAGGGCGGCCTCTTCGAGTTCGTCAACGAGCCGAACTTCGTCGTCACCGGCGGCCTGCACACCCTCGAGATGCGCATCGATCCCGGTGGTGCGGTCGACGAGCAGACGAATGCCAACAACTGGCTGGCGAACCAGTGGGCCTTCGCCCCGGAGTCGATCTCGAAGATCGGTCCGCTGCTGCGTCCGGCCCCGCCGGACATCGACGGGGGTCACGACGCGATGAACCTCGGGCAGTTCCCACCCGTGAGCGTGGCCAAGGACAACTGCGACGGGTTGCGCCTGCCGGTCGCCCAGCGTTCCGGCGCCGACCCGCGCTTCGTGGCGATCTCGGCCCACTTCGTCGATGCCGGTGAGAACATCGACCTGGGTATGTACCCGCGGACCACGTCGTCGAACCTGGGCTTCGGGTGGAACACGGAACTGGCCTCCTCGTCGGCGCCGGCCGGAAGCATCGATGCGGTGGTCGCGAACGGTCACGCGGTGTCGGACGGCTTCGTGGACGTGGGCATCTACAACGCGAGCGATCACGGTGGTGGGTACTACGCGGACTACGTGGAGAGCCAGGACGCCGTGGTCGGAGGCACCGAGGCCATCTCGTTCCTGCCGAACGAAATGGTCCAGATGCGACACTTCGACATCGGACTCTCGCAGGCCAGCTTCGTGGTGAAGCTCGCCGTCGGCGACGACGGCCCGTTCGACCTGTACTTCTTCGAACCGTCCACCTTCTACGCGAGTCTCGAGGACGCCGACACGACCGCGACGACCGATTCCCAGGGCGAGGCCGTGCTGGAATTCTCGTCGACCCAACCGGGCAAGGGTCTGCTGGTGATCGCCCGCGACCCCGGAGCGGGGGCCGAAGCCCTCGAGGTGTCGCTCGAGATCCAGGCGTCGTCGGGGAACTGGACGCTGGTACCGGCCCCGAACTGGTTCGACGCCCTCGTCCCGCTGCCGAACGACTTCGGCCGCCCGGGCGAGGTCCCGGCGCCGACGACTCTGGTCGGCGACTTGGCGTCGACCTGGCTGAACTTCTCGGTCTTCAACTCCTCGACGGACGACGCCGGCGACACCTTCGCCAATCTCTACTACGACGACACCTGCTTCGCGACGGAGGTCGTCCCGCCGATCGAGGGCGGCGCCTTCGGCACCTTCAACGCGACCGAGGCGGTGACCATCCCGGGAGGCCGGCATACGCTGTGGGTGCAGATCGATCCCGACGGCCGTGTGGGCGAAGCCAACGAGACCGACAACTTCTTCGCGCGGCAGTGGGTCTTCGAGCCGCAGGTGCTCGGTCTCGGCGAAGTGACCGAGCGTCAGGTTCCGGGATCGCCGAGGGCCGGCTGGGAGTACGGTCTCATCGACCCGGAGATCGGGATCGTCGGCGACGAGAACACCACGCCGGGCATCGATCCCACCCCCTTCCTCAACTGCGATGGCCTCCGGCTGCCGGCTGCCGCCCGCGACGGCACCGCGCCCGCCTTCATGGGTTTGGCCGTGATGCCGCCGCAGCAGGGTGTCGACGTCGATCTCAAGCTCTTCGAGGCCTCGACCGGTCCCGAGGACGGTTTTGACGACCCGATCGCCTTCTCGCACGCACCGAGTACGACGTCAGACTTCGTGATCGTCGATCTGACTGCGGTCGAGCCGCGTCCCTTCGACGTCGGCATCTACGGTCCCGAGGAGGGGTTCGAAGGGGAGGAGGTCGATCCCGTGAACGGCCTCGCGCGTGCGGTCGACGCGCAGTACCTGGCCCACGCCGCCGCCTCGGTCGATCTCGGGTCGGATCCCGAGGGCGAGCGGGGGCTCTACACGATGGAGAACAACGAGATCCTCCATCTCTACGCGATCGAGCTCTCACCGCGGACGATGAACGCGCGCCTGATCCCGCAGGATGCGAACGTCGACTTCGGCATGGCCCTCATGTCCGCCCAAACCTTTGTCGGCCAGGGCGACGCGCCCGACGATGCGAGGGCCCAGGCCGTCGGCGCCGGGGAGGTCGAGGAGTTCACGACCACGATCTCGCAGGCAGGCGTGTACGTGCTGGCCGTGTTCAAGGACGCGCGGGAGGACGCCTTCGATCAGGGTGGCTACAGGCTGGCCTTCGCGCCGGACACCGTGACGAGTGTCTCACCGGGCCAGGGTGTCGACCAGGTGATCGCGCTCGCCGCGCCCTCGCCCAACCCGATGGACGGGAGCACGGTGGTCGCGTGGAACCTGCGACACGATGCGCATCTCCGCGTCGAGATCTTCGACGCGCGCGGTCGACGGGTGCGTCAGCTGGTCGACGGGAATCTGCCGCCGGGACGCCGCGAACTGGTGTGGGACGGTCGCGACGACGCTGGCCGCCGCGTCGGCCGGGGAGTCTACCTGCTCCGCGCGACGGCGGCAGGCGAGGTCCGGAACCGTAAGCTCACCGTGATCCGCTGACGCGGACGTCGCCGGGTCGGTGGGCCCCGGTCGTCGGTCGACGGCCGGGGCTTCTCCTCGTCGGGGGCAATGGGAGCACGTACGAGGGGTCGGGCCTCAGCGCCAGTCGCCCACGAGCTGCATCGCCGCCCACGCGAAACCCGGAGCGCGAGGCACGTCGCGGTCGGACGGCGTCAGACCACCGAGGGCGCGGGCCGCTCCGTCGGCGCCGTTCGACGCTCCACGCAGGCTCGCGAGCTGTGCGCGCCGCAGCGACTCGTCCTTCGGCAGACCGCGCGCGAGGTTCGCGTAGAAATCTCGCATGAGCGAGGCCGTGGGCTCGTCGGGCACGTCCCACAGCGAAGCGACGATCGAGCGCGCGCCGGCGTACTGGAACGCGCGTGTCAGTCCCGCCATCCCCTCGGGCCCGAGTTCCTTGCCGATCGCGGTCTGGCACGCACTGAGCGTGACCAGTTCGGCATCGAGACGCACGTCTTCGAGGATCTCCCACGCCTGGAGCAGGCCGTTCTCGTCAGCCGCCTGGTCCGGTCCGGGTTGCGTGAGCACCAGCGCGGACGCCGAGGGGATCTCACGATCGGCCACCGCATGACACGCGAAGTGGAGGATGTCGACGTCGGAGCCGAGCGCCTTCACCCGCTCCTCGGTCGCCGACGGCCCGACATGGACCTCGACGGAGGGCGCGAACAACGAATCGAGAACGGCGACCTCGCGCCTGGTTCCGGGAAGCGGTTCGAGCGTGTAGCCGCGCTGGCGCAGCGCGACGATCGGTGTCGACACGGGCGCGGTGGCCGGGGAACCGGCGTCGTAGACCGGATCGCCGAACGCCACGACCCGGGCGTGCGCGGCGTCGAAGTCGTCGCGTCGATCGATCAGTCGCGCGTACAGCGTGGCGGAGTCGACGGTGTGCAGCGGCAGGTGTTCGATCAGGTAGTGGCCGCCGTCGTCCTTCAAGGCGGCGAAAGGCAGCACGCGGAGCGGCCCGGCTGGGGAGATCAACAGGCGGTCCGCGGCCTGCAGGTGCTTCGCCCACGGTGCGACGAGAGCGGAGTGGAGTTCCGATGCCACGTCGTCGACGGTCGCGCGCGCCGCGCCGCGGGCGATCGCCTCGCGCAACCGGGTGACCTTCTCCTCCAGGGCCTCGGTCCCGATCGGGGACACGAAGGCTTCCACCTCGCGGGCGCCGGTCCCCGCGGGCACGACGAAGGCCGTCGCGGCCTCCGGGCCGAGCCAGTAGGACACGTAGACCGTGCTGGGGTCGAGTGCTGCGACGATCTCGGCCGCGTCGAGGGTGTCGAAGGCCTCGAGGGTGTCGAGCCGCGGCGCCTCGAGGCGCAGGATCGATGCGATCTCCTGGCGTTCCTGCTCCAGTGCAGCCAGTTGCTCGCGCAGCTCCTCCGCTCGCTCGGGCGCGCTCGCTCCGACACGCGCGAGTTCGGCCAGGGTCCCGTCCACGGCCTGGCGGTGCGCTCGACGGCGCTCACGGATCGGATCGGGAACCTCTCCGTCGAGCAACCCCTCGCGATCCGCGAAGAGTCCGAGCAGATGACGCGCGCGTGTGCGCTCGAGCACGGTGAAGGCGCGTTCGACGTCGTCGAGGCTGACGAGGCTCTCCAGACAGAATGCGGCGAAGCCCTCGTATTCGCGTGCGAAGTCCACGTTCTGACTCTCGGTGCCCCCGTAGTGCGTACGCTGGACGTCGAGGATGTCGACGGCCTCGCAGTAGCAGCGCGTGGCGTCGGCGAGATCTCCGGTATCGTCGCGGACACGGCCGGCCCAGAGGGCAGCGTTCGCCGTGGCGCGCGAGCCCGGTGCACTGCGCGCGCGGAGTTCCCAAGTCCGGTCGAAGAGCTCGATCGCCCGCTCGTGATCGTCGCGGCGGTATGCGTCCTGGGCGAGCATCTCGAGGATCCTGGCCTCGTCGAGACTGTCGGGGGCCAGCTTCCGGATCGATTCGAGGACACGCCGCGTGATCACCTCCGCCTCCTCCCAACGCTCCTGGTCGCGATAGAGTTGGCTGAGGTTCCGCAGGGCCTGCGTGTGCGCGTAGCTGTCGGGTGCCGTCCGACCCAGGATCTCCACCGCTCGCCGGTAGTGCTGCTCGGTCTCGTCGAAACGACCGAGACGCGCACAGGTCGCCCCGAGATTCACGAGCCCGATCGCCAGGGGATAACCGTCCGGTGAGAGGCGCTCGTAGATCTCCACTGCCCGCCGCAGACCGTCGAGCGACCTCTCGTCGTCGCCGCGATCTCCCTGGACGTTGGCGAGCGTTTCGTAGGACTGCGCGACGTCGAGGCTCTCCTCGGCGATCTCGCGGCGCAACTCGAGGGAGCGTCGCAGCGCGCGCTCGGCGTCGGCGAGACGGCCCAGCCGGCGCAGACAGACACCCTGGTTGAACCACGCGTTGCCCAGGATGCGCCCGCGACGGCCGGTGGTCTCGCAGATCCGGACGATCTGCGCGAAGACGCGGATGGCGCCTTCGAAGTCTCCCCGGCGGGCGCGCAGCGAACCCTGGTTGTTGAGGACGATGACGGCCACGCGGCCTTCCAGGCCGCTCGCGTCGACAAGCGCACGCGCCTCCTCGAGGAGCTGCGCGCTTCCGTCCATGTCGCCGGCGACGTTCAGGACGAATCCCTGGGCGCCGAGAACCTCGGCCAGGAGCGGGCCCGGGCGGGCCTCGGTGCGGAGAATCTCGATCGCACGTTCGTAGTGCTCGCGCGCGCGATCGATCTCGCGCCGCCTTCCGGCGAGACCGCCGAGCCGCGCGTGATCGCGGGCGACGGCCAGTCCGTCCGGTGCACGCTCGCCGTCGAGGAGCAATGCGGCCTCGTAGTGCGCGCGTGCGGTGTCGAAGGCGGATCGGTCGCGCGCCGCGTCCGCGCGTCGCAGGAAGATCTGTGCCCTCGCGACATCGGTCGTGGCCACCTCGATCGCCTCGCCGAAGAGTGCGTCGCCCTCCTCCCCGCTCCCGTTCGCAACCGCTGCCTCGGTGAGCCACCATGCCCGTTCGAGCGGGTCCTCCGCTGCGTCGGCGGCGGCACGCGTCCACACTGCACGATCGCCCGCCGCGTCGACGCCCGCAGGGAGCGGCGGGGACACCGCGATCCCCCATTCCTCCCACGCGAGATCGACGGATCCGTCGGGTCCGGAGAGCCGCACCGCTCCGCGCGGCGCGATCTCGAATTGGACGGCGACGAAGTCGAAGGGAGTTTCCAGAGGCCCCTCGTCGACGACCCGCCCCTCGTCGTCGAGTCGTTGCCAGGCATCGAAGACGCGACCCGGGGTCAGGCCGACGGCATCGCCCATGCCTCCGGGAGACACCTCGTCAACGAGCACCTCGGCCCTGGCGACGCCGACGAGCAGGACGAGAACGAGTGCGAGGGCGGTCCTCGCCGACGGGGTTCGGAGTGATGGCTTCATGCACGTTCCGCTGGGGGCAGGAGGGGATCGCACGTGCGCGGCCCTACGAGTATGCCCCGTCGACTCCGGCCGGTCCAGCGAGGGCGCGTGCGGAGCCGTGTCCCGCACCAGCTCGCACGACTTCAACAACGTCAGTCGCATGGTCCGGATTTCGCCCATGCCGGTCACGTGCGCGGCAGTTCGAACGCTGCGGATGCCCGCGATCGAGGCCCCCGCGGCCGGAGCGCCGACGGACGCCACGTTCCCGGAGGCGGCTCGTCAGCGAACGCTCACGAAACGCAGGAGATGCGTCTCGATCCCGTCGGTCTCGCCCAGGCGGTGGTTCTCGACGAGATCGCGGAGGAAGGTGCCGGCGCGGTCGTCGGGCGTGCTCGGTGCGAGTCCGGCCATGCTCCGCAGCGCCGCGCGCAGGCGGGGCCCGACCTCCGACGCCGCGATCGCCGCGGCGTCGCGGGATGCACCGGGGATCCGGGCCAGCGTTGACTCCAGTTCGGGCAAGGGGTCGGCAGACCGCAGGACGAGCACGTGCTCCTCGCCGCCCGCCCGCGTGACCTGCCAGCCGAACCCGCGACTCCCGATGGTCCCGGGAAGCCGGTGCTCGCCGGCCGGCAGCGGGTTCGTCGTGTCCAGGACGTCGAGGGGGAAGAGCACGTGCACGTCCCCGCGTGCGTCCTCGTTCAGCACGTACACGTAGGATGGCGCGTCGAGGTCCCACTCCAGGTGCAGACGTTCCCCCTCGCGGATCTCCTGCATCGGACCGACCTCACCGAACACGGCGTCGTACGAAGCGAGGAGCACGGGTGCCGGCGCCTCGCCGGGCGTCGTTCCGGGGCGGACGCCGACGAACAGAGCGAGCGCGATCGCGGCCGCGGCCAGCCCGAGCACCGCGGTCCGGCGCGGATCGTGGCGCGGTGGTCGTGGGCGAGCGCCCGGTAGCGCGCTCTGCAGGGCAGCAGTCGTCGCGAAGCGGCGCGCGGGATCCCGGTCGACGGCACGGTCGACCACCGCGGCCAGGTCGGCGGGAAGCGTCGGGCGGTGGCTGCGTACCGGTGTGGGCCCGTCTCGTGTGTGGAGGTGCCGCAGTTCGTCCAGGCTCTCCGCCTCGACCGGGTGCCGATCGGTGAGCATGCGGTAGAGGAGGACGCCCAGCGAGTACAAGTCGTCGCGGGGCTCGGTCGGCTTGCCGTCGAGGCACTCGGGCGGAAGCGCCAGCGGTGTGCCGGTGCGCAGGACGCCGATCGGCCCGTCCAGGGTGTCGGTGCTCGCACCGAGATCGGCCACGACCAACCGTCCGCCGCGCTCGCGCAGCACGTTGCGCGCGGTGAGATCGCCGTGCGCCAGCCCCGCTTCGTGCAGCGCGGCCAGGGCCCCGCAGATCACGTCCGCGGCCGCCAGCGCCTCGTCGGGCGACCAGCAGCCACGCCGCCGGAGTTCCTCCTCCAGGTCCATGCCGACGATCCACTCCGTCCACAGTCCGGCGCGGCCATCGTGGACGTCGGTGTCGTACACGGTCAGGAGGTTCGGATGCCGCACGCGCGCGAGCCGGCGGGCCTCCTCGAGCACGTCCGCTGCCGTGGAATCGAAGAGCTTGAGGGCCACCGTGCGTTCGAGCTTGCGGTCGACGGCGCGGAACACCGTCCCCGAAGCGCCACGGCCGATCGCTTCGAATCCGTCGAGGGGACCCCAGACGAAGTCGGGCTCCGGGGTCGGTGCGTCGTCGTCAGGTGCGGCGATCGGGGCCATGGCGTCGCTGCTGTCGCGGTAGGCCGACCCGATGCGTTCGATCCAGTGAAGGTGACGCAGCGTGGCATCGGTGCCGTCCAGGTCCCACGTGACCGGGGCGCCGTCGGCCACTCGCCGGGCGATCTCCGCGCGGCGCTCGTCGGTGCGGTCGTCGTCAGGGATCACGCATCACCTCCGCCAACTGCACGAGACCTCGGGTGATCGCCATCCGCGTTGCGTTCGCCGACGGGCTGCCGGTCGCCGCGGCGATCTCGGCGTAGCTCCACTGGAACTCCACCCGCAGGACGATCGCTTCCTGCAACGCCGGCGGGAGTTCCGCCAACGCCGTCTCGTAGGCCACGAGCACGTCGACCCCGACCGCGTCCTCGACCAGCGAGGGCTCGGCGGCGGCAATCTCGGGGTCGACCCGCTCACCGCGGCGATCGGCCCGACGAATCTCGTCGCGCAGCGCGTTCAGGAGGATCTGGCGCAGGTACGCCAGGAAGGCTCCCTCGCGCCGCGAGTCGAAGTCCTCCACTCGATTCAACGCGCGGACGAGCGCGATCTGCACAAGATCGTCCGTCTCCGCCAGGTGGCGCGCGCGCAGGGGAAGACGTCCGCGTGCCCAACGGCGGAGCGGTGGGAGGAACCGCGCCGCCAACTCGTCGGCGGCCCGCGCGTCGCCGGCGCGGATCCGGTCGAGCAGCACGGCGGTGCGGTCCATCGGCGTGGAGGATCCGTCCACGGTCGTGTTCACGGTTCGCATTCCGGGTCGCGGGGGACGTCGAGTCTAGCAGGAAGGCCCTGTTGGAAGAATCCGCGATCGGCGCCGAACGCACGCAGACTCCGCACTCCAGTCCGGGGGACGATGTTTCGTGGCGGCCCGCATGTCTGTCAGCAGAGCGCGCGACGCAGGATCGGGAGGTCGACCGCGGTGAGGACGTCGGCGCGATGAGCGTAGGGGCGGGGTGGGGCTGCCCGACGGGTTTTCCCTGTTCGGCCCTACTGCCCCGGCGCCACCGGAACCCCCGGCAACGGCTCCGCCCGCGTGAACCCCCGCGCCACCACCAGCAGGTCGTACGCCCACACCAGCTCCGACAATTCCTCACGACCTTCTGCGTTCGCCGCTCGGTGGAAGATCGGCCGTAGTGGCCTCAGGTCGAAGACCGTCCACGCGGCCTCGTCGTCCATCGCGTCGGCGAAGCGCCTGAGGTGCGGCGCAGATGCGGTCCAGTCGGAGACCGCGCCGTCGGTGCCGGTGCTGCCGAGGGCGGTGACCTTCACGTGGAGCGAGCCTCCTCCGCGCAGGAGGCCGATCTCCGCCGCGGCGTTGCCCAGGTCGAGCTGGTTCAGCGGGGAGTGGCCCCGACCCATGTGCACCGACCCGAACTTCAGGAAGACACGTGTCTCGGGACCGGCGGCGTTCACTCGCTCGGCGAGGTGACGCTTCATGAGCTGGATGCGCTCGTGGTTGCTGCGGTAGTTGGCGCCTCGACCGAAGAGCTGGTAGATGCGGCTGCTGGCTGCGAGTTCGTCGACGATGCGACGGGCCTCCTCGTCGGCGAAAGCCTCGCGCAGCGCCGCGTAGTCCTCCGGCGTGGCCGACTGCAGGAAGCCGACCGAGGTGTCCCCGCTGCGGGCGAACTGCTGGAAGCCCCGACGTGCTCGCTCCAGCGCCGCGGTCGCGGCCGCGCGCGCCGTGTCGCTCGGAGCCAGCTCGACCAGCCGGGCGAGGTTGAAACGAGCACCGCCGGCGAAGACCTGGTCCAGCCCCCAGAGGTCGTAACCCAGCGTCACCGCGTGCTCGAGCAGGGCGAACTCGGCCTCGGCGTGATCGGCGATCGCCACGCCCGTCTCGATGGCCAGGGCCGTGTAGCCGGCCGGCTGCAGCGCCTCCAGCAGGGCGGCCGTGAGAACGAAGGAGGTTACGAGTTCTCAGGCGGCCCGTGACCGGAATTCCGCGTCCCGGGGTCGGGCGCCCCGAGAGCACATCTCCGGAGACCGCCACCTCGAAGTCCCCGGCGAGATCGCTCGTCGAGATCGAGAGCGAGGCGTCGAGCGAGCGGTTCCCGGTCAAGGCTTCGTCGAGCCGAATCGCGCAGACCTTGGTGACGTGGGGCGAGAGAATGACGCCGGAATCGCGATGACCTGGACTGGACGTCTCGCCCCGGAGACGCCCGTGCCGCACGACGACCTGACCGAAGTCCTGCACAGGTTCCACTCGGGCCTTCCCGAGGACGATCCGTCGTCACCAGCGTGATGCGATGTCGACCGGCGGCGTGCGTCCGGACCGATCGTAGTGCTCGCGGAGCTGCTCGAGCGTGAGCCGCGCGGCATCGGAGTCGGCTCCGAGGGACGCGTCGACGAGTGGAAGAGCGGCCAGGAGGTCCGCCTCGGCGTCGTCGAAGCGACCGAGCTCCGACAGCGCACCGCCGCGGATCACACGGGCGAGCGCGATCCTGTGGTGGTCTTCGTCCCAGTACCGCGCGCGCAGGCGGATGCACTCGTCCGCGACCTCGAGGGCGTTCTCGGGATCGCCGCCCAGGAGATGGTTCGTGGCGACGTTGCCGAGGATGATCGCGACCCAGACGTGGTCCTCGCCCATGGCCGCGCGGTAGGCGGCCAGGGCTTCTTCGAACAGCGCGGCTGCTTCCTCGTAGCGGCCGGCCTTGCGCAGGCAGTTGGCGAGGTTGTTGGCGAAGGTCCCCGTCTGGCGGTGCCGGCTTCCGTAGGCAGCGCGCGCGCTCGCGAGGGCTGCCCGGTAGAGAGGCTCGGCTTCGTCGAGTCGCCCCTGTTCCTCCAGGGATCCGGCCCACTCGTCGCGGACCGACGCGAGCGTGGGATGGTCGTCGTCGAGTACGCTGGCGTATCGATCGAAGGCCCGGCGGAACAGGGAGTCGGCCGCGTCGAACTGCTTCGATCGTCGCAGTACCGACGCGCGGAGTTGGTAGGTGGTCCCCTCGATCACAGCTCCGGGCCGCGTTCGTTCGGCGATCTCCACCGCCGACCTCAGCACCGAGTCGGCGCGCGCGTACTCCTGCCGGTTGAACGTGAGGAAGATGCCGATTCCGCCGAGGGTGACGATCCGCCGCTCTTCGTCGCCCGCGAGTTCGAAGAGGCGATCGGCCTCCAGGTAGAGATCGTACGCGCGCTCGAATTCCTGGCCCGCCTCGACCGCCTTGGCCAGTTGGAACCTGGCCCGCGCGGCGGCGATCGTGTCCGCCCGCGCGTCGGCACGTGCGACCACGGCCTCGAGGACCGGCACCGCCTCGGCCTCGCGCCCGGAATCGAAGAGCAGACGGCCGTGATCGATGGAGCGCCCCAGATCACCGTCGGCGTCGAGTTCCACGGCGCGGGTCAGATGACGTTCGGCGTCGTCGAAATCGACCAGGCTCAGGTACGCGCGGCCCAGCGTGTGGTGCAGCGCGGCGGCCACCTCGGGACGCTCGGCGAGATCGACGTCGATCCGTTCGCCCGCGTCGCGCAACAGACGGCGCATGAGCGTCGTGTCGTCTCCGCGTGCCACCGACGGATCGATCGAGCCGAGCATGTCCTGCAGGAAGCGCGAGACGGTCTGCGCGGTCTCGCGTTCGGTCTCCGCCGTGGCCTGTGCCCGTTGCGCGCGCACGTAGAGGGACGTGCTGACGATCGTCGCGCCGATCAGGGCGATCGCCACGATCGCGGCCGCGCCGACGGCCAGCGCGTTGCGTCGCAGGAACGTCCGCGTGCGGTAGGCCAGGGAATCCGGGCGCGCCAGCACGGGACGACCCTCGAGATGGCGTCGCAGGTCCTCGGCGAGCTCGTCGACCGAGCCGTAGCGCCGGTCCGGCTCCTTGCGGAGCGCCTCGAGGACGATCGCGTCGAGGTCACCGCGCAGACTCCGACGAAGCCCGTCGGGATCGAGTCCCGGGACCGCCCCGGATCCTCCCGAGACCACCGTACTCGGCGGCCGGGGCTCGGTTCGCAGCACGCGCCGTTCGATGTCCTCGAGCTCGCCCGCCTCGTTGGCGTAGGGCGAACGCCCGGTGAGCAGTTCGTAGAGGACGACGCCGAGCGAGTACACGTCGCTGGCCGTGGTCACCGGCTCGCCGCGCATCTGCTCCGGGCTTCCGTAACGCGGCGAGAGGAGCCGGACGTGCGTGGCGGTGGCCTCGGTGTCGAGTTCGTCGGGATCGAGGACCTTGGCGATCCCGAAGTCCAGTAGCTTGACCGTTCCGTCGTCGGTGACGAAGACGTTGCTCGGCTTGAGGTCGCGGTGCACGACGAGGTTGCGATGCGCGCGCTGGACGGCCGCGCACACGTCCAGGAAGAGTTCGACGCGGTTGCGGGGAGACAGTCGCTTTCGGTCGCAGTGTTCGTCGATCGGGCGGCCGTCGACGAACTCCATGGCCAGCCACGGGCGCCCGTCCTCCGTCGAGCCACCGTCCACCAGACGTGCGATGTTCGGGTGCTCCAGGCGCGCCAGGAGTCGTCGCTCCCGCCGGAAGCGCGCGAGGAGGTCCTCGGTGTCCATTCCGCGCCGGATGATCTTGATCGCCACGCGCTGATCGAAGTCGCCGTCGAGTCTCTGCCCGCTGTAGACCGTGCCCATGCCCCCGCGTCCGATCACCGCGTCGATCCGGTAGGGCCCGACGCGACGCCCGATGTCGACCTGCGACCGGTCTTCCGGAGACGATTCCCGGACGGCCGCGGGAACGGACGGAGGAGAGTCCAGGAACCCGTCGGCGGCTGCATCGGCGACGAGCAGGGCCCTGACCTCGGCCTCGAGGGCGTCGTCGCCCGCACACGACTCGGCGACGAAGGCCTCGCGCTCCTCTCCGGTCAGGTCGAGGGCCGCCTCGAAGATCGAGGCCGCGGAGGGTCTCTGAGAGTCGGGCACGCGAGGGCTCCAGGCTCCGGGGAGGAGAGCCGAGCTTATCGGAAGCCGCGGGGGAATTCACGGTTCCGTGCAGCCTTCGCCAGGATTCCGCGGCCCGGCCTGTCGGGTCGCGGAGCCCGATCGCGCGTAGACCGGAAAGCCCAGTCCGCCGCGCCCCCCGGAGACCCGTCCATGTGCACCTTCGATACGCGTCGTCGCCTGTTCGCCACCGTCGTCGTCCTCCTCGTGCTGTCCGGCTGCGGTGATGCGAAGGACGATCCCGTCGCCCCGGATGGTACGCCCACGTCGCTCGCGGTGACGCCCGCGACCGGTGCCGTCGGTTCGCTGGTGGAGATCACCGGTCTGGACGCCACGGCCTTCGATCCCGACGCGCTCGAGGTCCGTTTCGGCGAGTCCGTCGCCGTCGCGCGGGTCGACACCAGCGGCGCGATCGTGACCGCGGTGCCGATCCTGCTCGCGCCCGACGGCTCGCTCGTCGATCCGTCGGGCGCGCCGCTCGACGTCCACGTGCGCGTGGACGGCGCGACGCTCGCCACGGCCGAGGCCGCCTTCACGGTGACCGCGCTGCCCGAAGCGCCCGGCACGGCCGTCGCCGTGGCCGCGGCCTTCACGTCGATCGTCGACGACGTCGAGGCCGTCGCGCGCGCGCTCGCGCCCACGCCGAGTGTCGAGGACGGCTACGCCACCGCGCTCTTCGAGGCCACGCGGGCCCCAGT
>CAZQHE010000077.1:0-19883 GCA_964593155.1 uncultured bacterium
TGGGGCGGACCGGAAATCTTATCATCACCGGACCGCACACGGGCCTGCCCGGCCCTCAGGGGCGGGCGCTCGACCTCGGCCCACCGCGGGCCGGATTCGTCGACGACGACGGCGCGCACGGTCACCCCCTCCGCTCCCGCGGAGTCCGCACGAGCATGGTCCGAAGCGTCCCGCGCTGTCCGGCACGATCGAGGGCGACCACACCGTCGTCGAGCGGGATCTTGGCGTCGATCAGCGGCAGGACGTCGACGGCGCGGGTCGAGACGTAGTTCACCGCCGGCTGCAGCGGTCCTCCACCGACCCCTACGAGTTCGGCCTCGCGTTCCACGAGAAAGCGCAGGTCGGCACCGGGCTGCCCCGCGTGATCGCTCACCATGAGGATGCGTCCACGTGGCCGCAGGGCCCGGGCGGCGAGATCGAGCCCGTTCGAGCGGCCCGAGCACTCGACCACGACGCCGAAGGGTTCACCGACGACCCGGCCCCACTCGTCGGGATCCATCGATCCCGAGTCCCCCAACGCGTGGAAACCGATACCGCTTCGCCACAGCAGCTCGCGGCGCGACGGGTGCCGCCCGATCACGCTCACGGTGTGTCCCGCCGCATGCAGCATGAGCGTGAGCAGGAGTCCCATGTTGCCATCGCCCACCACCAGGATGCGTTGCGGCGGCGGGCCCGGCACCTGGGCCAGGACCTCGAGGCCCACGGCGACCGAGTACGACAACACGGCCTCTTCGTCGTCGAGCACGTCGGGCACCGGGATCAGCGCTTCGACGGGAACGCCGACGTATTCGGCGAAGGCTCCGTCGACGAGTCCCATTCCCAGGCCTCCGACCCGACCCTCCTCGCACTGCCACGCGCGCTGGCCCCGGCAGCTCTCGCAACGCCGGCACCCCAGGACGGGACGGGCCACCACGCGACGTCCGCGCCAGGCAGGATCGACCCGTTCGCCGACCTCATCGACCGTGCCCACGAACTCGTGGCCGAGGACGGCCGGCCGCACCTGCACCGCGCGCCGTCCCGCGACGAGATCGAGATCCAGACGGGACACGGCACAGGCATCGACGCGAACCACGACCCCGCTCACGGCGGGCGCCGGACGCGGCAGACGGCCCAGCCGCAACTGCCCGTCGAGCACCAGGGCGTGCATGGAAGGCCGCACGCGAGGCGTCTCCAGAGTCGTGTTCGTCACCGGGGGAATTCCCCTCCGAGGGGTCGTCGGGTCGGTGCGGTAGCCTGCGCGAACCGTGGGGATGTGGCAAGCGCCGTGCCGCGGGACCTGCACCGGGATCCGCTCGTCACCGCCCGGGTGCGGACGACTCCCCGTCGTTGCTCCGCAGGTCGAGGGCTGCACCCAGATCGGAGGGGTCCTCGGTCGGGGCCTCGCAGTGGAAGCCCCGGCAGACGTAGGCCCGGGGGGCCGCCCCCGGACTCGCCGCCCGACCCTCGAGGATGCCCAGCGACTGCGGGCCCGCCTCCGCCGGGGCGTGCGCCACCACCAGATCGGGGTGGTAGCCCTGCCGCGTGCGACGGATCCAGGCCCGCGCCCCGGCCCGGTCTTCGGCGGCCACCACCAGTGTGGGCCGCTCGTTCTCGAGCGCGTCGATCGTCAGCACCAGACTCACCATGGCCATGGGCGCCTCCTCGAGCAGTGCCGAGAACGTCCGCACGATCGCCTCGGCCTGCTCGCGGTAGCGGGCGTCGCCGGTGAGTTCGTGCAGGACCAGAGCGTTGGCGGCGGCCACCGAGTTCGCGGTGGGGATCGAACCGTCGTAGCCGGCCTTCGTCCGCACGATCAGGTCGGAACGATCGGGGCGGGTGTTGAAGAGCGCACCTCCGTCGGGATCGCCGAACACGTCGAAGCACTCGTCGTGGAGTTCACGCGCCGTCTCCACCCAGCGCGGATCGAGGTCGCACTGGTACAACTCGAGCAGGCCGCGCACGAGGAAGGTGTAGTCCTCGGCAAAGGCGTCGATGGCAGCTTCACCCTCGCGCCAACGACGGAGCAGACCGCCGTCGGTCCGCATTTCCGACAGCAGGAAGTCCGCTGCCCGCCGTGCCGCCTCGGCGTAGCGCGGTTCGTCGAGCACGACGGCACCCCGCGCCAGCGCCTGGATCATCAGTCCGTTCCACGCGGTGAGCACCTTGTCGTCGAGGCCCGGCCGGATACGCCGCTCGCGGTGACGGAAGAGCTTCTCCCGCGCGCGCTCGAGCCGGGCCGAGGCCTCGTCGACGTCCAGACCCTGCTGCTGCGCCACGTGCTCGATCGTGGTGGCGCGCTCGAGGACGTTCCTGCCCTCCCAGTTGCCGCCGGCGGTCACCCCGTAGAAGGGCACGAGGACCTCGAGTTCCTCGGGGTCGAGCAGCTTCTCGATCTGCTCCATCGACCACACGTAGAAGCGGCCCTCCTCGCCCTCGCTGTCGGCATCCTCGGCCGAGTGGAAACCACCCTGGTCGTCGGTCATGTCGCGCAGCACGTAGTCGAGCGTGGCGCGCGCGACCCCGGCCCAGTCCTCGCGTCCGGTGAGCTGCACTCCTTCGAGGTAGTGGAAGGCGAGCTGGGCGTTGTCGTACAGCATCTTCTCGAAGTGCGGCACCAACCAGCGCTCGTCGGTGGAGTAGCGCGCGAAGCCACCCCCGAGCTGGTCGAAGATCCCGCCGCGGGCCATGGCGTCGAGGGTGGTCGAGACCATGTTCAGAGCGCGCTCGTCGCCGGTGCGGTGGAACACGCGCAGACACAGGGCCCCGAAGTCGGTCCGCGGGAACTTGGGCGCGCTGCCCCAACCGCCGTTGCGCGGTTCGAAGCTGTTCAGCAGCGACTCGTAGGTCCGGTCGACGACCTCGCGACCGTCGATCTCGCCGCCGGCCCGCGGCACGCCCAGCCCGGCGAGCGCCTCGGTCAGCTTGTTCGCCTGCGCCACCGCCTGGTCGCGCTGCTCGGTCCAGGCCTCGGACAGCGCCTCGAGCACGCGCGGGAAGCCCGGGCGGCCGAAGCGATCGTCGGGCGGGAAGTAGGTCCCGCCGTAGAAGGGCTCGAGGTCGGGCGTGAGCCACGCGCTGAGCGGCCAGCCCCCCTGTCCGGTCATCGCCTGCACCGCCGCCATGTAGATCTCGTCGAGATCCGGACGTTCCTCGCGGTCGACCTTGATGCACACGAAACGCTCGTTCATGAGCCGGGCGATCTCTTCGTTCTCGAACGACTCGCGCTCCATGACGTGGCACCAGTGGCAGGTCGAGTAGCCGATCGACAGGAAGATCGGCTTGTCCTCGCTCCTGGCCCGCCGCAGGGCCTCGTCGCCCCACGGGTACCAGTCCACCGGGTTGTGGGCGTGCTGCAGCAGGTAGGGGCTCTTCTCGTGCGCGAGACGATTCGCGGGTCCGGCGGTGCTCACGACGCTCTCCTGTCAGGGGAAGTGGACGGCAGACTACGGGCTCCCGGGTGCCATGGCCAGGGGGGAGCCCCTGTGCTATCGTGCCCGGTCGGGCGCCGTTCCGACGCCCCACGTCCGCGCGGCCGCGCGGAACGGAACCAGCCACCGCCACCAACCGGAGCACGAGCGCGATGCGGGACTTCCTACGTGAACTGGGACTTTCGGGTGTGAATTCTGGAGCCTACGCCGCCGACTGGCTCGAGAATCCGAGTGGAGGGGAACTCACGAGCGTGAGCCCGGTGACCGGCGAGCCGATCGCCAAGGTCCTCCAGGCGGGAGAGAAGGAGTACGAGACGATCGTCCAGGCCTCGCAGGAGCGCTTCCGCCTGTGGCGCATGACGCCGGCGCCCAAGCGCGGTGAGGTCGTGCGCGACATCGGCGAGGAGCTGCGCAAGTACAAGCGTCCGCTCGGTCAGCTCGTCGCCTGGGAGATGGGCAAGATCCTCAGCGAGGGCGAAGGCGAGGTCCAGGAGGCCATCGACATCGCCGACTTCGCGGTGGGCCTGTCGCGGCAGCTCTACGGACTGACCATGCACAGCGAGCGCGATCGTCACCGGATGTACGAGCAGTGGCATCCGCTCGGCCCCGTCGGCATCATCACCGCCTTCAACTTCCCCGTCGCGGTGTGGTCCTGGAACGCCATGGTCGCCGCCGCCTGCGGCGACACCATGATCTGGAAGCCGTCGTCGAAGACTCCCCTCTGCGCCATCGCAATCCAGAACATCTGCAACCGGGTGATGAAGGAGCACGACTGCGAGGGCGTGTTCTCCCTGGCCGTCGGCCGCGGCTCGGTGATCGGCGAGCGCATGATCAACGACGAGCGCCTGCCGCTGATCAGCGCCACCGGCAGCACGAAGATGGGCAAGCGTATCGGCCAGGTCGTCGGCGGACGCCTCGGACGCAGCATCCTCGAGCTCGGCGGCAACAACGCGGTGATCGTCGACGAGACCGCCGACCTCGACATCGCGTTGCGCGCCGTCGCCTTCGGCGCCATGGGCACCACGGGCCAGCGCTGCACCAGCACGCGCCGGCTGATCATCCACGAGAGCGTCGCCGAAGATTTCACCGAGAAGCTGGTCAAAGCCTACCAGAGTGCGACCATCGGCGATCCGCTCGAGGCCGACACGCTGGTCGGTCCGATGATCGACGAGGGCGCGATCGACGACATGATGAACGCGCTCGAGCGCGTGAAGCAGGAGGGGGGCGAGATCCTCTGCGGTGGCAAGCGCGTCGACCGCAAGGGCTACTTCGTCGAGCCCACCGTCGTGAAGGCCCGCAACGACATGGAGATCGTGCAGGAGGAGACCTTCGCGCCGATCCTCTACGTGATGCCGTACAAGGACCTCGACGAGGCTCTGGCCCTGCACAACGACGTGCCACAGGGTCTGTCGTCGAGCCTGTTCACGAGCAACATGTACCACTCGGAGCGCTTCCTCAGCCACGAGGGCAGCGACTGCGGCATCGCCAACGTGAACATCGGCACCAGCGGCGCGGAGATCGGCGGTGCCTTCGGCGGCGAGAAGGAGACGGGCGGTGGCCGTGAATCCGGCAGTGACTCGTGGAAGGCCTACATGCGCCGTCAGACCAACACCATCAACTGGAGCCCGGAACTCCCGCTCGCCCAGGGCGTGAGCTTCGACATCGAGGACTGAGCGCAGCGCGCGTCCCGATCGACTCCACGAAGGGGACGGCCGCGCGGTCGTCCCCTTCTTCGTCGGAGACCGACCGTCATGGACCCATCGAGAGCCCGCGACGACGAAGCAGCAGCAGTGGTCTCGCTGCCGTGCCCTCGCTGCGGCGACGCCGACGAGCCCGACCCCGCCTGCGTGGCGTGCGATGGCGAGGGCATCGTCCTGCGGCGCGTACCGGCCGCCCGGGCCGGGGATCCGGCCGACCGTCTGCGCGACGCGGGCGAGACCTGGCCGCCGCAGGAGGACGACACCGCGTGAAGCACGAGTTCGTGGTCACCGCCGCCGACGCCGATCGTCGTCTCGACCGCTTCGTCGCCGCCGCGCTCGGGCGCGTGCCGATGTCGCTCGTGCGGCGGTTGCTGCGCAAGAAGAAGATCCGGGTGAACGGAGAGCGCGGCCGGGCCGAGCGTCGCCTGGCCGCCGGCGATCGGGTGGTCGTCCACCACTCGCCACGCTCGAAGCCCGGCCCCGGCGAGCAGGCACCACGGGTCGAGTACGCCGGCCCGCCGATCCCCGTGCTCGCCGAGACCGACGACTTCCTGTTCGTGGCCAAGCCGGGGGGTGTGGCGTGCAGCGACGACGGACACGACGACCATGCCCTCGCCGCGTGGTTTCGATCGTTCCTCCGAGAGCGCATCGAGTCCGGCGAGGTCCGTCCGGAGCCCTGCCATCGCCTGGACCGACACACGACCGGAGTCGTGGCGGTGGCCCTGACGGCCGCGGCCTTCGAGCGCTTCCGGCGGGCGCTCGAACACGAGCAGGTGCGCAAGACCTACGAGGTCGTCGTCCACGGCGCACCCGATCACGATCGATTCGAGGTCGACGTCCCGCTGGTCCGAAGACCCAGACCCCGCGCCGACGAACCCCGCATGGTCGACGCCCGCGAGGACACGTCGGCCGCGGCCCAGGATGCACGAACACGATTCACGGTGCTGCATCGCAGACGCGACGTGAGCCTGCTGCGCGCCGAACCGCTCACGGGGCGCACCCACCAGATCCGCGCCCACTGCCGTGTCGCCGGTCTTCCCGTCGTGGGTGATCCGCGCTACGGCGATACCGCGCGCGAAGACGATCGCCGCGGCCAGCTGCTGCACGCCCGCGCGATCGCGTTGACCGACGGCGACATCCCGATCGAGGTGCGGGCCGACTGGCCACCCGACCGGGCCCGCCGTCTTCGCGAACTGGGTCTGCTCGACGACGGGGCGGCCTAGTCGCGTGCTGCCTCGAGCGGTGCCGGCCGCTGCTGGTCGTCGACGTTGACGTAGGTGACGGTGGCCTCGGTCACGAGCACCAGGTCCCGCGGCTGCTGCGCGCGCTGCGCGCACACCGTGACCCGCATCGTCAGCGAGGTCCGCCCTCGCCGTTCGACCTCGGTGAACAGCGACACCAGGTCGCCCACGTACACGGGCTGGTGGAATTCGACCTTGTCCATGGCCACGGTGACCACCCGGTTCGCACCGGCCTCCACCGCACCGACTGCGCCGGCCTGATCGATGTAGGAGAGGATGATGCCGCCGAAGATGGTGCCGTGCGCGTTCGTCTCGCGCGGCATCATCATTACGCGGATCGCGGGCCGGCCCTCGGGGAGTTCGATCGGTCGTTCGTCCATGATCGGCGGATCGTAGGTCGGGCCGGACCGCCGGGCAAGCTCAGTCGTCGGCGGCCGGCGGCCCGGCCTCGCCGTCGCGATTCTCGCGCTGCCGTACCTCGTACTCGAACAGGGCCATCTTGGTCACCAGTCGCAGGTCGGCGACCGCGGTGTCGAGCCGTTGGAATCCTTCGGCCATCTCCTGCAGACGTCCGCGCAGAGCGGCCAGGGCCTCTTCGTTCTGCGCACGGGCGCGCTCGATCTGCTCGTGGCGTTCGACGGACTCGGCGTGCAGGGCCCGCAACGATTCACGTTGCTCGGGCGGCAGTTGCTCGATCTCGCGTCGCAGGCGTTCGTACTCGGCTTCGTAGTCGATGGGTTCCATGGTGTCTTCCCTCTCGCTGTGACAGAAGCGTAGCACGGCACGCGCCCGCCGTGGACGGGTGTGCACCGGACGAGTACGCGGTGGGGGAACGACCCGACGTCACGCGCCGTCGCGCGGCGCGGTGCGCAACAGTTCCCAGCTTCCCGTGACGAGGAGTTCACGCACTCCCGGCAGGGCTCCGAGCCACCCGGCCCCGAGCACCGGCGTTCCGTAGCGGAGGCGGAAGGTCGGCCGCAGCAGATAGCGACGCGCGTGCGCCACGTACAGCCCGTGGTCTTGTGCACGCCGACGCAGTCCGTGCACGGTCAGACACGCTCGCCGGATCGTCTCGATCTCCTCCCACTCGGGATCGTCGCCCTCGACCCCGCGCGCGAGGGCACGCCAGGTGCGCAGACCCAACCAGTGGACGAAGGGGAGCTTCGCCCAGCGCACTCCGAGCTTCTTCGGCGGATGCAGGATCTGCTGATGACCTCCGTAGGGCGACCAGTAGGGTGGGTAGATCACCACGATCCCGCCGCCGTCGGCCAACCGGTCCCGGCAGTTCCGCAGCGCGGCGTCGACGTCGGGGATGTGTTCGAGCACGTCGCGGAAGAGGATCAGGTCGTAGGGTCCGGCGAAGTCGTCGAGCGTGGCGGAGTCGGTGACGTCGGCCGTCGCGAGTTTCAGGTCGATGCCACGCGCCCGAGCGCGTTCGGCTCCGCCGTGCACCCGCCGGGCGTCGAGGTCGAAGCCCTCGACCCGTGCGCCGTGTTCGGCGAGTGCCGTGCTCGCTCCGCCGTCGCCGCATCCCACGTCGAGCACACGTGCGCCCTCGGACCACACGCCCCAGTCCCGTAGACGGGGTACGAGGTACTCGGTCACCAACTGGAACTGGTAGGTCCAGTAGTAGGAGGTCCAGTCGGCGAAGTCGTCGCGACGCAGAGGCCGCCGCGACGCGGCGTCGACCACGGAAACGGGCATGGAGTCACGCACCGGGCTACGGGGAAGCCTCCATGATCCGCAATCGACGCGCCGACGACAAGTCGCCGATCAGACCGCCGTGGGCCGCGCGGTGGCGGAGACGGCGTGCCGGAGCGCGGCGTCGAGGTCGGCCCACAGGTCGTCGACGTGTTCGAGTCCGACCGAGATCCGCAGCGTGCCCGGGCCGATACCGCTCGCCGCACGGGCGTCGGGATCGACCACGTGGTGCGTCAGACCCGCCGGGTGCTGGATCAGCGAGTCCACCGATCCCAGGCTCACCGCCGGCGTGAACCAGCGGGTCGAGGTCAACACGGCGGCCGCGGCCTCGTGTCCGCCCTCGACGTCGAAGGCGACCAGCGAACCCGGACCGTGCATCTGCCGGCCGATCAGTCCATGCGGATCGGCTCCCGGTACCGAAGGGTGACGCACCGAGCGAACGGCCGGGTGTTCGAGCAGGCGCGCGGAGAGCACGGTCGCCGTCTCCTGGGCCGCTTCGACCCTGAGACCGAGCGTGGCAAGACCCCGCTGCAGCAGGTAGGCCGCGAGCGGGTGCAGGAGCGCGCCGGTGGCCACGCGCACCCGACGCAGACGCGCGGCCCACCGGGAATCGGTCGCGACCACGCCGCCGACCACGTCGCCGTGGCCGCCGAGGAACTTGGTCGCGCTGTGCAACACCAGGGCGGCGCCGTGCCGCACCGGTTGCTGCAACACGGGCGTGGCGAAGGTGTTGTCGACCAGGACCGGCACGTCGCCCGCCGCAGCCACCAGGGCGTCGAGATCGACCAGGTCGAGCGTGGGATTGGCCGGCGTCTCCACCACCACCACCGCCGTGCGCGGGCCGATGGCCTCGACCACGCGATCGGCCTCGACCCAGCGCACGCCCAGCCCGAGCAGGTCGCCCGACAGCAGGTGGTCACTGCCGCCGTACAGCGGACGGACCGCCACCACCTCGTCGCCGTCCTCGCGCGCGGCCATCAGCACCGCGGTCATCGCCGCCATTCCCGATCCGAAGGCGACCGCGTCCGGGCACTGCTCCAGTTCGGCCAGCGCCGATTCGAAACGTGCGACCGTGGGATTGTGCAGCCGGGCGTACACCGGCTCACCGTGCCGCGGCATCTCGCCGTGGGCCATGGCGTCGAGACTCTCGGTGGCACGGTCGAGATCCCGGAGCGGGTAGGTGCTCGACAGGTCTATGGGCGGGACGTGGGCGCCGATGTGGGCCAGGTCGTCGCGGCCGGCGTGGACGGCGCGGGTGCGCGGATGGATCGACACGGGGCCTCCCGGAACGAGAGTTCGGTTGCAGGAGCTTCGGCCATACCTCAGAATAGTCGAACCACGTTCGGCACCAAAGCGAATCGAATCCGGAATCAGAGGACCATGGATCATCTAGACCAAATCGACTTCGGCATCCTGGATGCTCTGCAGAACGATGCTCGGCTCAGCAACAAGGAGCTCGCGGCCCGGGTCCATCTCGCCCCCTCGTCGTGCCTCGAACGCGTACGGCGATTGCGCGCGACGGGGGCCCTCGGACCGGCGCGGACCGAGGTCTCGGACGAAGCCCTGGGGATCGGCGCGCAGGCCCTGATCGCGGTCCAGCTGACCCAGCACTCACGCGAGGTGGTCGATACATTCCTCGACGACGTCGACGAGGTCGCGGAGGTGATCGCGACGTTCCACGTGAGCGGCGAACACGACTTCCTGCTGCACGTGGTGGTCGCCGACACCGATCACCTCCGCGACCTGTTGCTCGATCGCTTCACCACGCGCCCCGAGGTGGCACGCGTGCAGACGCACATCCTGTTCTCGCATCGTCGCAAAGCTTGCCGACCCAACTTCCGGGCCAATCCGCCGCGCGAGACCGTCCGAGGCGACGAATCGACACGCAGACCGCGCTAGGGCACCAGGACCGGCCTCTCCACGGACACGGCACCGCCTTTGCAGTTGGCGGGCGCCGTCGAAGATCGTGCCGTTCGTTCCGTGGAGGAACCATGTCTCCGCAGCTGCTGGCCTCGTCGCCCGTCGACGCCTCCCGATCCCTACCGGTCCTGGTCGTCGCCACGCTCGACGGACCCGCCGCCGTGCCCCGTGGTATCGACTGGATCCGGATCGACGGTGCCGGCGGCACGCTCGAGACGATCGAGCGGCGGCGGGATGCCTGTGCGCAGCCCGTGCTGTTCGACGTGCCCGCTCCGGACACGCGACACCGCGACACCCTGCTGACCACGGCCGAGTTCCTCGTCTTCGCCGCGGCCGAGGGCTTCGACTGGGTGAACCTTCGCGGCGTCCACAGCGCCGAGGACGTCCTCCATGCCCGCGAGTTCCTGCCGGACTCGGTGCGGCTCAGCGTGACCCTGTCGACACCGCGGACTCTGCGGCATGCCCTGCGACCCTTGTGCGAGGTCGCCGATGCCCTGCTCTTCGATCGCGAGGAGCTGCGGCACTCGCTCGGCATCCGCCGCACCGACGCGATGCTGGCCTCGGCGGTGCGCCACGCGAGCGAGCGCGGAACCCCGACCCTGCTCGCGTCGGGTGTCCTGCCCTCGATGCTGCGCCACGACCATCCGCGCCCGCGCGACGTCGAGCGCCTGTCGGACCTGATCGACGACGGTCTGTGCGGGATGGTGCTCACGCGCGAGATCAGCAATGGCCCGGACCCGCAGGGCTGCGTGGACGTCGCCCGGCTTTTGGCCGAGCACGGGCAACGGCGGCGTCCGGCGGCGACTCCGCAGCCGAGGCCGGCCGCGCGGCTGGGCGGGCGCATGTCGGTGGTTCTCGACGCGGTGCCGGCCTCGCGCGAGGCGAGTGCCGGCCACTGAGCCTCAGAGCGCCGCCAGATCGAGTGGGGCCGCGGTGAAGACCGACGCGAGCGCGCCGACCCCCGCTCCCACCGCGGACGGCGCGGGCGCTTCGTCCCGGAGCAGATCGAGAACAGCGGCTCGCACGTGCGCGGTGTCGTCGACGACCTCGAAGGGTCCTCGCGGACGTCCGTGACGGCCGTCGGCCCAGGCCGCCACCCGTCGGCCGCACGCGAGAGCAGCGCGGGCCATCGACTCCCCGTCGCAGAACACGACGTCGGCGGCGGCCAGCAGGTCGGGCAGGGCGGGCGCGTCGCCGGGCGCGGCGACGAACAGACCGGGGCCGGTCCAGGCCCGCGGCCAGCGGTCACGCAACCACACCGGACCGGTCGGTGCGAACACCAACTGGGAATCGGCTCGCAGGGAGGCCAGGGCCTCGGCCCACCGTTCGCCGGGCAGGGCCCGCTCCGGAGCGACCACGACCACGGCGCGACGGACGTCGAGTCCCATTGCGCTGCGCGCGCGGGCGGCGGCTCCCGGCTCGGCCGCCGGATCGAGCCGCGGGTCGGCGATCACGGTCGTGTGCTCGGGGTGCAGGCCCGCTCGCTCGACGCCCGCGACGGTGACCAGGGCCGCGATCGGCGGCTGCGCCGCGCCCGCGGCCGCGGGTCCGAGGACCCACGGTGACCGACCACCGCCGTACCAGAGCACCACGCGTCCGCCCGGAGCCAGCCAGGGGGCGACGGCAGCCGGGGGCACGGCGGCATCGACCAGAATCCGGTCGAAGCGGGGTTCCGGGCGCTCACACGCCACCCACCCGCGCCGGCGGAGCGCGGCACGGACCACCGGCCGGCTGTCGCGGCGAGCGGGCAACCACCGTCCCGACGGCAGGAGCGCTTCGGCCCCGAGACCGCGCCGCAGCACTGCCTCGAAGCGTTCGACGTGTTCGGGAAGGGCGAACAGGACGCCGCGCATGGCCACCTCGATCGGTTCGGACCGGCTCCCGGCGGCCGGCCCCGATCGAGATGGAACAAGTCGCGCGCCAGCGCGCACCGGGCCTGATCAGCCTCCCGGACGCATCACCCGGGCGGGCACGCCGGCCACCGTCGTTCCGGGCTCGACGTCGCGCGTGACCACCGCGCCGGCACCGATCCGCGCGTCGTCACCCACGGTGACCCCACCCATGACGATCGCCCCCGAACCGATCGAGACCCGGTCGCCGATCGTCGTGCGCACGAAACGGCCGGCCCAGTCGTCCTCGCTCTCCGGTTCGCCCCCGGGCGTCACCGCGCGCGGGTTCTTGTCGTTGATGAACAGCACGCCGTGGCCCACGAAACAGCCATCGCCGATGTCGACGCCCTCGCAGACGAAGGTGTGGCTGCTGATCTTGCAGCGACGCCCGATGCGCGCGCCCTTCTGGATCTCGACGAAGGTGCCGATCCGCGTCTCGTCGCCGATCTCGCATCCGTACAGGTTCACGAACCGGTAGATCTTCACGTCCTGGCCGAGACGCACGTCGTCGGCGATGCTCACGAACTCCAAGGTCTGCCTCCGGAAGCGGGTCGAGCGCGGTGCGAAGAGCGCAGAGGGTGGACCGACGCCGAGCCAGGGGTCAAGTCGGCGCTGGCCGCCGGGCCGAAACGCCCTAATGTGCCCCGTCATGGATGCCACCGCCCGACAGGAATTCTTCCGCGACTCGGTCCTGCTCGCCCCGCTGACCAAGGGCGGCAACCTCCCCTTCCGCCGGCTGACGGTGGAGCTCGGCGCGCGCATCACCTGCGGCGAGATGGCCGTCGCACGCTTCGTGCTCAAGGGCAAGCGCGGCGAGATGGCCCTGCTGCGCCGCGCCGACGACGAACCCGCATTCGGCGCGCAGCTGGCCGGACGGATCCCCGAGGAAATGGCCGACGCCGCGCGGATCGCCGTCGAGCGGGGGGCCGACTTCGTCGACGTGAACCTGGGCTGTCCGATCGACGTCTTCTGTCGCAAAGGTCTCGGGGCCGCGTTGATGCGCAAGCCGCGCAAGGTCGAACGCATCGTCGAGGCCATGCGCGCGGCGATCGACGTACCACTCAGCGTGAAGATGCGGCTGGGCTACGACGACGCGAAGCCGCGCTTCCTCCAGGTGGCACGCGCCTGCGAGGCGGCCGGAGCCGACGCCGTCACGCTGCACGGTCGCAGCCGGGCCCAGCGTTACAGCCGCGCCGCCGACTGGGACGCCGTGGCGACCCTGGTCGACAGCGTGTCGATCCCGGTGATCGGAAACGGCGACCTGCTGACCTGGCGCGACGTCGAACGCCACCGCGGCCACACGGGATGCGCGGGCGTGATGCTCGCCCGCGGTGCGCTGATCAAGCCGTGGCTGTTCCGCGAGATCGCCGACCGCCGCGATCACCTGCTCGGACCGCGGGCGCGTCTCGACGTGCTGCGCCGCTACCGCGCGCTCGCGCTCGCCCACTTCGGCGACGACGAACGCGGCCGGCGGCGCGTGCACGAGTTCCTGCACTGGCACCTGGACTTCTTCAACCGCTACCGGCCGGTGCCGAGCGACGCGGTGGATCCGGACGCCCATCCCCTGCTGCAGACCCGGACGGAGGCGGTGGAGACCGACGACGAGACCACGTGCCTGCTGTACTCGACCGATCCGGACGATCGGACCACGCTGACGGATCGGCTGATGGCCGAGATCGACGACCACCCGGATTCCGTCGCGCTCTGGTCCTCGCGCAGCGCGTCCTCTATACTCGATCCGCCCGAGGGCGTCTCCGTCAGCCCCTGATCGCACGCCCATGGCCGGCCGGCTCCCACCCGGGGGCCGGCCCTCGCGTTCCGGAACGTGGAAGGATCAGGCCGACTCGCCGCGCAGCACGCGCTCGAGCCGCTCGCGCTTGCTCACCGCCGAGGGCTGCCAGGGCAGCTCGAGCTCGTCGAAGAGCGCACGCAGTCGGGCCACGGCTTCCTCGGCCGCGCCGGCGTCGTCGACCTCGAGTTCGGCCTCGTGACGGACGTCGCCGTTGGGGTAGGTTGTCTCGTCGCACTCGACCACGAGGCCGTCGAATCCGGGCAGGGCTGCCCGGCGGCGCAGGTTACGCATGGTCCCGATCGGCCGCAGGCCCGCCTCGCGCAGGCGGGGCGGCAGGCCCTGGTCGCCCAGCAGTTCGTCGACCGCGCGCAGCAGGGACTCGCCGCCGTCCTGCAACGTGTGCTCGCGCGCCGGATCGAGCCGGGTCTCCCACTCGCCGCGTTCGACGAAGTCACCGCGGCTCTCTCCGGTGGTCTTCACGGTCAGCTTCAGGGTGTCGTTCTCACGGCGCAGGCGCACGGCCCAGCCGGCGGCGCTCCAGGCGCCGTCGTCGCCGTCGAAGTACAGGTTGACCTGGTGCTGGGCGTCGAGTTCGGGGCCGAGGGCGCCGAGGAGCCGCTCCAGCGCCCGTGCGTCGGGCAGCAGCAGCTTGAGTTCGGTCTCGACCGGGCGCGACCCGGGCTCCGGTGGCGTCATCGGCGGGTCCGTTCGTGGCGGTGTGGGAGCGCGGACGGGTCGGAACCCCGGAGTGGATCGACCGGTGGACCTGGTCCCGTGGTCCCGCCGGTCCTCCGAAGTCTGCCCGGCATCGCGAGCCTTCACCACGCCCAGTGAAGCGCTCGACAGGTCGACTCACGGCGCCCGTGTGTGAGCGCGACCCCCAGTTGCGATGCCTGCGGACCACGTCCGCGCTCCTCGTCGGTCCGATCCCGGCGCGGGCCAGGACGACCTCGGGAGGTTAACGGCCACTTGTTCGGCCGTCGAGGGTCAGTCTACCCCAACGCGCACCGCACGCCAGCGGTAAGCGTCTTCAAGGTCTGTGGTGCGGCGTCCTACACGCCCTCGCTCTCGTTCCGAGTTCGGCCCTCCCACCGAAGTGAACGTGACTCATCCCGCCAGGCTCGGCCCGAGCAGCAGCCCGTTCAGGAGCAGTCGGTGCAATCCTTCCCATGTACCGCGAAATCCGGGATCCTCGGCGAAGAGGATCACGCGGCCACGGCCCCGCGTCTCCTCGACGAGAAAGGCCTTCCCCTTGAGGGCCTCCTCCATGACCGGCCACATGAATCCCGATCGCCGCGGGTTCTCGGAATCGATCCGCGCGACGGTGCGCCCGCCGCGCGACGGGGTCAGGATACGATCGCTCAGGACCGGCGCGTGGGCCGTTCGGCCCTCGCCCAGGGTCAGGTAATGGGAGTCGTCGAGCTGGAGGCGCACGATCGCACCCGGCGTGCGCAACGGCCGGCGCTCGGGCGGTAGCGGCGAGCCCGGTTCGTCCTCGGCAGCCACGACGAAATTCCCCAGGCGCCCTTCTTCGTCGGAGAGCTCGGCCAGGTCGCGGACGCGTTCGACGGTGGTCCAGGCCTCGTCGTCGCCGTGGGGCTCCACGATCGCGGCCGCACCGTCACCGACGGCCACGAGTACGCCGCCGGCTTCGACCCACCCCTCGAGCGCGTCGAGCGGCAGCGCGTGGGCGTCGGCGAGCGAGGGGATCAACAATGCGTCGAAGTCCGAAAGGTCGACGCGGTGCAACGACCCGAGGAGCAGCGTGGTGAAGTCGAGACCGTAGCGGTCCTCGAGCAGCCAGTTCAGACCGCCGGCACTCGCCGGCGAAACACCGGGTCCGGTCACCAGACCGACCGAGGGTCTGCGCAGGACCCGCGCCTGGCCACTGCCCAGCGAGGGCCCGCGGTCGGTCCAACTCGCGTCGATCCCGCGGACGTCCACGCCAGCACCGTGCGCCACCGACGCCATCAAGGCGTCGAGATCGGGCACGTGCCCGTTCGCGGCCCGCTTCACCACGAAGCTCCCACGCGGGATCTCCGCCCCGCCGTGCACGAAGGCACCGAGCACGCTCTCGACCTGCAGACCGGCGCGCCAGCACGCGAGCAGCGCTTCGACCGCCGCGTTGTCGCGGTAGGGCACGATCCATCCGTAGCGGGCTTCGCGCGAACCCACGACACGACCCTCGGGGTGCCAGTCGTCGACACCGGGACGCAGGCGCTGGCTCGGGACGTCCAGGGGACGGGACGCGGTGTAGGCCTCCACGCCGTAGCTGAAGACCAGCGACCACGCGGTGACGTCGTAGAAGCGATTGTGCAGACCGCGCTCGCGCCGCGCGCGCTCCTGCGCGAGGAAGTCCTCGTCCATCGGCGTGTGCGGATCGAGCAGACTGCGCACGAGCGCGTAGGCCGGCTGCTGCATCGGAACGCGGTAGCTCCCGGCGGGTAGTCGGACGTCGCGCTCGTCGTCGTCGTCGTAGACGGTCAACTCGACCTCGCGGTCCTCCGTCGTGCGCCACACCTCGATCCCCTGTTCGGCGAGCACGTGGGCCAGGCGCGTGGCCTCGCCCCCCTTGCTGGCCACCGAGAACACGAGCTCCTCCCGGGCATCGTCCTCGGCACGGCGTCGGGCCTCGTCGTGGAAGTCCACGTACGAGCGCACCAGGTCCTGCGAACGTGCCGCCGCGGTACGCACCGTGGTCATCGACGCGACGAAGTGACGGTGGACGGCGTCGGCGTAGCCGGCGATCCGCCCGCCACGCTGACGCAGGGCTCGCCCGCGCGTGGTGGCCTGCTCGTAGGTCATCCCCACCGCACCCTGCAGGGTGGGCCAGCTGTCGCCGTAGCCGGGGTAGAACAGGTCGAAGTCCTCGCGCACGTAGTAGTCGAAGCCGCGCGCGTCGAAGGCCTCGGCGTTGGCGCGCCCGAACACCTCGAACCACTCGAGGTGGTCCTCGGGGATGTTCGGATTGATCGGGTCGGCCGGCGGCGGGAAGAAGTAGCTCGACTTCCGACCCATCTCGTGCAGATCGACGAAGACCTGCGGCCGCCAGCGCAGGAAGGCGTCGACGTGCGAACGCGTCTCCTGCTGCGTGAGGAAGGCCCAGTCACGGTTGAGGTCGAACAGGAAGTGGTTCGTGCGGCCGCCGGGCCACAGCTGCCAGTGCTCCGATGCCCACGGAGAGGGGTCGGGCGGGAGTTCGTGACGCCCGAAACTGCGGACGTGCTGCAGGAAGCGACGGCGGCCGTCGGGGTTGTGCGAGGCTCCGACCAGGACGATCGACTCGCGCAGGATGCGCCGGGTCTCCTCGGATCGATCCGCCGCCAGGTGGTAGGCCAGCAGCAGACCGGCGTCCGAGCCCGAGGCCTCGTCCCCGTGCACGCTGCAGGCGATCCACACCACGGGCCGCAGGCCTTCGGTCGCGCGGCGCCGACGCTCCTCGTCGAAGCTCCAGGGATCGCGGACGATCCGCAGGAGCGAATCGCGCCGGCTCGTCGACACGTCGGTGTCGGGATCGGTGATCACGAGCAGCAGCAGGGGATCGCCCTGCACGCTCCGGCCCATCCGCTCGACCTGCACGCGATCACTCGTGCGCCCGAGCGCCTGCACGTAGCCGAAGATCTCGTCGACCGTGGTGTGTCGTTCGGCGAAGGGACGCCCGAGCCACTGGTCGGGATCCGGGACGGCCGGATCGTAGTCGGCCCCGTCCACCCAGGTCCGCCACTCGGCGGCGGCCGCGGAGGTGGCGATCAGGACCAACAGGAGCGTGTGCACCGCGAGCACCATGCCGCGGATCGGTCGGCGGAATCGGACGAGCTGCACGGGAATACCGGGAGGGGTCGGGAGGATCGGCGACGGACGGACGCGCCGTGGGGCGAAGCGCACGACTCCATGATACACGAAACGGCGCGGGAAAGTCCCGCGCCGCCTCCCGGGGTTCACATGGACGTGTCGTGGTCAGCGTCCCGCCGCGGCCGCCCGGTCTCCGGTCTCGGCCCAGCTGTGCACGGCCTCGATCACGCGTTCCTGGTCGTCGATCTCCATGTAGGCCGACAGGGGCAACGAGATGACGGTGTCGCAGAGCTCGGCGGTGACCGGAGTCGGGACCCGCCGCTGGATCACGCGCTGCAGCGAGACCTGCGTCTGCACCGGTCGCGGATAGTGCAGGGCCGTGGGGACCTCGAGTTCGGACAGGTGTTCGCAGAAGACGTCCCGCGAGCCGGCATCACCGAGCCGGATGGTGTACTGCGCGTAGCTCGAGAAGCGTCCCGGAGCAATGAAGGGCGTTCGGACCACGTCGGTCAGCGCCGTGTCGTAGCGCTCGGCACAGGCCCGCCGCAATTCGACCTCGCGCGGGAAGGTGTCGAGCTTCACCAGCAGCGCCGCCGCCTGCAGGGCGTCGAGCCGGCTGTTCACACCCAGGACGGCGTGCTCGTGCCGCCCCACCTGGCCGTGCTCGCGCACCAGGCGGATCCGCTCGGCCAGATCCTCGTCGTCGGTGAAGACCATGCCTCCGTCGCCGATTCCCCCGAGGGGCTTGCTCGGATAGAACGACGTGAAGCCCGCGGTTCCGAAGCTCCCGCTACGACGGTCACCCAGGCGGGCTCCCAGCGACTGGCAGGCGTCCTCGATGCAATGGACGCCGAACTCCTCGGCCATGGCCTCGAAGATGTCCATCGCGGCCGTCTGCCCGAACAGGCTCACGGGCACGATCGCCTTCACCCGGGGAGTCATGGCCGCGCGCGCGGCCACCGGATCCATGGTGAAGGTCAACGGGTCGACGTCGACCATCACCGGCGTCGCGCCCACGTTCGCCACGGCCTCCGCGGTGGCGATGAAGGTGAAGTCGGGGACGAGGACCTCGTCGCCCGGACCGACCCCGAGCGCCATCAACGCCAGCTGCTGGGCATCGGTCCCGGACCCGCAGGCGATCGCGTGCCGCACGCCCACGTACTCGGCGAGTCGCTCCTCGAGCTCGCTCACCTTGGGACCGTTGATGAACATTCCGGAACGGACGACATCGGCGATCGCCTTCTCCACGTTCTCACCGTGGACCCGCATCATCGCGGGGACGTCCACGAACGGGACGGGTCGTCGCTGCACGACAGCCACCTCCAACACGAGTTTTCGGGCATCCGCCGCGGCTCTCGGGCGGTCGGCGCCCATGCGTCGTGACGTGCGGTGAGGGGCACGGGCAGGAGTCCGCGGTCCCGACGCGCAGACCGGAGCGGGGCGTACCCCGGTCCGAGATTGCCCGTCAGGCTAACACCAAGCCGTGAGCGTGGCCACAACGCTGGGGCCGATGTCTCAGGATCGATTCTTTCCGGGGACCCAGAGGACGTCGCCCGCCCCCTGCGCGTTCGCAGCGCGGGCGAGGACGAAGAGCAGATCACTGAGCCGGTTCAGGTACTCGAGCACGTGCGGGCCGATCTCCTCCTCGGCGGCCAGGTGCACCGCGCACCGCTCGGCGCGCCGGCACACCGTGCGCGCCTGGTGGAGCAGGGTGGCCAGTTCCGTGCCACCGGGCAGGACGAAGCTCTCGAGCGGCTCGAGCGACGCGTTGTGCTCGTCGATCGCCGTCTCCAGGGCACGCACCTGTCCCTCGGTGATCCGCAGTCCCTCGCCGGTTCCCGGCGTGGCCAGATCCGCTCCGAGATCGAACAGGTCGTGCTGCAGCCGCTCGACGAGGCTTCCCACCGCGGCGGCGATCTCGTCGCCGTCGCGCCGGGCCGCGACGACGGCCAGGCCGAGCACCGAGTTCAGCTCGTCGACGGTGCCGTAGCTCTCCAGCCGCAGGTCGCACTTGAGGCGCCGCGAGCCGTCGACCAGGCCGGTCGTGCCGTCGTCACCGGTCTTCGTGTAGATGCGCGTGAGTCGTACCATGCGTCGAACCTAGTCCCGGGCCCGCCACTCGGCCACCGCGCCGTCACGGCCGCGTGCGGTGGCGCAGCAACAGCGCGAGGAACGCCGGCCCGCCCAGCAGCGCGGTGAGCACGCCCACGGGGAGTTCGCTGCCGCGGCCGAGCAGCGTGATGGACCGCGTGACGCCGTCGGCCACCACCAGGAAGGTGCCTCCGAGCAGCATGCTGCCCGGCAGCAGCGCCCGGTGGCCGGCTCCGAGCAGCGCGCGGACGGCGTGCGGCGCGAGCAGGCCGACGAAGCCGATCGGCCCGGTCACCGCGACGACCGCGGCCGTGCCCAGCGAGCCCGCCACGAGCACGCGCCTCTGGGTG
>CAZQHE010000078.1:0-6751 GCA_964593155.1 uncultured bacterium
GTTCTGCTCGATCCGGTGTACACGGCCCGCGCCTTCGGAGGCCTGCTGACGATGATCGGCGACGATCGCCTGGAGCGCGGTGCGCGGATCCTCTTCTGGCACACGGGAGGAACACCGGCGCTCTTCCCCTACGCCGAGCAGCTGCGATCGCCGGCCTCGTCCTCGTCGCCGTAGCTCTCGAGCGCCTGCTCGAGTTGTGCCCTGACCTCGTCGACCATGTCGTCGGGCTCGAGCACCTGCGCATTCGGCCCGAAGCCCAGGATCCACGACACGACCTCGGGCCGCCCCCGCGCCGTGAACTCGAGGACCACCGAACGATCGGTGTGATGCTCGACCGTCTGATCGGGGCTCCAGCGCCGTTCGGCCACGTACTCGGCGGCCCAGCCCGTGAAACGACAGCGCACCCGGAAGGGCTCGTTCTGCCACACGCCGAAGCCGGCCTTCACGTCGCGCTCGAAGTCGTAGTTGTCGGGAACACGGAAGAGTTGATCGGTCTTCTCGATCGAGCGGATGCGGTGCACCGCGAGCAGCGGATGGTACTTCGGTTCCTTCCAGGGTTCGCCCGGCTCCCTGGCCCGTCGCGTGTGCAGATAGATGCAGTCGCGGTACGAGAAGATCTTCAGGGGCTTGATGTTGAAGGTGCGCTCGCGGTCACCGAGCAGACGACGGTAGCGCAGCCGGCACACCCGCTTCTCCTCCATGGCCTCGATCAGCACACGCAACGTGTCGGCGTGCGGGCCGTAGTCGACGTGGCCGCCGCCGAGGGTAGCGAAGTGTTCCTCGGCGGGCGGCTGTTCGACCGGTAACAGGACCGAGGTCTTCTCGAGCCCGAGGGTGGCCTCTTCGAACAGCTGGCGACCGAGAAGGGTCTCGGCGAAGGCCGCGCACATGTGCAGGGCCTGCAGCTCGTCGTGACTCAGGAGCTTGACGGCCGGAACCGCCTTCTGTCGGGGCAGTCGGAAGAAGCTACGGTTGCCACGGCTCGTGCGCTCGACCTCGAGTCCCATGGACTCCTCGATCGCGTCGACGAGTCGCAGGACCGTCTGTTTGGAGCACTCGAGCATCCCCGAGAGCTCGGTGAGCGAGTACTCGCGGTCGTTGAAGAACAGCTTGGCGAACAGCCGCAACAGCTTGTTCGCATGGGTGGCGTCTCGGTCGCGCTTGCTCGGCACGGTGTACACCTCGGGAGCCTGGAGTACGCCGGGTTCGGCAGGACAGGGAGAATACGTGCGCACCGTTCCATGGTCTGGAACGGTGCTGCTTCATCTTGGGGACCGTCACGAACGTGGCGAGGCGCCGGATTCGGGCCTGCACCGGGAGCCTGCGGGCTCGGGGGCGCCTCGCCGCACCTCGTGCGGACCGCTCTGCCGTCCTTTTCGTCAAGACGGATCGAACAGCTTCTCGATCGGCCATCCACCCGGCTCGGTGACCCACTCCTGGTCCATGTGGGTCATCTTCTCCGGGGGGATCGAGACGTAACGCCCGGACGCCGTCGCGTACGTGGTCCCCTCGGCACCGACCAGCTCCGCTGCGGTGCCGAGCACGCGGCGGCGCTCCGACTCCACCCATGCGATCGCCGTGCACGGCGTGCCCGGCGCCAGCGGTGCGCGCAGGCGCACCGAGAAGTCCGCCGCGAAGCAAGCCCGCTCGCGGACGACGATCGCCGCCCAGGTCATCACCTCGTCGAGAACGGTCGTGATCAACCCACCGTGGACGACTTCCGTCCACCCGGCGTGCTCGGGCCGAGGTGTGAACGCGAGTTCGACGTGGTCGTCGACCAGGTAGCTGCGCGCGCGGAGACCGATGGGGTTCTCCGTGCCGCAGACGAAGCAGGAGCGGCTCCAGGGTAGAGCGATGCGCTGGGTCACGAGATCTCGGCGAAGGGGGACGGCGGGCGCCGCGATGACGTGGGCGTGGGGATGGTGGGGTCCGGGAGAGAACCCGGTGTGCTGGTCACATGGTTGGGACGGCGGTCCCTCTTGGTCGTTCTAGCCACTCCGCCTCGTCCCGGACCCGACATCCACGTCGTGTGTGCAGGGGCACGATAACAACCCCCGTTCCGACGACAACTGTGGAAATGCGACCTTCGTGCCAGGGAAGTCGTTGTCCGGGCGTCTGATGCAGATGCACCAGGGCCGACGCCCCTCTGACGCCCGCGGGCCGGGCCCACTCCGGATTGCCCGCGAGCCGCCTCCTGGGGTATGATCCGGTGGCTGCGCTGCGGCCTCGCCCCCGCTCCCCAGCCCGTTTCGCCGCGGGCAAGGCGTAGTCCCATGGTGAACACGTCAGGAAGGACACCGTCATGATGCCTCGTGGGCTGCCACGTGGTCTTGCAACGTGCATCCTCGCCATCCTGTCCGCCTCGACCCTGCTCTCGCTCGGTGGCTGCTCCGAGGACGCCGGCCCCGCCGGTCCGGTGGACGATCGCCCGAATCCCTACGACGAGTTCGACGGGCCGGACCCGCGCGAGGTCCACGGTCTCGAGACCTTCGAGCTGAGCGACCTCCCCTATCCGCCGCACAACTCGCCGTCGGAGCCGGGCTTCGAGAAGCGCCTCGAGCTGGGCCGCTTCCTGTACTTCGACCAGATCCTCTCGGGCAAGCTCGACACCAGCTGTGGCAGCTGTCACCACCCGGCCATGGCCTGGCAGGACGGCGTGGACCTGAGTGCAGGCGTGAGCGGCACCGGCTTCGGCCCCGAGCGCGTGCTCACCGACGAGAACGTCATGCTCATGCCGCGCAACACTCCCACGGCCATGAACCTCGGCTTCAACAGCGCCGAGCCGAGCGGTCCCCCCAGCCATCGCGGACTCATGCTGTGGGACGGCCGGACGGCCGGTCTCGAGCGTCAGTCACTGCAGCCCACGGCCACCATCGACGAGATGAGCTACCACCTCCCCAACCACGGGGTGTACACCTACTCCGACTCGGCGGCGGCCGACACCATGGTGACCCGGCTGCAGCAGATCGACGAGTACGTCGACCTGTTCGCGCAGGCCTTCCCGCTCGAGGCGAGCGAGATGTCCGAGGACACCGAGCAGCACGTGATCCGCAAGAACACGCTGGAGCGCGCGCTCGCCGCCTACCAACGCGAGCTCGTCACCATCGACAGCCCCTACGACCAGTGGGTGCGCGGCGACGACCGCGCGCTGACCATCGAACAGCTGCGAGGCGCCGACCTGTTCTACGGCAAGGCGAACTGCGCTGCCTGCCACTCGGGTCCCATGTTCAGCGACTTCTCGTTCTCGCGCATCGGCGTCGCCGACAACCCGCGCGCGCCCGGACGGTACCCGGTCGAACGCGGGGGCAACGGCGTGGACATCGGGCGCATGGAGCACACCTCGAATCCCGAGGACGTCCACCGTTACCGGGTGCCCCCGCTGCGCAACGTCGCCCTGACCGGACCGTGGTTCCGCCACGGCACGGCGAACAGCCTGCGCGACGTCGTGATCTTCCACCTGATCGCCGGCGTCCCGCCCGACCCGGCCACCGAGCCCGAGCGGGCCGCGATCTACGATCAGTACATGGGCCGCCTGCAGCTCACGCGGACGCCGGGACCGATCCTGACCCCCGAGTTGCTCGACGACCGCCTGGTCCCGATCGACCTCACCGACCAGGAGATCGACGACCTCGTCGCGTTCATGCACGCGCTGACCGACCGGACGATCGACGGACGCTCGGACCCGACGGTGCCCGAGCGCGTGCCGAGCGGGTCCCCGGTGGTCGAGGCACGTGCACCGTTCTCGATGGTCCCACTGCCCGAACACGTCGACGCCCGCTGAGTTCGACCCCGTTCCCGTCCCGGAGGACACCATGCGTCGTCTCGTGCTCCCGGCTCTCGCCCTGTGCGTGAGCACGACCCTTCCTGCCGCAGCCGCGGTGACCTTCACCGAGATCTCCGAGCAGACGGGTCTGCGCTTCGAGCACGACCCGCGGTCGCTCTCGCTCGAGGAACAGAACCTGTACGGACCGGGAGTGGGCGTCGAGGACGTCAACGGGGACGGCTGGCTCGACGTCTTCTTCACCAACGGCAACGAGGTGGGCAACCGTCTGTTCCTGAACGACGGCGACTGGACCTTCACCGACGTCAGTGCCCAGATGGGTGTGGCGAGCAGCCGCGGCGGGAACGGTCTCGCCTTCGGCGACATCAACAACAACGGACGTCCGGACCTGGCGATCGCGAACTTCTACGAGCAGCCGATCCTGCACCTCAACGGGGGCGATCGCTATCGCTCGAACGAGACCCAGTACGGGCTCGTCCCCCTGCTGCCGGGGAGCTTCGAGTTCAGCGGGTCGTACTTCCCGGCCCCGGAATCGATGGGCGTCTCGTTCGGCGACTACGACCAGGACGGCTTCGTGGACGTGTACTTCGCCCACTACCGATTCCAGGTCGACGTGGTCTACCGCAACGAGGGTGGGAACGGGTTCTCGTTCGTGCGCCAGATCCCGGACGCGGTGATCGACGGCAAGGACGAGCCGTTCTGGGGCTTCACCGGCGTCTTCACCGATCTCGACGACGACGACGATCTCGACCTCTACGTCGCCAACGACTTCGGCTTCAACTTCTTCTACGAGAACCAGGGTGCCGCCGGGGGCTACGCATTCGTCGAGCGCGCGCGTCCGCTCGGGATCCTCGGCGACGGACGTGCCGACGAGCCCAAGGCCCAGAGCATGGGCCTGGCCATCGCCGACTACGACAACGACCTCGACCTCGACATCTACGTCACGAACTTCCAGCTCAACGCGCTGTATCGCAACGACGGAGTGGACCCGTCGACGGGCGACCTGTCGTTCACCGACGTCGCCGCCAGCGCCGGCGTGGAGTTCGACCTGAACTGCTGGGGCGTGGAATTCGTCGACCTCGACAACGACACCGACCTCGACCTGATCTTCACCGGCGGGCACATCTTCTCGAACATCTTCTCGCAGCCCTTCGACATCCCCGATCAGCTCTACATCAACGACGGGCCCGCCAGCGGCTGGACCTTCACCCCGGCGAACGAGAGCGCGGGCTTCGACGCCGGCCAGTTCGGCCGCGGACTGGCGACCGGCGACCTCGACCGCGACGGCGACCTCGACGTGGTGACCACGAACAACACCTACTACGACCCCACGCCGCAGGACTACACGCGGGTCTTCACCGGCCACAGCATGGTGTTCCGCAACGACCAGGACACCGGCCACAACTGGGTGAACCTGCGGCTCGAGGGACGCGTGGGCGACGGCGGCGTCACCAACCGCATGGGGATCGGCGCGAAGGTCTACCTGACCACCACGGCGGGCGTGACCATGATGCGCGAGGTGCACGCGGGAACGAGCTTCATGAGCCACCCCTCGCTCGAGGTCGAGTTCGGGCTCGGCTGGGGCGACGTCGAGTCGGTCCAGGTGAAGTGGCCGGGTGGCGCGACCGAGGAGTTCTCCGGTATCGAGGCCAACCGTTTCTACCGGCTGATCGAGGGCCAGGGCGAAGCGACGCCGGTGGCGACCGCGCTTTCCACCTTCGCGGCCCGCCCCTTCGCACGGGGCGTGCTGCTCGAGTGGCGCTCGGCTCCCGGCGTGCGGATCGTCGACGTGGCGGTCGACCGCGCCGAGGCCCGGACCCCCGACCGCTTCGTACGCCTCGACGACGTCGAGGCCACCCTTCGCCCAGCCGGAGGCGAGATCTTCGACCCGACGGCCGTACCCGGCCGCAGCTACCGCTACCGGCTGGCGCTACGCCTGGAGAGCGGCGACGAGATCCAGAGCACCGTGGCCGAGGTCACGGCCGGGACCGCGCCCGCGCCGCGCCGGGCCGAGGTCGGGCAGAACTACCCGAATCCCTTCAATCCCTCGACCCGCATCGAGTTCAGCCTGCCACGCCGCATGCACGCCCGCCTGGTGATCCACGACGCCCGTGGCCGCCTGGTGCGGACCCTCGTCGACGACGTCGTCGAGCCCGGCGACCTGCACGCCGACTGGGACGGCCTGGACGAAACCGGCCGGCCGGTGTCGAGCGGCGTGTACCTCTACTCCCTGATCACCGACGACGGAACCAGCGCCCGCCGCATGGTACTTGCGCGCTGAGTCCGGCGGCGGCAGTCTCGTGGGGGCCGTTCCGCACCGGGAGCGGCCCCTTCGCCGTCCCCCCGCAACCAACCCTGGTCCCGCCCGGACGTAGTCCACGGGTCCACCCTTCGCCCCCCAGCCGAGGATTCCCGATGCTCCGGTTCGCCCTCCGCGCCCTGACCGCCCTCGCCGTCCTGTTCGGCGTCGCCGACGCCCACGCCGAGAAGATCCCCATCGAGCGCGCGGACGATCTCCCGCGGCACACCTACACCATCGACGGCGCGGCCGTGGACCTGCTCGAGGACCGCGACCTGCTGCTCGAACTGGCCCGCGAGGTCGCCGCCGATCTCCACTCCGACCTCGAGACCTATGCGATCGAGGACGCGACCACGCTCAAGAACTACCACGGTGCTCTGGGCACGGTGGCGCTCGTCGAGGGCCGCTACGACGACTACCGCGATCACCTCGCGAAGGTGCGCGAGCTCGAGAGCAAGGAGGCCCAACGCCTGCTCGCCGGGCTCACCGCGCTCGCCTGGATCGACGCGATCCAGCAGCCCGAGCGCGAGTTCGAGGAGGCCTACGAGGACGCCCTGCGCGACCGCGTGAACGTCCTGCCCTACGAGGTGGTCGAGGCCGACCTGAAGCAGCGCAAGGGCATGATGGAGATCGTCAACCGCACGCTGCTCGAGGGCATGGTCCAGGCGCAG
>CAZQHE010000078.1:6851-19181 GCA_964593155.1 uncultured bacterium
ATCTTCGCCGAGCTCGACCAGATCTGGACGAATCCCGGCGAGGTCGCCGGCAACGGCACCGACGACGACGGCAACGGCTACGTGGACGACGTCCACGGGATCTACTTCGACACCGAGGCCCGCATCGCCAGCGAACCCCTGTACCCCGTCGGCGAGATCGACGATCCACGGCGGCTGCAGCGGCAGATGAAGGGACTGCGCGACGTCCAGATGTCGATCGACAGCCCCGAGGCCGATGCCCTGAAGGAGCGGATCGACGAGCTCGGCCCCGACGAGGTCGAACCCTTCATGGAGGCGATCAACGCCTACGGCAACCACTCGCACGGTACGCACGTGGCCGGAATCGCCGCCGAGGGCAACCCGGCCGCCCGGATCATGAACGCGCGCCTGAGCTTCGACCACGAGATGATCCCGCCGAAGCCCACGCGCGAACGCATCGAGCGCTGGGCCGACTCGTACCGCGCCGTGGTCGCCTACTTCCGCGACAACGGGGTGCGCGTGGTCAACATGAGCTGGGGCGGCAGCGTGGCCGACATCGAGGCCGCGCTCGCTGCGCACAACGACCCGGCCGATCCCGAGGAGCGCAAGGCCCTGGCCCGCGAGTACTTCGAGATCGGCAAGCAGGCGCTCACCGAGGCGATGGCCGACGCCCCCGACGTCCTGTTCTGCGTCGCTGCCGGTAACTCCGACAACGACAACGTGTTCGAGGAGTTCGTTCCGAGTTCGATCGAACTGCCCAACATCATGACCGTGGGTGCCGTCGATCAGGCGGGCGAGGAGACCTCCTTCACCACCTTCGGCAAGGTCGACGTGTACGCGAGCGGCTTCGACGTCGACAGCTACGTCCCCGGCGGCGACCGCCTCGCCCTGAACGGCACGTCGATGGCCTCGCCGAACGTGGCCAACCTGGCCGCGAAGATCCTCGCGATCCGGCCGGACCTCGACCCCGTCACGGTGAAGCAGCTGATCGTCGACACCGCCGACGTGGTCATGGCCGGAGACCGCGAGGTCCGCCGGATCCACCCCAAGGACGCAATCGCGGCCCTCGACGAGATGCCGACCAGCTCGAAGCGGTGAGCAACCGGGCTGGTGCGTTCGCATCAACCGACACCGCACCACCTTGACACGGGCCCGCGCTCCCGGAATCCTGAACCGGAGACCGGGAGCGCAGCGGCCGTGCCCTCCTTCGCGCGCCCAGGGGTGTGCGGCGCGGCCGGCCTTCCGGACCCGTCGAAGGGAACCGACCGATGGCACGGCTGTCCGTCCTCGTCGTCCTGTCCCTGTTCGTCCTCTGCGGTCCGGCCACGGCCGGTGACTTCGACCTCGACGCCTACCGCGCACACCTCGAGCAGGACGCCGAACTCACCGCGAGCGCCCTGCTCGAACGCCACGCGCCGGTCGGCCCCTACCTCCACCGGGTCGACACGCCGTTGGGCGGCACCGCCTTCCTCGATTCGGTGATCACCGCGCTCGAACTGCGCGACGGCGAGCTCGACCTGCTCGAACGCCACGGTTTCGTGGTCAGCGAACGCCTCCACCACAGCTCCTACGGCGCGGCCCTGCGCTGGGTGTGGCACGCCGACCTGCCGGTGTTCCTGTCGAGCGATCTGTTCCTGCACACCTTCCACCGCTCCTTCGACGAGATCCTGAAGGGCATCGAGCTCACCACGCTGATCCCGACCGTGGACGGAGCGCTCGCGTCGATGCGCGCCGCCTGGCCCGATCTCGCCGCCGCCCACGCCGACGACACGGCCATGCAGGACTGCGTGGCCGATCTCGACCTGTATCTGAGCGTGGCCCTGACGTTGCTGCGCGACGAGACCACCGCGCCGCTCGATCCGGCGAACCGGGCGCTGTACGACACCGTGGTCGCCGCGGCCCGCGACGCGAGCGGCCTGCAGGACGTCGCGCTCTTCAACGACACGCCACGCACCGTCGACTTCAGCCAGTTCGTACCCCGCGGCCACTACACCGACCGGCCGGAACTCGAGCACTACTTCCGCTGCCTCATGTGGCTGGGCCGGACCGACTTCCGGCTGTCCATCCCGCCCGGGATCGACGCACCGCCCTCGGTGCAGCGCGAGGTCGTCGACGCCTTCCTCCTGCGCGATCTCGTCGACCGTGCCGGCGTGCGCCCGCAGCTCGAGCGCATCGACGACCTGCTGCGCGTGTTCATCGGCGCGTCCGACAACACCACGCTCGAGCACCTCGACGCCATGGCGGCCGAACTGGGGCTGTCCGATCCGGCGCGGCTGTGGGAGTCCGGCGTGTACGGCGCCTTCGAGACGCTGCTCGCGACCGACGCGTACCAGCCACAGGCGATCAACTCCCGCGTGTTGATCGGCGATCCCATGGCGGGCACGCCCCTCGATCCGCCCTACGCCTTCCTGCTCATGGGCCAGCGCTTCACGATCGACTCGAACGTCCTGGGCAACGTGGTCTACGACCGGATCCGCTTCCAGGGATCGACGCCGTTCCGCGGGCTGCCCGATCCGCTGGACGTCCTCTACGCCCTGGGCAACGACGACGTCCTGCCCCTGCTCGAGGACGAACTCGAGACCTACCACTACGCGGCCAACCTGAGCGCCCTGCGCTACCTGATCGACTCGTACGACGAGGCCTTCTGGAACTCGAGCCTCTACACCCACTGGCTCGCGGCGCTGCGTACGCTCTCCGGGACCGGCGAGATCGACGGAGCGCCCGACTTCATGCGCACCGGCGCCTGGCAGCAACAGAAGATGAACACCCAGCTCGCCTCGTGGGCCGAGCTGCGGCACGACACCATCCTGTACGTGAAGCAGTCCTACACCGGTGGGGTGATCTGCTCGTATCCGCACGGGTACGTCGAGCCGGTGCCGGCGCTGTACGATCGCCTGCGGCGCTTCGCCGAGTTCGGGCGCGACGAGATCGTGACGCGCCTCGATCCCGGTCCGCACAGCGACCGCATCGCCCAGTACTTCGACCGCGCCGCCGCCCTCATGGACACCGTGGGCACCATCGCGCGGAAGGAACTCGACGGTGTGGCGTTCTCCGCGGCCGAGACCTCGTTCCTGCAGCGGGTGCTCTTCGCCGAGTCCGGCTGCAGTCTGGTGGAGTCGGGTTGGCTGCCAGGCCTCTACTACTGCGCCGACGGCTGCAGCGCCCCGGCCAGCGAGACCGATCGGATCATCGCCGACGTCCACACCCAGCCCACCGACGAGTTCGGCTCGAACGTGGGCAAGGTGCTGCACGTGGCCACGGCGAATCCCATGCTCGGCGTGTTCGTGGCGCGCTGCCCGGGCGGGGCGCCGACGGCCTTCGTCGGTCCGGTGGCCTCGTACCGCGAACTGGTCACCCTGGACTTCGATCGCCTCACCGACGACGACTGGAGCGCGATCCTCGAGGGTGGGGACTGGTCGAACCCGGCGAGCCTGCAGTACGACGTGCCGCCCACCGAGAGCTGGAGCCACGTCTACCTCGCCGACGCGACCGGCGGAGCGCGGACCGAGGCCACCTCGATCCTCGGACCGGTGGCGATCGACGATCCCACCGACACCGGCGACGCCCCCGCCCCGGTCCGCGAGGGCGTGCAGTGGGTCCGCGGACGACCCAATCCCTTCAACCCCCGCACCGTGATCGCCTTCGAGATCGCCGGGGACCGTCCCCTGCGCGTGCGGATGGAGATCGTCGACGCCCGCGGGACACGTGTGGCGGTCCTGGTCGACGAGACACTCCGACCGGGAACCTACCTGATCCCGTGGGCGGGGAGGGACGTGAACGGGCGCGCGGTGGCCTCGGGGGTCTACCACGCGAAAGTGGCCGCCGGCATCCGCACGGCGACCACCAAACTGACCCTGGTGCGCTAGAGCGTGAAGCAGGCGGGCCCGGCGACGGGCCCGCTCGCCACTACATCATCCCCGTCTTCAGGCGCGCCTCGTCGCTCATCATGCTCGGGTTCCAGGCGGGCTCGAACACCAGATCGACCTGGACGCTGGCCACCTCGGGCAGCATCTGGATCTTCTCCTCGATCTCGTTCTTGAGCACGTCGCCCATCCCACACCCGGGCGCGGTGAGGGTCATCACGACGTCCACGTGGTGCAGGCCGGGGCTGCCCTCGAGCGGCGTGATCTCGCAGCTGTAGACCAGGCCGAGCTGGACGATGTCGATGGGGATCTCGGGGTCGTAGCAGGTCCCGAGCTGCCCCCAGACCTTCTCCTCGAGATCGCCGCCGGTGGGCATGTCGACCTCGAAGTCGCTGGGATCCTTGCCCACGGCGTCGGCGTCCTCGTTGGCCACACGGAACATCTGTCCGTACTGGGTCACCACCGTGAAGCTGGTGCCCAGGGCCTGGGTCACACGTCCCTGCATGCCCTCGGAGATCGTGGCCGGAGTCCCGTCGGGGACCAGGATGGCGTCGGTGTCGCGCTGGAAGGTGACGAGTTCGTTCTTCATGGCAGGTGCTCCGTCGCGTCAGACCGCGAAGATCTTGCGAACCTTCTGCAGGGCCTCGACCAACCGATCGACGTCGTCGTGGTCGCTGTAGCACCCGAAGGAGGCGCGGACGGTGGCCGGCACTCCGAAGTGATCCCACAGCGGCTGCGTGCAGTGGTGCCCGGCGCGGACGGCGATGCCCTCCTCGTCGAGAAGCGTGGCCACGTCCTGGGCGTGGATCCCCTCGAGCACGAACGACAGCACCGGGCTCTTCTCGCGGGCCTCGCCGAACAGGCGCACGCCATCGATCTCGAGCAGACGCCGTGTGCCGTATTCGAGGACGTCGCGCTCGTGCTCGCCCAGTGCGTCGTGTCCGATCGACTCGACGAACTCGACCGCCGCGCCCAGACCGATCACGGCTGCGATGGGGGGCGTCCCGGCCTCGAAGCGCTGTGGCGGATCGGCGAAGGTCGTTCCCTCGAAGCTCACCCGCCGAATCATGTCGCCACCGCCGTGCCACGGCGGCATCGACTCGAGGTGCTCCCACTTCCCGATCAACGCGCCCACGCCGGTGGGCCCGTAGACCTTGTGACCGCTCACGGTGTAGAAGTCCGCCCCCCAGGCATCGACCTCGATCGGGGCATGCGGTCCGCCCTGCGCTCCGTCGACGAGCACCGGGACGCCGTAGGAATGGGCCAGCTCCACCAGGGAGGCCACCGGATTGATCGTACCGAGTGCGTTCGACACGTGGTTGAAGGCGAGCAACCGGGTGCGTTCGTTCAGACGGCGCTCGACCTCCTCGAGGATCAGCTCGCCGCGGTCGTCGATCGGCGCCGCCACCACCTTGGCCCCCTTCTGCTCGGCCACGAGCTGCCAGGGCACGATGTTGGAGTGATGCTCCATCTCGGTGACGAGGATCTCGTCGCCCGGCTGCAGGCGTGGGGCCAGGAAGGAGTGGGCCACCAGGTTGATGGCCTCGGTACACCCTCGGCCGAAGACCACGCGACGCGAATCGTCGATCCCGGTGAAGCGGGCCAGCGTATCGCGCACCGCTTCGTACTTGACGGTGGCCTCCTCGGACAAGGTGTACAGACCCCGGTGCACGTTCGCGTTGCAGTGCGTGTGGTAGTCCTGCATGGCGTCGAGGACCGCACGAGGCCTCTGGGCCGTGGCCGCGCTGTCCAGGTACACCAACCGTCGTCCGTGGATGGTCCGCGCGAGCTGCGGGAATTCGGCCCGCACGGCCGTCACGTCGTAATCGGTCGCGGCGGCGTGCTCGGACGGACTCGTTTCCGGTCGGACCTGGTTCACACGAGCTCCTCGCTCAGGTGTTCGTGGGGCAGGTGCTCGAAGATACTGCGCCGCGCGAACCTCCGCAGCGCGCGCAGCGGCATCGATTCGACCACCGTGCTCGCGAAGGCGAAGGTCAACAGTCCACGCGCGGTGGCTTCGTCGATCCCGCGGCTCCGCAGGTAGAAGAGACCGTCCCGGTCGAGCTGCCCGAGCGTGGCGCCGTGGCTGGCCTTGACGTCGTCGTTGTAGATCTCGAGCTGCGGCAGCGTGTTGATCTGCGCGTCGTTGCTCAGCAGCAGGTTCGCGTTGTTCTGCTGCGCGTCGGTGCCCTTCGCACCCTCGGCCACCACCACGCGCCCCATGAAGACGCCGCGCGCCTTGCCGTCGAGCACGTTGCGGTAGACCTCTTCGCTGCGGGTGTGCGGCACCTCGTGGTGCACCCAGGTGTGGTTGTCCGCCACCTGCTTCTCGTCGAGGACCACCAGGCCGTTCAGGGTGACCTCGCTGTTGCTGCCCTGCAGGTGGGCCCGCACGTCCTGCCGCACGAGCTCGCCGTCGACCACCATCGCGTGCTCGCGCAGGCGACTGTCGCGGGCCTGCCGCGAGCGGATGGATCCGACGTGCAGGTGCTCGGCGCCGGTCCGCACCACGCGGACCCACTCGACGTGGGCGTTCTCGTCGAGCTGCAGATCGACGACGGCGTTCACGAAATCGTCGCTGTCGTCGAGGGCCACGTGGTCCTCCACCACCGTCATCTCGGCGCTACGGCCGGCCGCGACCACGATCCGCGGGTGCACCACCGTCGGCTGGTCGTGCTTCGTGCTGACGTGCAGCACGTGGACCGGCCGCTCGACCTTCGCGTCGGCCTCGACCCGCAGCAGCAGGCCGTCGCGGAACCACGCCGCGTTCAGAGCCTCGAAACTCGTGGACTGCTCGCCACCGTCGCGGCGAAGACCGACCACGGCCGGCTCACGCCCGGCCTCGGCCGCGCCGTACAGACTCTCGATGGTCACGCCCGCGGGCAGCTCGCTGATCTCGCTCAGTTCGGGAACCAGGAAACCGTCGACCAGCACCACCCGGATCGCGTCGAGATCGGCGATCGCGAAGCGTTCGATCGTGTCGGCCTCGAGCGTGGCCGGGGCGTCGGGCACCCGGCGCTCGACCTCGGAAATGGCGCTCAGGTTGATCTGGCGCCAGTCCTCGTCCTTGCGACCGGGCAGGCCCAGTTCGCGGTAGCGCGCGGCCGCGGCGCGGCGCAGGTCGGCGCTCCAACCGCCGCCGTTGGTCGACAGGGTCTCGATCCAGGCGTCGAGTCCGCCCGAGAAGGGTTGCTGCTGACTCACTGCACGTCCTTTCGCGTCTCTCGCGTCGAGCTCGGTCCGCGACCCGGTCAGGCCTCGGCCGCGACCCAGGTGTAGCCCTTCTCCTCGAGTTCCAGCGCCAGGTGACGGTCGCCGCTCTTGACGATGCGCCCGTTCTGCAGCACGTGCACGTGGTCGGGCACGATGTACTCGAGCAGACGCTGGTAGTGCGTCACCACGATCGTGGCGCGCTCCGGATCGCGGAGCCGGTTCACACCGTCGGCCACGACCTTCAGGGCGTCGATGTCCAGACCCGAGTCGGTCTCGTCGAGGATGGAGAGCTTCGGCTCGAGCACGGCCATCTGCAGGATCTCGTTCCGCTTCTTCTCGCCACCGCTGAAGCCCACGTTGACGGGGCGGTTGAGCAGCGACGGGTCGAGCTGCAGCTGCGCGGCACGCTCCTTGAGCAGACGCAGGAAGTCGGCTGCGTCCATCTCGTCCTCGCCGCGCGCCTTGCGCTGCGCGTCGACGGCCGCCTTCAGGAAATAGGTGTTGCTCACGCCGGGGATCTCGACCGGGTACTGGAAGCCCAGGAACATACCCAGCGCCGCGCGCTCCTCGGGGTCGAGCTCGAGCAGGTCCTGCCCCTCGAAGGTCGCCGAGCCGCCGGTGACCTCGTACTCCTCGCGCCCGCACAGCACGCTGGCCAGGGTGCTCTTGCCCGAGCCGTTCGGGCCCATGATCGCGTGGAGCTCGCCCGCGTTCACCTCGAGGTCGACTCCCCGCAGGATGGCCTGGCCATCGATGGCGGCCTGAAGGTTCTCGATCTTCAGCATGACGTTTCCTTCGCTTCGTCGTGTCGTGGGACGGGGCCGGGTCAGCCCACGGCGCCTTCGAGACTCACGGCGAGCAGCTTGCCCGCCTCGACCGCGAACTCCATGGGGAGTTCGTTGAAGACTTCCTTGCAGAATCCGTTGACGATCATCGACACCGCGTCCTCCTCGCTGAGGCCGCGCTGCCGGCAGTAGAAGAGCTGGTCGTCGCCGATCTTGCTCGTGGTGGCCTCGTGCTCGATCTGCGCGGTGGGGTTCTTGCTCTCGATGTAGGGGAAGGTGTGCGCACCGCAGCGGTCGCCGATCAGCAGCGAATCGCACTGCGAGAAGTTGCGCGCGCCGTCGGCGCCCTTGTTCACCTTGACCAGGCCGCGGTAGCTGTTCTGCGCGGCACCGGCGCTGATCCCCTTCGAGATGATCGTCGACTTCGTGTTCTTGCCGATGTGCACCATCTTGGTGCCGGTGTCGGCCTGCTGGGCGTTGTTGGTCAGCGCCACCGAGTAGAACTCGCCCACCGAATTGTCACCCTGCAGGATGCAGCTCGGGTACTTCCAGGTCACCGCGCTGCCGGTCTCGACCTGCGTCCAGCTGATCTTCGAGTTCTCGCCGCGGCAGGCACCCCGCTTGGTGACGAAGTTGTAGATGCCACCCTTGCCCTCTTCGTCGCCCGGGTACCAGTTCTGAACCGTGGAGTACTTGATCTCGGCGTCGTCGAGGGCCACCAGCTCCACCACCGCGGCGTGCAGCTGGTTCTCGTCGCGCTGGGGCGCGGTGCAGCCCTCGAGGTAGCTGACGTAGGCGCCCTCCTCGGCCACGATCAGGGTGCGCTCGAACTGGCCCGTCTCGCGGTCGTTGATCCGGAAGTAGGTCGACAGCTCCATCGGGCACCGCGTGCCCTTGGGCACGAACACGAAGCTGCCGTCGGTGAACACCGCACTGTTCAGCGACGCGAAGTAGTTGTCCGTGGTCGGCACCACGCTGCCCAGGTACTTCTTCACCAGCTCCGGGTGGTCCTGCACCGCTTCACTGAAGCTGCAGAAGATCACGCCGGCCTCGGCCAGCTTTTCGCGGAAGGTTGTCTTCACGCTGACCGAGTCGAACACCGCGTCGACGGCCACGCCCGTGAGCATCTTCTGCTCCTCGAGCGGAATGCCGAGCTTGTCGAAGGTCTCGAGCAGCTTCGGATCGACCTCGTCGAGGCTCTCGAGCTTGGGCTTCTTCTTGGGCGCCGAGTAATAGTAGATGTCCTGCAGATCCACCGGCGGATAATTCACGTGGGCCCAGTTCGGCTCCTGCATGGCGAAGAACTGCTCGAGCGCCTTGAGGCGCCATTCGAGCAGCCATTCGGGTTCGCCCTTCTTGTGCGAGATCAGGCGCACGATGTCCGCGCTGAGGCCCTTGGGAGCCCGGTCGGACTCGATGTCGGTCTCCCAACCGTGCTCGTACTCGCGGCGGGCGAGTTCTTCGATCTGACGGTTGTCGGTCATCGCACTCCCTCCTGCACGTCCTCGGACGTCACACCGACCGCATCGGCCGGGTCCTGATCCAGGCTCTCGCGCACGACCGTGACCGTGCGCTCCATCGTGGCCTCGTCGACCGCCAGGTCCCGCAGGGTGATCCGGGACAGGAAGACGTCGACCATGGTCTGCAGTCCGGTCCACAGCGACCGCACCGCGCAATCGTTGTTGTGCACGCAGAGCCCCTCGCCCGAGGCCGATCGCGAGCAGATCTCGCCGTCGTAGATCTTGCCTCCGAGGGCGTGCACCACCTCGTCCACCGAGATCCGTTCGGCCGCGCGCACCAGGCGGTAGCCGCCACTGCGGCCGCGCGTGCTCTCCACCACTCCGGCCCGCACGAGCAGCCGCATGATCTTGCCGGCGTAGGCCTGGGTCAGACCCTCGGACTCGGCGATCTGGCCGAGCGTGACCGATGCCGGCTGGCCCTGCTCGTCGGTCCCCGCGCGCGCCACCGTCAGCGCGCAGCGGAGTCCGAATTCTTCTTGCGCCGTCAGGATCACGCTGGAACCTCGCTCCGGGGGACCGGCCGGGGGCTGATGCAGGCGAATCATCCTTTCCGGCCGCGCGCCGCATAGCTTACCCAATTCACGGCCAATCGCTACTCTCGAGTATAGATTTAGCCGTGCGGCCCGCGAGGGTCACGAAATCGTGCTCCACGGGCCGCCGTCGCCGCCCCCATGATCGGGCCCGTGGCATTATAATGGGGTGCGAACGGGCGGCGGCAGGGCGCCCCGCCCGACACCCGAGAGAGGACTGTTCCGATCATGGCCGAGTACCAGCTCGCCGAGGACGGCAGCCGCTTCGTCGTCTCGATCATCGGATACGACGGACCGCGCCTGCCGCTGCTGCGCGCCTTCGACGCCTGCCGCCAGGGCAGGTGCACCTGCGCCACCGACCAGATCGACCACTTCGCGGGTGTGGATGCCGACGAGCAGGACGGACGCATCGAACTGACCCTGCACGCCCGACCGGGCGCCCGACTCGATCGTGACGCCATCGCCCGGTCGCTCGAGGACACCCTCGGGCGGTACGAGGGATCGTCCGTCTAGGTCCCCCCGAACCCCACCACGATCCGGGCACGCCGGCGGACGCCGCGCATGCCCGTTCCGTGTCCGAGCCTTCGATTGCGGCGCATCGGACGCGGGCCTACGTTCCAGCCCGTGCGCTCCGCCACTTCGATCGTCCGGGAGCGCTGCGAGGATTCCAGACTCCGGTGGGAGGTTCCGTGGTGGTCGAACTCAAGCACGTCGCGCCCGATGCCAAGGCCGAACTGAAGGACTCCGACTTCGACTGCGTGATCGCGGTGGGACCGATCGGTGAGTTCGGCGACCACCCCGAGATCCAGGCCCACCTCGACGCCACCGCCGCCGTCGACGCCCGCGGCGACGATCTGATCACGCTGCGCCGCGCCGACGACCTCGCCGGCCAACGCCTGGTGGTGGCTCCCACCGGCCGCCTCGACCGCGACTTCGACGACGTTCGCCGCTTCGGCGACGCCGCCATGCGAGGAATCCAGCGCGCCCGCGACGCCGGCGCGCGCAAGCCACTCCTGGTGGTGGCGGGCGTCCCGTCGGACCCGGCCTTCGCCAACGCCCGGTCGGCCGCCGTCCTGCAGGCCCTCGGCGGCCTGTGGGAACCGCTGGAGGCCCGCGAGGCCCTCGGCGAGACCGAGGTCGAACCGATCGAGGTCGTCGGCTTCGTGGCCGCCGACGACGGCGAGACCGTGCGCCACCGCGTGCAGGCGATCGAGGCCGGCCGCCGCCTCGCGCGCGACCTCGGCGGCACCGAACCCGAGCGCATGGCCCCGCCGCGCTTCGCCGAGCTGTGCGAGGCCGCGTTCGCCGGTTCGAACGTCGAGTTCGAGATCGTGTCCGACCGCGCCACGCTCGAGCGCGAGTACCCGCTCATGATGGCCGTCGGCCGGGCCTCGATGCAGGTCGAACGCCACCATCCGCGCGTGATCCGCCTCGAATACACGGGTTCGGGCCCGATCGAGCGGACGATCCTGCTGGCCGGCAAGGGCGTCGTCTACGACACCGGCGGTGCCGACATCAAGGCCGGCGGTCACATGGCCGGCATGAGTCGCGACAAGGGCGGCGCCGCTGCCGTGGCCGGCTTCGTGAAGACGGTCTCCGAGCTCGCCCCCGCGAACGTGCGGGTGATCGCCGAGATCGGCGCGGTGCGCAACAGCGTCGGCGAGGACTGCTTCGTGAGCGACGAGATCATCACCAGCCACGCCGGCATCCGTGTGCGTATCGGCAACACCGACGCCGAGGGCCGCCTCGTGCTGGCCGACTGCCTGAGCCACCTGCGCGAAAAGGCCGTCGACGCCGAGAACCCCATGCTCTTCAGTGCCGCCACGCTCACCGGCCACGCCGGGCTGTCGGCCGGCCCGAACACCATCGCCGTGGAGAACGGCGCCGCCCGCGAGCAGGGCGTCGGCGCCCGCCTGAGCGAGATGGGCGACCTGTGGGGCGACACCTTCGAGATCAGCCGCTCGCGCCGCGAGGACTTCGAGTTCATCGCGCCGCGCAGCAAGGCCGACGACGTGTTGAGCTGCAACAACAAGCCCAGCTCGGCCACGCCGCGCGGTCACCAGTTCCCCATGGCGTTCCTGGTGGTCGCCTCCGGCCTGTCCGACCACGGCATGCGCAGCGAGCGGCCCCTGCCCTTCACCCACCTCGACGTGGCAGGCAGTGCCACCGAGGGCGGGGACTGGCAGCACGGCCGCCCCACCGGCGCCCCCATCACCGCGCTCGCCGCCGCCTTCCTCGAGTAGGAGCGCGCGAGGAGGTCTGACGTGGACTACGAAGAACTCGAGAGCAATCTGCTGTTCTTCGACGACTGGAGCGATCGCTACCAGTACATCATCGGGCTCGGGGCGAAACTCCCGCCCCTGCCCGACGACTACCACACCGACAAGTACCGCGTGGAGGGGTGCATGAGTCAGGTGTGGCTGAAGACCGACATCGTGCA
>CAZQHE010000079.1:0-19158 GCA_964593155.1 uncultured bacterium
GGCATAGAGGTCCGCGTACCGGGCCCCCGAGCGCGCCGTCACGAGCGCGCCCAGGCGCTCGACGACCGCGCGGTGCAATGCTCGCTCGGCCTCGTCGGTGAAGGCCCCGGGATCGAAGGCCGCCCCGGCGCCACTGCCCGCGGTGGTGCGCCAGCGCTCCCAGCGCACGGCCGCGGTCTCGCGCAGCGCGGCGGCCCGGGCCGGTCCCTCGAGGGCCTCCTCGGCGAGCCGGTCCTCCTTGACCAGGATGTTCCGGCAGCGTTTGGCACCGTCGAGCAGACGTCCGAAGGCCTCGGACTCCTGCAGGTCGGCCAGTGCACGGGCCGCGCGGACGTTCTCGACGGGGTCGAGGTCGGAGACGGAGAGTACGCCGCGCACGATCTCGGCCGGCAGGTCCGACAGCACCGTCTCGAGGCGTCCCCAGAAGAGGTCGACGATGATCCCCGCGGCTTCGTCCCGGCCCACCTCGGCCCGGGGGTGGGCGGACAGGGCGCGGGCGGTCCATTCCTCCACCTGAAGGTTCCAGCCCCGGTCCTGCAGGATCCGGATCACGGCCAGCGCCTGACGGCGCAGGGCGTAGGGGTCCTGACCGCCCGTCGGCGCGAACCCGGCGAGCACGCACCCGGCGATGCTGTCCAGCCGGTCCGCCACGGCGACCAGGGTCCCGAGCGGACCCTCGGGGAGACGATCGCTGGCCGAGCGCGGGAATAGGTGTTCGCGGATGGCGTCGGCGACCTCGACCGCCTCGCCTGCCTCGAGCGCGTAGTAACGACCGATGGTGCCCTGCAGCCGGGTGAACTCCTTGCCGTCGCGGATCATCTCGGTGGCGAGATCGGTCTTGCACAGGCGGGCGCTGCGGCGGAGCCGATCGAGGTCGACCTCGGCGCCGACCTCGCCGGCCAGCTCCACCGCGAGGCCGGCCACGCGCTCGCACTTGTCACCGATGCTGCCGAAGCCCTCGAGCCACACCACGCGCTCGAGCCGTTCGACCTTCTCGTCGCTGCTCAGCGCCCGGTCCTCGTTCCAGTAGAAGAGCGCGTCGTCCAGGCGCGCGCGCAGCACGCGCTCGTTGCCCTCGACCACGTTGTCCAGCCCGCGCTCGCCGCCGTCGCGGAAGGTGATGAAGTGCGGCAGCAACGACCCGTCCTCGCGCTCCACGCTGAAGTAACGCTGGTGGCTGCGCATGGCCGTGACGATGACCTCCGGCGGCAACTGCTCCACGCGCTCCGGTTGGATGGAGCCCAGCACCGGGGTGGGGTGTTCGACGAGGTGGGTGACCTCGTCCAGGAGGTCCTCTGCTTCGTGCAGGCGCCCCCCGGCCTCGGCGGCCACGCGCCGGGCCTCGGAATCGATCGTCGACCGCCGCGCGCGCGGGTCGGCGATCACCCCCGCCGTTTCGAGCGCGCGCTCGTACACGCCCGGCTCGTCGAGCTCCACCGAACCGGGCGCGAGCGTGCGGTGACCGCGCGTGACCCGCCCGGCCTCGAGGTGGGCCAGGCGCAGGGGCACGACCTCCGGCCCCAGAAGGCACACGAGCCAGCGGATCGGCCGCGCGTAGCGGAGATCGTCGCCCGGGATCCAGCGCATGGTCTTGGGAAAGCCCAGTTGCACGAGCTCGCGCAGGTCGAGGTCGCCGAGCAACAAGTCGCGCGTGCGTGCCCCGCCGGTGGTGACCTCGGCCGCGATGCGCTGGCCCTTGTCGCTGTCGACGCGCTTCAGCTCGGTGGGCTCGATCCCCGCGCTGCGCGCGAATCCGACGGCGGCCTTCGTGGGATTGCCGTCGGCGTCGAAGGCGGCCTGGACGGGCGGGCCGGTCCGCGTCTCGGTGCGCCGTGGTTGCTCGAGCTCCACGCCGTGCACGCGCACGGCCAGTCGACGTGGCGTAGCGAAGGTGGCGGTGCGCTCGCGTTCGAACGCGAGTCCGCGGTCGGTGAGGAAGGCCTCGACCCGGCGGCCGAGCTCGTCGAGAGCCGGGCCCACGTAGCCGGCGGGCAGTTCCTCGCTCCCGATCTCGAGCAGCAGATCAGCCCTGGCCATGTCCCGCACCCTCCGTCGCCCCACGCAGGAGCGGAAAACCCATCTCCTCGCGCTTCTGGTGATAGGCCCTGGCCGCCATGCGCGCGAGCCTGCGCACCCGGCCGATGTATCCGGTCCGCTCGGTCACGCTGATCGCCCCGCGTGCCTCGAGCACGTTGAAGAGGTGGCTGCACTTGCAGACGGCGTCGTAGCCCGGGAACACGAGCCCGTCGCGCAACAGCGACTCGGCCTCGCGCTCTCGCTCCTCGAACCAGCGGAAGTACAGGTCGGTGTCGGCGGTCTTGAAGTTGAACTCGCTGAACTCGCGCTCGGACTGACCGTTGACCTCGCCCCAGGTGTAGCCACCGCCCCAGTCCAGGTCCATGACGTGGTCGCAGCGCTGCAGGAACATGGCGAGCCGCAGCAGACCGTAGGTGAGCTCGCAACTCACCACGTCGAGTTCCAGGCCCCCGGCCTGCTGGAAGTAGGTGAACTGCGTCACCTCCATGCCGTCGAGCCAGACCTCCCAACCCAGACCCGCGGCCCCGAGCGTCGGCGATTCCCAGTCGTCCTCGACGAAGCGGATGTCGTGGTCGGCCGGATCGAAACCGATCGCCCGCAGCGACTCGAGGTAGAGGTCCTGCACGCCTTCCGGGGACGGCTTCAAGAGCACCTGGTACTGGAGGAACTGGTGCACGCGGTTCGGGTTCTCGCCGTAGCGGCCGTCCTTGGGACGCTTGCTCGGCTCCACGTAGGCCACCTTCCACGGCTCGGGACCGAGGCAACGGAGGAAGGTGTTCGGATTGAAGGTCCCCGCCCCCACCTCGGAGTTGTAGGGCTGGGTGACCACGCAGCCGTGGTCCATCCAGAATCCCTGGAGGCGGTGGATCATCTCCTGGTAGTTCATGGTCGCTCGCTCGCCGCCGCGCGTTCCGGAGCCATCCAGTACAGGGACGCCGGAAGACGGTAGTGGGACAGGTGGAAGGTCATGTGTTCGTGCAGGAGCCGGCCCACGTCCCGCTTCTGCCCCGTGTCGAGTTCCGGCACAGTGGCCGGGCGGTCGAAGTCCGCCTCCGCCACGGTGCGCAGACCCTCGAGGGCGGTCGCCTCGAGCCACCGCCCGCCGCTGCCGGCGCACCCGGGACAGACGATGGCCCCCTCGGCCACGCGGAACTGGACGCGGTCGACGTCACGAAGATCGACTCCGCAGTCGGCGCACTCGTGGGGATCCAGACCGAGGCCCGCGGCCGCGAGCCACTGCACCTCGAAGGCGAAGAACAGCGCGGGCATCCGGGGGTCGTCGCCCGCGTGCCAGGCCCCGAGGAATTCGTTCACCAGCGCGTCGAACTCCTCGACCCTCTCGCGTTCGGGCAGAAGGCGGTCGGTGAGTTCCAGCGCGGCGAACAGGTGGGAGAGCTTAGAGAGCGACCCGCCCCCCGTCAAGGCGGCGCGGCGCAGGCCCGCCTCCTTGAGCGTCCACAGTTCACGGTCGCGGTGCGGGTAGAAGACCAGGTCGAGTTCGTTGCCGGGTTCGAGCAGCGGCCCGAGCCGCGAACCGATCCTGCGGCTGCCCTTGGCCACGAGCTTCACCCGACCGTGATCGGCGCTGAGCACGCTGACGATCCGGCTGGTGTCGCCGAGCGAGATGTTGCGCAGCACCACGCCGCGATCGCGGGTCGGCCCGGCCATCTGGGTCCCTCTCCTAACCGCCCTGCAGCAGCGAGTGCGCGATCCACAGGTAGGCCGCCAGGCCGAGCACGTCGTTGGTGGTGGTGATGAAGGGGCCGGTGGCGAGCGTCGGGTCGATGTCGACCCGCGAGCACAGCAGGGGCACCAGGCTGCCCACCATGGCCGACATGACCACGACCGTCATCAGCGACACGCCGATGATCACGCCCACGGTCGGGTCCTGCTTCCAGACGGTGAGCACCCCCACCATGATCCCGCCCAGCACCAAGCCCAGCAGCAGGCTCACGCCGAGTTCACGGGCGAGGTGCCGGCCGGCGCGGATGCGGTCGAACTCGTGGGTCACCAGCGTTCGGATCATGATGCTGCTGGTCTGGATCCCCGTGTTGCCGCCGGTGGCCATGACCATGGGGATGAAGAAGGTCAGGATCACCCGGGCGCGCAGGCTCTCCTCGAATCCGCTCATGATCACGGCGGCGAAGAGCTGGCCCACGAGTCCGAGCAAGAGCCAGGGAAACCGGGCGCGTCCGATCCGCCAGATCGAGGTCTCGCCGACCTCCTCCTCGCTCGAACCCGCCAGGCGCGCGACGTCCTCGGTGGCCTCTTCCGTCAGCACGTCCATGGCGTCGTCCACCGTCACCCGACCGACCAGGCGGTGGCCGGCGTCGACGATCGGCAGCGAGAGCAGGTCGTGCCACAGGAAGAGGTTGGCCACCTCCTCCTGGTCGTCGCTCACGTGCGCGACCATGGGATCGGGCTCCATGACCTCGTGCAGGGGCTTCTCGGCCGGGCTCAACATGAGTTTGAGCAGCCCCACCTGCCCCACGAGCCGGCCCGCCTCGTCGACCACGAAGCAGAAGTGCATGGACGCGAGCTCCTCGTCGGGCAGCTTGCGCACGAGGTGCTGCACGGTTCCCACCGACTGGTCGCGGCGCGCGGCCAGGTACTCCTTGGCCATGACGCCGCCGGCGGTGTCCTCCGGGTAGCGCAGCAGCTCCTGCAGCTCGACCGCGTCCTGGTGGTCGACCTCGCGCAGCAGCTTGATCACGCGGTCCTGGTCGTCGGCCTCCATGTAGCCGACCAGGTCGGCCGCGTCGTCCGAGGGCAGGGTGTCGAGCATGCCGACGATCTCGTCGTCCTGCAGGATCTCGAGCACCTCGATCAGGCTGCGGTCGTCGATCTCGGCCAGGACCTCGGCCGCGCGTTCGGCCGGCATGGCACGCACCAGCGAGATGCGCTCGTCGCCCTCGAGCGAGCGGAAGAGGTCGGCGACGTCGCTCGGCGTGACCTCCTCCAGGCGCTCGACCGCCGTCCGCGGGTCGTCGCGTTCGAGGTCCGCACGCACGGCCTCGTACAGAACGATCAGATCGTCGGTCAACGCGGTCCCCCGTGGAAGGCCTGCCGGGTGGGAACGGTCCCGGCGGACGGGGCCGAACGGTTCACACGCGGCGCAGGCGTGTCAGTGCTTCGTCGATCGAGTCGCGCCCCACCGCCGAGACCACCGAACCACCCGACACGATCAACTTCAACCCCTCTTCCACCGTCATGGGCAGGGGAACCAGGTCGTCGCGCGGTACCAGCAGGAAGTACCCACTGGTGGGATTCGGGCTCGTCGGGAGGAACACGTGATAGTAGTCGTTCTGCAGCTCCGCGTCCTCGGCCGGTTCGAGGGTCACGAAGCCGATCGAGTAGGTGCCCCGGCGCGGGTACTCGAAGAGCACCACCCGGCGGAAGGCACGCCCCTTGTCGCTGAAGACGACGCCGGCGATCTCCTTGCTGGCCCCGTAGACCCCCTTGATCCAGGGGATCCGGTTGATCAGCCGGTCGAGATTGCCGAAGAAGGTCCGGCCGAGCAGGTTGTTGGCGAAGAAGCCCACCAGCACGACCACGATGATCGAGGCCACCACCCCGATCCCGGTGATCCCCTCCTCCGGCAGATTGCGCGCGATCGCGGGGATCTGCAAGAGCAGGGGACGCGCGAAGTCGTCGATGGTCCGGAACAACCAGTAGAAGACCCACGCCGTCACACCCAGGGGTGCGAGGACGAGCAGTCCGGTGAGGAAGGCTCGCCGGAAGGTCGGCATCTCGAACTTCACTCCCTCGTCTCGGCCGTCGTGATCGGATCGCCGTTCGCCGGCGACAGGGGCCGCGGCGACCGCAGCGTGACCTGACGGATCCGCTGCCGCTCGACCCGATCGATCGTGAAGCGCAGGTCGTCGTGCTCCACCGTGTCGCCCCTCTCCGGCACCTTGCCGCACAACTGATACAGCAGGCCTCCCAGGGTGTCACTCTCGTCGGCCGGGAGTTCGAGCCCGAGCAGTTCGTTGAGGTCGTCGATGTCCACGCGCGGGTCGATCACCACCACCCGCGGGTCGATCACCCGGACCAGCTCGCCCTCCTGGTCGAACTCGTCGCGGATCTCGCCGACGATCTCCTCGAGGATGTCCTCCAGAGTGACGATCCCCGCCGTTCCCCCGTACTCGTCCACGACCACGGCCAGGTGGATCCGCCCCTCGCGGAACTCGACGAGCGCTTCGTCGATGGGCTTGCTCTCGGGCAGGAAGTGCACCGGCCGCAGCAGATCGCGCAGGGTGGCTTCGTCGCCGCGGACCGAGGCCGCGAGCAGATCCTTGGTGTGCAACACCCCGAGGATCCGGTCGGGATTCTCCTCGTACACCGGCAGGCGGGTGAAGTTGGCCCCGGCCGCGAAGCGCAGGGCCTCGTCGAAGCTGGTGCGGACGTCGAGCGACACCATGTCGATGCGCGGGACCATGATCTCGCGGATCTCGGTCTCGGACAGTTCGAAGACCGAGCGCGCCCAGGCCACCTCGTCGCCCTCCATGTGCGCCGATGCCTCCTCGTCGGCCAGCAGACCCCGGATCTCCGAGCCGCTCAACGGCGGCGAGAAGTCCAGGGTCCAGATCGCGGGAACCAGGCGGTCCATGGCCGACTCGAGGGCCAGGGTCAGGGGGCGCAGGACGAGGTACAGGGGCCACACGAGAGCACGAACACCGAGGAGGTATCCGAGCGGACGGGCCAGGGCGAGGACCTTCATCCCCACCGAACCCACGAAGAGCAACGAGAAGTAGGCGAACCAGGCCACGATCCAGGTCCACGGCGCGGGATCGGCGCCGTTGGCCCGCACCAGACCGGGCACCACGGCGGCGGCGAAGGAAGCGGCGGCCAGGTAGGCCACGGTCAACGACAACAGGACCGATCGTGCCCGGTGCAGCAGCCCCTCGGCGGGAAGGGGCGCGTCGTCACCCCCGATCAGACCGCTGCGCTTCATGCGCTGCACGGTGGTCAGGGCCGTGATCGCTCCGGCGATCACCAACGCGATCAGCAACGCGCCGGCCAGGCGCAGGAACGTCCCCAGCAACAGGGGACTCGAAGGGTCGCCTTCGTTCACGACCGCGCACCTCCTGACTCCTCCACCGGCCAGCTCTCGGCGAGAGCGAAGCCGGCGGTCCGCATGAGTTCCCGTTCCGCGCGCTGCATCCGTTCACGTCCCGCTTCGTCGTGGTGATCGTGACCGAGCACGTGCAGCATCCCGTGGACCAGCATGAAGGCCATCTCCGCGTCGAGGTCACCGGTGTGCCGGGGCCCGCGCGCCACGACCGTCTCGACACTCACCAGCACCTGACCCGCCAGCGGCACGTCGTGGGCGTCGAGGGGTTCGTCGAGGAAGTCCTCGACCGGAACCGTGCCGTGCCGCAAATCGTCGGCGTGGTCCTCGTGGCCCGAACCCAGATACGAGAACGACAGGACGTCCGTCGTCTCGTCGAGTCCACGGTACTCGCGGTTGTGTTCTCGCAGGGTCCGGTCGTCGGTCAGCACCAACTGAAGGACGGCCGTCGACGAGGCCACCGGCGACGACAGCGACTCCACGCGCGCGGTCCACTCAGGGGTTGGACGCCACGGGAGCTGTACCTCGTCGAGAACGAGATCGAGCTTCACGGCTCTCCTGTTCCTTCTTCTGCTCGTGTTCACGCTGCCCCGGATAGGCCACGCGCTGGTGGTGGATCCCTACGAGGATCGGAATGAAGGCGTTGCGGACGCCCGCGAGCTCGCTCAGCGTGAGTCCGCATTCGTCGAGTTCGCCCTCGGCGAGCTTCTGGTCGAAGATCTTGCGCACCATCTCGCGCACGCGGCTCGCGGTCGGCCGCCGCAGCGACCGCACCGACGCTTCACAGCCGTCGGCCAGCATGAGGATCGCCGTCTCGCGGGTCTGGGGCTTCGGCCCCGGGTAGCGGAAGTCGTCCACCTTGATCGCACCGCCGTCCTCGCGCTCGAGCGCCTTCTTGTAGAAGAACTGCATGACGCTGGTGCCGTGGTGCTCGGGAATGAACGCCAGCACCGAGGGCGGCAGCCCCCACTGACGCCCCAGCTCCACGCCTTCCTTCACGTGACTGGCGATGACCAGGGCACTCATCTGCGGCGTGAGTTCGTCGTGCAGGTTCTCCGGTCCCTGGTTCTCGGCGAAGTACCGCGGCTTGAGCATCTTGCCGATGTCGTGGAAGTTCGCCCCCACGCGCGTCAGCAGGCTGTTGGCGCCGATCGCGCGGGCACCGGCCTCGGCCAGGGTGCCGACCACCTGGCTGTGGTGGAAGGTCCCCGGCGACTCCAGGGACATGCGCCGCAGCAGCGGGTGGTTCAGATCGCTCAGCTCGAGCAGCGTGAGTTCGGTGGTCACCCCGAACAATGCCTCGAGCAGTGGCAGCAGGAAGAGCGTGAGCGCCGTGCAGACCGCGGCCGAGGCCACCGCCAGTCCTGCGTTCACGAGCGCGGTGGTCACCGTGGCCGCCTGACTGAACTCGACGGCGGCCACCACCACGACCGCCGTCGCGGCCACCACGCCGAGCGCCCGGTAGAACTGGTTGCGGTTGCGCACGCGCCGCAGCATGCGCACCGACACCACGCCGATCGCCGCCCAGGCCAGGACCACCGGTCCGGCGTGTTCCGGTACGACCACCAGCATGAGGATTCCCGCCGCGATCACGCGGTAGGCCGTGGCCTCGCCGAAGACGATCACCGAGAGCATGGCCAGCAGGGCGATCGGCACGATCACGGGACCACCCCACTCGGGGCGGGCGAGCGTGAGCGCACCCAGTGCGAGGAACATCGCCCACAGGACGTGCAACAGCAGGTAACGATTGACCTGTCCGACGAGCATCGGATCGGCCTGCCGCACCAGCCGGACCGCACCGAACAGGATCAACAACAGCAGGAGCGCGCGCCCTCCGCGGATCTTCTGGTCGAGCGTCCGGTCCTGACGGCGCTGCTCGTCGAACCGCTCTTGTTCCATGGCCTCGATCACATCGAGGTGCTCGCGCTGGATCCGCATGCCGCGGTCGACGATGCGTTCGTTGCGCGCGAACGTCCGCTCGGTCGGAACGGCCTGCTGCGCCGCGATCCGTTCCGCCTGGGTGCGCGCCTCGTCGAAGTCCAGATTCGGAAGCAGGAAGTAGGTCCCCAGATCGACCGCGGCCTCGAGTTCGGAGCGGTCGGGCAGCTCGTCGCGCAACGCCTCGAGCAGTTCGTCCTCGAAGCGATAGCCCAGGAAGAGCCGCTGCGCGGGAACCCGGATGGGCTCGTCGGCGCCCGGATCGACGATGCGCACGAACTCGTAGGTCCCGCGCGGGAACACGTCGACCACGCCGGCGTCGAGCTGGGACGCGAGCACGGTGTCCAGTGCCGCCCGTACGCGTTCCAGACGACGGTCGTCGAGGATCACGCGCAGGGTGGTCGCCCGCAGCCCCGGATGCAGCTGCTGCAGCTCGGCGACCCGCTGTCCCCGGGGGATCGAGTCGGCCGCGGCCAGCAACGCGGCGCGGTCGAAGAAGGTCCGCAGGCTCAGTTCCGTGCGACGCCGCGCGTCGGCGTCGCGGCGGTAGACCGGCTCGACCTTCTGCTCGGCCTCGCGCCGCAAGCGCTCGAGGTCGGCCGCCGAGCGCGGCGCGCTGAACTCGAAGGGAGCCCGGATGTCCTGCTCGGCGATGTCGCCCACGTCGAGCCGGACCCGCTCCGCGACGTGGTGCGGCGGGAACAGGATCTGGTGCAGGAGCACCAACCCCAGCGCCGGCAACACCAGGACGAGCCGCCGCCGCCAACGGGCCGCCGCGGTCTTCGGCCGCTTGGCCGGGTCCAGGGAAACCGTGGGGTCACGGCGTGGAGCTCGGAATCGCGCGAAGCGCATCAGTCCTCCGCGGAGCCGGCCCGCTCGTCCTCGACGGCCGCCTCCGGGATCTCACCCGCGTCGAGGTCACCGACCGGAGCGTCGAAGGCCTCCACGATGGCTCGTACCAGACGATGACGCACGACGTCCCGATCGGCCAGGTGTACGAAGGCGATTCCGTCGACCCCGCGCAGGATCGACTGCACGCGGATCAGCCCGCTGGCCGAGGTCTCCGGAAGATCGATCTGCGTGACGTCTCCGGTCACCACCGCCTGCGTTCCCTCGCCGATGCGCGTCAGGAACATCTTCATCTGGGTGAGCGTGGTGTTCTGCCCCTCGTCGAGGATGACGAAGGCCCGGTTGAGCGTGCGCCCGCGCATGTACGCCAGCGGAGCCACCTCGATCGTGCCGTTCGCCACCAGTCGGGCCACCCGCGACGAGCCCAGACAATCGGTGAGCGCGTCGTAGAGCGGCCTCAGGTACGGATCGATCTTCTCCTGCAGGTCCCCGGGCAGGAAGCCCAGCTGTTCGCCGGCCTCGACGGCCGGCCGCACCAGCACGATGCGGTCGACGTCGTGGCGCAACAAGGCCCGTACGGCCGAGGCCACCGCCAGATAGGTCTTGCCGGTGCCCGCCGGTCCGATCGAGAAGACCACGTCGTGGTCCTGGATCGCTTGCAGGTACCGGGCCTGTCCCGGGGTCCGCGCGTGCACCTGTTCCCGGGCGCCGCCGGAGAGTTCGACCCGGGTGCGGTCCTCGTCCTCGGGAGCCGCGGCCTCGTCGGCCACGAATCGCTCGATCGCCTCGGGATCGAGCGGACGGCCCTGCCGGGCCCACGCCACCATGCGCCGCAGCGCGTTGCCGATCCGCTCGACGTCGGCCTCTTCGCCGCGCAGGACCAGTTCGTCCCCACGGATCACCAGCTGCCCGGGGAACGCGTCCTCGAGCCGCCGCAGATGACTGTCCTGGGGACCCAGGAACGAGAGGAGGTCGATCCCCGCGAGGGAGATGCTGGTCTGGTGTTCACTCATCGATGCTCGGAGTCGACCTCCCGGGCGGCCCGATCGGAGCCTGCGGGATCGTCAACGATCCCAAGGGGTTGCGCGGCCTGGAGCCCCCGCGAATCTACCGCTGCCGCCGCCGGGCGGCAAGCACCCCGGCGAGAGTGCGCCCCATGGGCGGAGAACGCAAGACCCCCGCCGGGGTTCCGGCGGGGGCTCGCGTGCGTCCGGAGTCGATCGCCGCCGCTCAGTCGCGGGGGATCGTCAATTCCCAGTCGGGCCAGATCATGTCGGGATCGCTGATCTGATCGCGGTTGGCCTCGTAGATCCGCGGCCACTCGAGCCCGTCCCCGTAGACTTCCCAGTAGCTGGCGATCCGGCTCAGGTACTCGTCCTGCTCCACCGTCCAGCTGCTCGGCCAGTCGCGGGGAATGACGAGCTCCCAACCCGGGTAGATCAGGTTCGGGTCGTCGATCTGGTCCTTGTTGGCGCGGTAGATCCGCGGCCACTTCGTGGGATCGGCGTAGATCCGCTCGTACTCCGAGATCATCTGCAGGAACTCGCCCTCGGTGACCACGTGGCTCGTGGGCAGGCCCTCGAAGTAGTCGAGTTCTTCCTGCACCGCGTCGACCTCGCTCTTCTCACGGTCGTAGCGGCTCTGCAGCGTGCGGATCTCGTCCTGGAGTTCGGCGAGATCGCTCTGCACGCTGCCGGCCTGGCTCTCGGTGGAGTTGGCCTCGCTCTGCAGACGTTCGAGCTCGGAGTCGAGTTCGGCGCAGTACTGCTCGTACTGCTCCTCGGACAGGTTCTTGAATTCCTCGGCCGTGTAGTACTCGCCCTCGCTGACGTTCACGTCACGGGCGACCTTCGGCGAGCACCCCGCGGCGAAGAGGATCGCCACGGCGGCCAGCGCGAATCCGGAGCGCGCGATGAAGTTCGTCATGATCGCAACCTTTCCGGGGCCTATCGCCCGCTGCCCTTCTTGAGGATCTCGAGACGGGCTTCGAGGTCGGCCACGTCGGGCAGGGAATCGATGCGATTCTCCAGCTGCGTCTTCTGCTGACGCGCATCGGCGAGCTCGGTCCGGGCAGACTCGAGGTTCTGCTCGGCACTCTGGAGCTCGGTCCGCGCGCTCTCGATCTGCGACGGATCGGTATTGCACGGCTCGTTGTTCCGAGCGCAGCCGGTCGTGGTCACGATGGCCACGGTGCTGACGATCAGGGCCATGCTTCGCAGTGCCTTGGACTTCAAGGTGCGAAAGCCTCCTTCTGTGCCCGCGCACGCCGCAGCGAACGCCAGGGGCAGGAACGAATTTCCGCGCGCCGGCACGAGCCTGCGCACGGCGGGCAATGTACACCCGACCGGCCGGGAGTCAAGCACTGATTGGGCCAGAATCGGGTACGTAGAGCCTACCACGAGAACGACTTCGGGCAATCCCCCGGGGTCACTCCTCCTCGGACACGTCGGGTGGGACCAGTCGCAGGTGGAGTTCCTCGAGCTGGGACTCCGACACCGTCGACGGAGCGCCGTCGAGCGGATTGGTCGCGGTCGTCGTCTTGGGAAAGGCGATCACGTCGCGGATGCTCTCGCCCCCGACGAGGATCGTCACGAAACGATCGAGCCCCAGGGCGATTCCCGCGTGCGGCGGCGCGCCGTACTCCAGGGCCCGCAGGAACCAGCCGAACTTCGACTCGGCCTCGGCCTCACCCACGCCACAGATGCGGAGCACGCGCTCCTGGACGTCGCGACGGTGGATCCTGACACTGCCGCTGCCCAGCTCCACGCCGTTGCAGACGAGGTCGTACAGGGTCGCGTACACCTTCCCGGGATCGGACTCCATGGTGTCGAGGTGCTCGGCGTCGGGCATGGTGAACATGTGATGCATGGCGGTCCAGCCGCCCTCGTCGGTCTGTTCGAAGAGCGGGAAGCGGTGCACCCAGGCGAACCGCAGCTCCTCGCCCTTCGTGTAGCCGAGGCGCCGGCCGACTTCCAGGCGCAGCTGTCCGAGGACGGTGTTCGCCCGCATGCGCTCGTCGGCGATCACCAGCAGCAGGTCTCCGGGGCGCGCGCCCAGACGCTCGGCGAACTGCTCGAGCACGGCGGGCTCGAAGAACTTGGCGAAGCTCCCCGTGATTCCGTCCTCGGCCACCTTGAGCCAGGCCATCCCCTTCGCCCCGTAGCGCTTGGCGATCTCCTCGATCTCGCCGATCTCCTTGCGGCTCGATCCGCCGAGGCCCCGGCCGAGCACGCCCTTGACCACGCCCCCGGCGTCGAGCACCGAACGGAACACGCCGAACTCCCCGCGCGCGGCGAGATCGGAGAGATCGGTCAACTCGAGGTCGAAGCGCAGGTCGGGCTTGTCACTGCCGAAGGTGTCCATGGCGTCGTCGTAGCTCAGCCGCAGGAAGGGGGTCTCGAGGTCCACCCCGCGCGTGCGCAGGACGATGTTGCGGACCATGCCCTCGACGAGCTCGAACACGTCCTCCTCGCCGGCGAAGCTCATCTCGAGGTCGATCTGCGTGTGCTCCGGCTGCCGGTCGGCGCGCAGGTCCTCGTCGCGCAGGCAACGCGCGAGCTGGAAGTAGCGATCCACCCCGCTGATCATCAGCGTCTGCTTGTACAGCTGCGGACTCTGGGGCAGGGCGTAGAACATGTTCGGATGCACGCGGCTGGGCACGACGTAGTCGCGCGCGCCCTCCGGCGTCGTGCGGATCAGCAGCGGGGTCTCGACCTCGAGGAAGTCCTGCTCGTCGAGGTGCTCGCGCGCGGCCTGCACCGTGCGGTGGCGCACGCGCAGGTTCTCCTGCATGTGCGGCGTGCGCAGGTGCAGGTAGCGGTGCTTGAACTTGAGCTCGTCGGTCGCGCTCTCGGCCTCGTCCAGCGTGAAGGGCAGCACCTTGCAGCGGTTCAGCACCTCGATGCGCTGGATCACCACCTCGATCGCACCCGTCGTCCGATCGGGGTTCACCATCTCGGCCGGGCGCTCGCGCACCGTGCCCACCACCGCGATCACGTCCTCCATGCGCAGCGAGCGCGCCGTCTCGAGCAGTTGCCCTTCGTCCTCGACCACGGTCTGCGTGATGCCATAGCGGTCGCGCAGGTCGACGAAGACCAGGCCGCCGTGGTCGCGCCGCGAATCGACCCAGCCGTTGAGGACGACCTCGCGTCCGCTGACCGAGGGGGTGAGTTCGCCACAGGTGTGCGTGCGTCGCAGAGAGTTCATGGAAGTCCTCGTGACCGCGGCCGCGGCCGGAGCGGGGAATTCATCGGGAACGGAACCAGCGGGTGGCGACCCACGCGCCGAGTGCTCCACCGACGACGTCGGCGACCCAGTCGGCCACCGATGGCGTGCGGTGCGGGACGAAGCCCTGCCAGGTCTCGTCGACCGCGCCGAGCACGGCCACGACGGCCACCGCCACCGCGACCGCGCGGGCAGCGCCGGGCGCAGCGACGGCGGCCCGCTGCCGGACCACGAGCAGTCCGAGGACCGCGTACTCGCCGGCGTGCACCAGCTTGTCGGGGACCTCGATCCCGACGTCGTCGAGCCTTCGACCCGAGATCGACGACACCGCCAGGATGACGGCGTACCAGGCCAGGACGGGAGACCAGCGCACGATGGTAGGAAGCGGTGCCGAGGGTGTCAACGCGACCTGCGGGACGGGGGAGGGGAACGGCGCGGCTCAGGGCCGCAGGTTGGGAAAGGGCTCGACCGGTGCGAATCCACCGATGCCGACCCGGCCGAGGGACAGGGCGACGGCATTGGCGCGGCCGTGGTTCGGGTTCAGGCGCAGGTGGTCCAGCGTGAGTGCCCGTGTCCGGAGTTCACGCCGCGCCGGAACCGACAACGACGGCCCGGCCACCAGGGCGAAGCGCGGCGAGTCCTCGCCCAGCGGCTCGATCCTCAGCGTGTCCCCCTGCAGGACACCGGCTCCCAGCGCGCCGTCGAGATCGGTGCGGCGGACGACGATCGCGTCGGCGGCGCCGTGGGCGAAGGCCGCGATCATCTCGTCGTGACGGTAGGGCGAGGTCCCCACCGCGACCTCGGTACCCACCGGGACGCCCCGGTCGCGCAGCAATCGCAGGCTCGCGTCCGGACCTCCGAGGACGTCGCGATCGCCCAGCGCCAGCCGGAGTCGCCCCTCCACGCTTCCCTTCCGGCGGACCAGCACGAGACCATTGCCCACGCCGACACGGCCGACGGGCTTGGTCCAGGCCAGCACCTCGTAGCCCTCGCGGTCGATCCGTCCGGGAGGGACGATCAGGAGATCGGCCCCGTGGCCCCCGCCGTCGATCTCCTCGGCGGTGAGGACGTCGACGACCCCGGTGCGGCGCACCGACCGCCCCAGGTACGACACCAACGGCCGGAACGAACGTTCCAGCATCGGCGGATCCTCTCCGCCGATCACTCCCAGGTGCAGCGTGCCGGGCAGCCGGGGCTCGTGCAACGGAAAGAGGGCCGAGATCGTGGTCACGAGGACCACGGCCAGCAGGATCGCTCCGGGGATCAGGGACCGGACGCGTCCACTCATCGGCGGCCGCTCTCGTCCACGTCTTCGGCCTCGGTGCCGGAGGTGTCGGGGGCGTCGGCGACCACCTGGATCGTCCGCGGTTCCACGACCGTGCGCGTCACCCCGTCGATGGCCACGACTTCGACCTCGACCTCGTCGACGCCGCGCATCCCGGGCTCGATCGGGACCCGCACCGAGATGTCCTCGGGGCCGAGGTCGTTCACGACGCTCTCCGCGCCGAACACGCGGACCCGGACCTCGGTCGGATCGAGGCGGAACCGCCCGGTGGACTCGGCGCCGTCGCTGAACACGGTCACCAGCACCCGCTCGAACTCGCGGGGAACCACGCGCTCGATCGCCGCGGTCACGTCGACCTCGACGGGGCGGAGTTCGACGTCGGGATCCGGCGACACCAGCCCCACCCGTTCGCGGAAACTGGAACGGCGGCGATCGAGCCGTACGGGCTCGGTGTCGATGGCCTCGATCCCGGCGACGATCTCCTCGGGGCCCGACACGTTCACGATCTCGGGCGTCATCTCGGGACGCCCGACCGCGGCGTAACCCTCGGGGATGGAGCCCTCGGTCCGCAGCCGCACCGGCACGGCGCGCTCGGCGCGGCGCTGCACACGCAGGTCGACCCACTGCGGCGACAGGATCTTCAGCGGCGTCGCGTTCACCTTCGCGTCCGACCGCGACAGCGTGATCCGCTGCCGCCCGGGCCCCGCGCGGTCGAGATTCAGTTCGACGTGTCCGAAGTCGCGCCCGAAGACGTCGGCCATCAGCAGCTGCAACCGGCTGCTCCGCACGCTCACGTCCACCGACGAGGGCAGACGGCTCTCGGCCACGGCCAGCGAGTCGGCCAGGGCGACGATCTCGAGGTCGACCGCGATGCTGCGCTCGACGTCGGCCTCGCTCGCCACCTTCGTCCACGACAGCAGCGCGACCAGGAGGCAGAGGATCTTCGCGCCCGTGTTCCGGAACATGCGTCTCCCCGGGCCCGCCGTGCGTGCGACGAATGGCCGTCCGGGTTCAGGGAATCAACAGGCGCTGCCCGACCCGAAGGCTGGCGTCGGGCAGTGCGTTGGCCCACTGCAGACGCTCGGCGGACCATCCGCCCTGCGCCGCCAGTCTCCACAGCGTATCGCCTCGCTCGACGGTGTGCACGCGCAAGGCGGGCAGCGGTGCGATGCCGTCGTGCTCGGCGCTGCCCTCGAAGTACTCGAGCACCGAGCGAGCGAGCGAGCGACCGATCCGGCGCTGGCCCTCGGGCTCGGCCAACAACCGGGCCTCGCCGGTGTGGCTCAGGAAGCCCGCCTCGACCAGGATCGAGGGCATGGACAGGGTCCGGAGCACCACGAAGTTGGCCTGCTTCACGCTGCGGCTCGCCACCACGCCGTCGGAGCGGAAGCGATCGAGCGTCAGCTCGGCGAAGACGGCGCTTCGCTGCAGAGCGTGCGTTCCCCGCAGGTCGAGCAGGATCCCGAGCACGTCGTCCCCCGCCTCGCCCGCGCCGTCCGATCCCACCAGCATGGCGGCGTTCTCGCGGTCCTGGCTCGCCGCGGCGGCCTCGTCGCTCGCTCCGTCCAGACTCAGGTAGTACACCTCGGCACCCCGGGCGCGTGGATCCGGGGCCGAATTCACGTGGATGCTCACGAAGAGGTCGGCGCGGGTCTCGCGGGCGATGCGCACCCTCTCGCGCAGCGGCACGAAGCGATCGTCGTCGCGCGTGAGGACCACGCGGACGTCGGGATGCCCCTCGAGATGGGCCGCCACCGACCGGGCGATCCCGAGCACCACGTCCTTCTCGCGCGCGATTCCGCACCCGAGCGTGCCCGGGTCGCGTCCGCCGTGGCCGGCGTCGACCACCACGACGAAGGGGCGGTCGGCCGGCACGGAGCGGACGTCGGCGAGTACGTCCCGCCGCGGACTCTCGTGCTCGGGCGTCGCCGCCACGGCGCCGCCGAGGTGCAGCCCGACGACGACGAAGGTGGAAAGCAGCCGCGACCAGCTGACCATGGGCGGTCCTCGTTGCTCGGGCGGCGCGGGGTCGATCGCACCCTAGGCAGCGGGCACGACGGTGTCAATCACGTGGGGCGGCGGGCTCGCGGCGACGGATCAGTCGCGGATGATGTACAGCCAGGGGTTCTCCGAACGCCCGTTCGACACGACCTCGTAGTGCAGGTGTGGTCCCGTGCTCCGCCCGGTGTTGCCGACGCGGGCGACGATCTGACCGCGCTCCACGCGATCCCCCTTCTCGACCAGGATCGCATCGAGGTGACCGTAGCGGGTGACGAGACCGTTGGCGTGCTCGACCTCGAGCAGCAGACCCAGAGAGCCCTTGCGCGACGCGCGCTTGACCCGGCCGTTCGCCGGAGCGAGGACCGGGGATCCCACCGGCGCGGCGAAGTCGAGACCACGGTGGAAGGTCATCTGTCCGGTGAAGGGATCCGGGCGGCGGCCGTAACGACTGGACACGTAACCGCCCTGGATGGGTCGGATGCTCGGCGTTCCGTCGCGCAGGTTCTGGTCGGCCCGCAGGGCCTCGAGGACCTGCTCGTAGCTCACACGCTCCAGCTCGGCCTGTTCGAGCAGACGGTCGAGCTGCACGCGGAGCTCGCGGATCCTCTCGCGGCTGACGTCGTCCATCAGGCCGAGATCCGGCTCGGCGTAGGGCTGCTGACCCCCGCGCCCGATCCGCGACCCGAACTCGTCGTCGATCGGACCCAGACCGGCGATCAGGCTCGCCCGCTCCTGCAGGATCCGGTTCTCGGCCATGCGTCGCTCGTAGGCCTCGACCGCGTCCTCGAGTTCGCCGATGCGCTCGCGCAGGGTCACGACCTCGAGGTCGCGTTGCTCGACCGACCGCACCACCGCACCCTGCCGCACGTAGCTGACCGTGACCAGCGCGACGCCCACCAGGAACAGCGCCACCAACCCGCCGAACGTGAAGACCAGGCGCTTCCGCACGTTGACCGTGCGCACGCCGCCCTCGCCGTGCGGAACGTACAGGAATGTCCAGTGGGACTGCTTCATGCGGGTCCGGATCTCGGGTTCGATGGTTCCCGGCAACGGCCGGCAAGGCTACGAACGGCCCTCCGATGTGTCAAGAACACCCTCCGCCCGCGGGTGCAAGACACGTTCCAGCCACGCGAGGAAGCGCGAGGAGCCGGCCCCCGCGAAGGGGAACCGGCTCCCGACCTTGCCAAGTCCTTGGCAGGACTCAGCTTTCCCGATAGTGGTCCATGAGCGCGTCGGAGCCCTCCTGCTCGCGCAGACGGCCCAGGGCGCGCTCCTTGAGCTGCCGGATCCGCTCCCGGGTGAGACCGAAGCGACCACCGATCTCCTCCAGCGTGAGCGAATGGGGCTGCCCCAGTCCGTAGTACAGCCTCAGGATCTCGGCCTCGCGCTCGGGGAGAGTATCCAGGGCCCGCTCGAGCGCTTCGGTCCGGGTCCGGGCCATCACGCCGGCGTCCGCGCGCGCCGACTCGGTGTCGTCGGCGAGGGCGTCGCCCATGGTCCGGCCGTCGTCGTCGGAGAGCACCTCGTCGAGGTACATCTCCGGCTGGCCGATCCGCAGGGCCTCGCGCACCTCCTCGAGCTTCAGTTCGGCGACCTCGGCCACCTCTTCGGCGGTCGGGGCTCGGCCCTGCTCCTGTTGCAGACGTGCGAAGGTCCGATGCACCCGGTGCAGGACCACGGTCCGGTTCTGCGGCAGACGCACCGTGCGCGACTGGTCGGCGATCGCCTGCAGGATCGCCTGGCGCACCCACCA
>CAZQHE010000080.1:0-18804 GCA_964593155.1 uncultured bacterium
GACGTCGGTGGCGCGCAGGGCCTCGAGCAGCACGTCGATCCCCTTGTAGTAGACGAGTCGTCCCACGAAGAGCACGAAGCGCGGACCGAGCTCGTCGATCCACTCCTGCACCCGTGTGGGATCGGGCCTGGACCAGTGCTCGACGTCCACACCGAGCGGTACGGCCCGGCACTTGTGGCGCCAGCGGGTGAGGGTGCGGCTCTGATCGGCGAGGGGCTCGCTCGTCACGTGGATCACCGCGGCCCGGCGCAGGACGCGATCGCCGACCGGAGCGTACAACGCGCCCAGGGCACGCTGCCGGACGATGTCGCTGTGGTAGGTGATCACCAGGGGACGCCGGTCCCGCGCGAGCAACCAGGCCACCGCTCCCAGGGGATGCGGGAGGTGCAGGTGGACGACGTCGGGGTCGAAGTCGCGCAGCGACGTCCGCACCTCCGACGGCAGCGATGGACAGAAGGGAACCGACCGGATCGTCCCCCAGTTGCCCAGACGCCGGAGTTCGACCCCGTCGATCGTCTCGTCGACCGCGTCCTCACCACTCGCGGCGACGATCGCCCGCACCCGGTGGCCCCGACGCACCAGCCCCGCCGACAGGTCGTGCAGGACCGTCTCCATGCCACCCCGCTGCGGCGGGTAGAACTTCCCGATCTCGAGCACCTTCATGGCGCCGGCAGTCTATGCGAGCGGACCCGCCGCGTCTGCTGCCGATGTGTCCTTGCCCCCGTCCGCACCCTGTCGCATCCTGCGCGCGGAGGCACCGGCCGGAGAGACCGCGGGGCGTCCGTGGCCCCCGTTCGGAGCACACGGGGAGCGCGACGATGCAGGAATCCGGATCGACCGACCCCACCGCGCGGGCCGACTACGAGAGCGCATCGCTGAACCGCCAGGAGTACATCGCAGCGATCGTCCATCTCTACCGCGGAGAACTCGACCGCGCGACGGTGTGGCGCGTACGCCTCGACAACACCACCAACTGGTCGATCATCACGACCGCGGCCCTGCTCACCTTCAGCTTCGACGGGCGCAACCACAGCCACTGGGTGCTGCTGGTCGGCGTCCTCCTGTTGACCTCGTTCCTGAGCATCGAGGCCCGCCGCTTCCGCTTCTTCGACGTGTGGCGTTACCGGGTGCGCAAGATCGAGGAGAACTTCTACGGCCCCATCCTCCGGCGTGACGTCGTCAGTCCCGACCGGGTCTGGGGAGACCGCGTGGCCGAGGACCTCCTGCACCCCGTCTTCAAGATCTCCTACCGTGCGGCCCTGCGGGCCCGGTTCACCCGGAACTACTGGGTGCTGTACGTGGTCCTGCTGGGCGGTTGGTGCCTGAAGGTCCTGCTCGAACCGACGGTGGTCACCTCGCTCGACGACCTGAGGGCCAACCTGTCGGGCGGATTGATCCCGTGGCAGTTGCCGATCGTCATCGCCGGATCGGTGGCGGTCATGATGCTGGTGACCGTGCTCTTCTTCCCGAAGGCGCCCGAGAACGAGGAGTCGTACTGGACGCAGGACCACCAGGCCAAGGAAGTCGGCAACCTCGACGTTTGATCGTCACTGGTGTGCCGGTAGGCGCGGTAGGCCGATCGCGACGATCAACCAGAGCGTCGAGGCCACGGCCAGGTACACGCCCAGCGTGATCGGCTGGTGCAGCATGAGACCACCCGCGAGCCCGCCGGCGAAGGATCCGGTGAACTGGGCCATGGCGTAGGTCCCGGCGGCCGTGCCGCGGGCCTGGTCGTTGGCCAGGCGGGTGAGCATGGCCGGAGCGGCGGGCTCGGCCGTCGCCACGGCCACGATGGTGAGTCCGATGGCGCCCGCCGTCGCCCAGAAGGTCGGGCCGCCGGCCAGCAGGAAGGCCGATGCCCCGAGCAGCGCCACGCTGCCCCCCATCACCGCCTGCTTCAACCGGCCCCAGCGATCGGCGAAGAAGGCGCTGACCAGCATCACACTGAGCCCCACGGGGACGAGCACGAGATAGACCTTCCCGTGCTCGGCCCGCGGAATGAAGTCGGCCAACAGCCCGGGCCCGACCACGAACATCGCGGTGACCTGGGCGTGCTGCAGGAAGGCGCCGGCGTCGAGCCGCAGCATGGGGCGGTGCCGCAGCACCTCGTTCAGGTGGCCCGGCGTCCACTCCATGCTCGCATCGTGAACGTGCCGCGGGGGCTTCGGGATCATGGTGACCACGTAGATCGCCGCGAGCACGCTCAGCACGGCGGTCAACCAGAACAGGAAGGGGACCCCGAAGCGCGAGGCAAGACCCGGACCGGCGATCATCCCGATCGTGAAGGCCACCCCCACCGACACACCGAGCGCGGCCATGGCCCGGGTGCGGATCGACGGGCGGCTGACGTCGGCGATCAGGGCCACCACCGCGGCCGACACGCCGCCGGCTCCCTGCAGGGTGCGGCCGATGACCAGTTGCAGAGCGTTGTCGGCGACGGCGGCCACGACGCTCCCCGCGGCGAACACGAGCAGGCCGCCGGCAATGACACGCCGGCGGCCGTAGCGGTCGCTCCACACGCCGAAGGGGATCTGCAGGAGAGCCTGGGCCAGCCCGTAGGCTCCCACCGACAGACCCACGAGGAGCGGCGTGTGACCCTCCAGCTCGGAGGCGTGGAGACTCAGCACGGGCAGTACCATGTACATGCCCAGCAGGCGGAGCAGGTAGATCCCGGCCAGGCCGAGGATCGTGCGCCGTTCGTGCGGCAGGGGCTCGCCGTTGGCCGCCGGCGTGGTCACGATCGTCCGTTCCGCATGATCCCCACCGGCGTCCGGGCGGTTCAGCTCTTGGCCTCGTTCACGGCTTCGATCAGGGCCGGCACGACCTCGTGGAGGTCGCCCACGATCCCGTAGCTGGCCTCCTGGAAGATCGCCGCGTTCGGGTCCTTGTTGATCGCGACCACGCAGCCCGCGCCGCGCATGCCGACCAGGTGCTGGATCGCTCCGCTGATGCCGAGCGCGATGTACAGCTTCGGCGCCACGACCTGGCCCGAGCTGCCGATCTGGCGCTCGTGCTCGACCCACTCGCTGTCGCACGGAGGACGCGAGGCGCCCACCGCGCCGCCGAGCGCTTCGGCCAGGTCGAAGACCACGCCGAACTTGTCGGGATCGCCGACCCCGCGCCCGCCGGCCACGATGACGTCGGCGGCGGTCAGGTCCACCTCACCCGCCTCGGCGGCCTTGACCTCGACGACCTTGCGCGCCGTGACGTCGGACAGGTCCGCCGAGAAGTCCTCGACGGTGGCCGGACCTTCGGCCGGCTGCACCGGGAATGCACCCTGCTGCACGCTGCAGAACACCATGCCGTCGCCGGTGGGAACGGTACGGGCGTCGAGCTTGCCGTTGATCACCTTGCGGGTGAACACCGGCTTGCCGTCCTCGACCACGATGCCCGTCACGTCCGGCACGAGCGCACCGTCGTGGGCGGCGGCGAGGCGTGGGAAGAAGTCGATGGCCTGGTAGGAGTGGCCGGTCAGCACCACCTTCGGCTGCACGTCGGCGATCACCTGCTTCAGCGCCTCGACGTACACCTCGGGGGTGTACTGGGCGAGCTTCGCGTCGTGCACACGCAGCGTCTTCGCCCCGCCGCAGCCGGCGAGGTCGTCGGCCATGCCGGCGGTGTCGTCGCCGAGCAGCACGCTCACCACCTGACCGCCGAGGTCGTTCGCCACCGAGCGCGCGGCGGTCATGGCTTCCTTGCTGATTCCCTTCAGAGCACCGTCACGGTGCTCACCGATCACGAGAACGTCGTTGCTCACGTTCGTCAGACCTCCTGTTGGCACCGTGCGCTCAAAGCACCTTGGCTTCCTGGATCAACTTCTCGACGAGGATCTTCGCGGCTTCCTTGGGCTCGCCCTCGATCATCGTCGCCTGGCTCGACTTCACCGGGAAGCCGACGCTCTCGATCGAGACCTTCGGTGCGAGCTCGGACTCGTCGAGACCGAGATCGGCCAGCGACATCTTCTTCTGCGGCTTCGCGCCGGCCTGCATGATGCCCTTGAGCGAGGCGTAGCGGACGTCGTTGATCCCGCTCTGCACGCCGAGCACGACGGGCATGGGGACCTCGACCGTCTCCACCAGGTTGTTGTCGAGCTCGTGGGTGACCTTCAGGGCGCCGTCGGTGGCCTCGATCTCGAGCACGATCTGCACGTGGTGCATGCCGAGGCGCTCGGCGAGCATGGGGCCGACCGCGTTGTAGCCCAGGTCGTCGGACTGCTGGCCGGTGAAGATCACGTCGAACGACTCGTCCTTCGCCGCCGCGGCCAGGGCCCTGGAGATGGTCAGGGCGTCGGCGCGGGCCAGGTCGTCGCTCTGGACGTGGATGGCCCGGTCGCACCCCATGGCCAGGGCCTCCTTCACGCCCTTGCTGGCGCGCTCGCCGCCGAGCGAGAGGACGACGACTTCGCCCTCACCACTCTCCTTCAGGCGCAGCGCGGCCTCGATGGCGTAGCGATCGCACTCGCTGATCGCGTAGGCCAGGCCGTCTTCGACGATCCACTCGTCGCCGCTCGCCAAGCGCAGGCGCGCATCCTTCTCGGGAACCTGTTTCACACAGACCAGGATCTTCATGAACACCTCGGCTCGTGATGGTCTCGGTTCGGGTCGGCCGCCGGGCTCGGCCCCGGTCGGGGCAGCGGGCCGGCGAACGGCGGCGTGAGAGTATCCGGTGAGGGAGCGGGCGACCAGCGGCGATCCGGCCCGGACGATCCGGGCGCCCGCATCCGACGATGGTAAACGGCGCGAACGATTCCGCCAACGCGTGAGACGCTGGAAAATCACCGGTCATGGGTCTAGGTTGTGCCATCCGCGCCGGCGTGGCCGCGGGCCGCGCCGCGTCGCCTCTGGCGGCTGCGCCGACCCCCGACGTGGAGCGACCATGGTCTTCGATCAGTTCAAGCAGCACCTCCCCGACATCGATCCGGGTGAGACCCAGGAATGGCTCGAGGCGCTCGAATCGGTGGTGCGCGCCTCGGGTTCGCAGCGGGCGCAGTTCCTGCTCTACAAGGTCCTGAAGCAGGCCCGCCTGCTGAACGTCGGCCTGCCCCAGACGGTCACCACCCGGCCGATCAACACCATCAGTCCCGAGCAGGAGCCCTGGTTCCCCGGTGACGAGGACATGGAGCGCCGGATCCGGCGGCTCATCCGCTGGAACGCCGCGGTCATGGTGACCCGCGCCAACGAGCGCAATCCCGGTCTGGGCGGTCACATCTCCACCTACGCCTCGTCCGCAAGCCTGTACGAAGTGGGCTTCAACCACTTCTTCCGCGGCAAGGACTGGCCCGGCGGGATCGGCGACGCGGTGTACGTGCAGGGACACGGCGCGCCCGGCGTCTACGCCCGTGCCTTCCTCGAGGGGCGGCTGACCGAGTCGCAGCTCGAACACTTCCGGATGGAGTCGAAGGGCGGCGGGCTGTCGAGCTATCCCCATCCGCGGCTGATGCCGGACTTCTGGGAGTATCCCACCGTCTCCATGGGACTGGGCCCCATCAACGCCGTCTACCACGCTCGCTTCCTGCGGTACCTCCACAACCGCGGCCTGGCCGACACCTCCGACGCCCGCGTCTGGTGCTACCTGGGCGACGGCGAGACCGACGAGCCCGAGTCGCTCGCCGCGTTGGCCCTGGCCAGCCGGGAGGGCCTCGACAACCTGGTGTTCGTGGTCAACTGCAACCTGCAGCGCCTCGACGGACCGGTCCGGGGGAACGGCCAGATCGTCCAGGAGCTCGAGGCACGCTTCCGCGGAGCGGGCTGGAACGTGGTCAAGGTGCTGCTCGGCCGCGAGTGGGACGACCTGTTGGCCCGCGACCCCGACGGACTGCTCGTCGAACGCATGCGGAACGTGCTCGACGGCGACTGGCAGCGGATGGCCGTCGAGGGCGGCGCGACCATCCGAGAGGAGTTCTTCGGAACCGACCCACGTCTGAAGAAGGTCGTCGAGCACCTCAGCGACGAGCAGCTCGAGCGCCTGCGGATGGGCGGCCACGACTACCGCAAGATGTACTCGGCGTACTGGTACGCGTGCGAGCACCAGAACGAGCCCACGGTGATCCTGGCCCGCACGGTGAAGGGCTGGACCCTGGGCGAGGGCTTCGAGGCCCGGAACGTCACGCATCAGATGAAGAAGCTGGGCGAGGACGAGCTGAAGGTCTTCCGTGACCGCCTGGAGCTGCCGATCACCGACGAGCAGATCGAGAGCGCACCCTACTACCACCCGGGTGAAGACAGCCCAGAGGTGCAGTACCTGCACGACCACCGGCGCAACCTGGGCGGCGTGCTGCCCGAGCGGCGCAAGCGGAACTGGCGGGTGGAACTGCCGGCCGACGACCTGTACGACGAGTTCCGCAAGGGCACCGGGCCGAAGGTCCCCGTGTCCACCACCATGGCCTTCGTCCGTCTGCTGCGCGCCCTGATGAAGAACGACGACCTCGGCGAGCGGATCGTGCCGATCATCCCCGACGAGGCGCGAACCTTCGGCATGGAGTCGCTCTTCCGCGAGTTCAAGATCTACGCGGCGGAAGGTCAGCAGTACAAGCCGGTCGACTGGAACGTGCTGCTCAGCTACACCGAGGGACAGGACGGTCAGATCCTCGAGGAGGGCATCACCGAGGCCGGATCCATGGCCAGCTTCACGGCGGCGGCGACGAGCTACGCCACCACCGGCGAACCCATGATCCCCTTCTACATCTTCTACTCGATGTTCGGCTTCCAGCGGGTGGGCGACAGCATCTGGAGCCTGGCCGACAGCCGCGGTCGGGGCTTCCTGCTCGGTGCCACGTACGGTCGCACGACGCTGAACGGCGAAGGCCTGCAGCACCAGGACGGACACACGCTGCTCACGGCGACCACGGTGCCCAACTGCCTGGCCTACGATCCGGCCTTCCACTTCGAGACGGCCACGATCGTCCGCGACGGCCTGCGCCGCATGTACCGCGACGACGAGGACGTCTTCTACTACCTGACGCTGTACAACGAGAACTACGAAATGCCCGACATGCCCGAAGGTGTCGAAGAGGGCATCCTGAAGGGCCTGTACCGTTTCCGTCCGAGTCCGCTGGAGGACGACGACGCCCCGCGCGCGCACCTGCTGGGCAGTGGCGTCATCCTGCAGCAGGTGATGGAAGCACAGCGGATCCTGGCCGACGACTACGGGGTGGCCGCGGCGGTGTGGAGTGCACCGAGCTTCTCCGAGCTGCGCCGCGACGCGCTGACGGTGGAACGGGCGAACCGTATGGCCCCGGATCGCGACGCCCGGGTGCCCTACGTCACGAGCTGCTTCGCCGACGAGGCACGAGACGTCCCCGTGGTGGCCGCCACCGACTCGATGAAGGCCGTGGCCGATCAGGTCTCGCGGTGGATCCCGCTGCCGTTCACCGCTCTGGGCACCGACGGCTTCGGGCGCAGCGACACCCGCGAGAACCTGCGGCACTTCTTCGAGAACGACGCGGCGCACGTGGTCTACAGCACGCTCGTCGAGCTCGCCCGCCTCGACCGGATCCCGCTCGAGGTCGCGCTGAAGGCGCGCGAGCGCTTCGGCATCGATCCGGACCGGCCGGATCCGGCGCACACCGACGAGGTGCGTCCGCAGGAGACGACCTCGCCGAACGGCGGTAAGCGGAAGAAGAAGACGTCGGGGTCGAAGCGCGCCAAGCGCAAGACCACGTCGAAGGGCTGATCCGACCGCGGAACCCGACCGGATCAGCGCGGTGCGTCGCCCGCCACCGCGCTGGTCCCCGCTTCGCCGCCGACCGATCGCGCGGCGAGCCAGGTCTCGAGACGGCGCTCGGCCAGACTGCGCATCGTGCGTCCCACCGACAGGTAGGCCCGCGAGGCGGGGAAGATCGACTCGTTGCGTACGAAGTCGAAGGCGCCCGTGCGCCCGCCTCCCGACCGGTTGTAGCCGAAGCCGAGCCCGACGTAGTCGCGTCCGTCACGGAACACGAAGAACCCGGTGAGTTCGACGTCGTCGAGCTTGCCACCCATGATGCGGTCGAGCCAGCCGTCGATGTCCATCTCGACCGAGCCCTTGCTCAGCACGAAGAGATGGGCGTCGCGGGCGTCGACGGTCAGAGTGCCCTCGTCGCCACGATCGAACTCGAACTGCCGATCGCCGACCTCCCAGTGGAGCATCTCGATCACCGGCGCGAAACGCATCTCGCCCGGATGGTAGCCCAGGATCGAGTAGGGAATGTCGAAGCGGGTGGTCTCGCCCATGGTGATGCGTACGATGGCATCGGCCCCGTCCTCGCCCGGCCAGCGCTCCATCTCGGCGACGGCGTCGTAGGGCATCTTCGATCCGCCCTCGGCGGTGACCAGCGAGTCGAACCACGCCGTATCGACCGACCCGTACAGGTCGCGTTCGAGCACCGACAGCATGAAGGCGAAGACCGGGTCGAAGACGTCTTCGGAGAGCGTCGCGATCGTGGGCTCGTAGGATCCGTCGTCCTCGAGCTCGAAGACCGCGGCATCGGTGGACAGCACCGCCAGGCCCAGGGCCAGGGCGACGACGATCGCGATCCGGTCAGGTGCGCGGAAGCGCATGCAGCAGTTCCTGGTTCGTCGCGTGTTTGGCCAGGAGTTTCAGCAGACCCTCCATGGCGCGGTCGGGCGGCATGGACGAGAGCACCCGGCGGACCTTGTGGATCAGCTCGAGCGTCTCGAGGTCGTACAGTTTCTCTTCCTTGCGGGTTCCCGACTTCGCGATGTCCAGGGCCGGGAAGATGCGCTTCTCGAACAGCTGCCGCGACAGCACGATCTCGGTGTTCCCGGTTCCCTTGAACTCCTGGAAGATCACCTCGTCCATGCGCGAACCCGTGTCGACCAGCGCCGTCCCGAGGATGGTGAGACTGCCGCCGTTCTCGATGTTGCGCGCCGCCCCGAAGAGGCGCCGCGGCGTCTGCATGGCATTGGCGTCGAGACCGCCCGACAGCGTACGGCCGCTGTCACCGCGTACGGTGTTGTAGGCCCGGGCCAGTCGCGTGATGGAGTCGAGCAGCAGGACGACGTCCTTGCCCTCGAGCACTGGCTGCAGGATACGCTCGATCGCCGCCTCGGTGGTGCGCACGTGGTCCTTGGCCACCTGGTCACTGCTCGCCGCGATGACCTCGGCGTGGCAACTGCGACGGAAGTGGGTGACCTCTTCGGGGCGTTCGTCGACGAGCAGGGCGAAGACCAGCGCCTCGGGATGGTTCACCTCGAGGGATCGGGCGATCTCGAGCAGAAGGGTGGTCTTGCCCGCCTTCGGCGGCGCCACGATCAGACAGCGCTGTCCCTTGCCGAGTGGAGCGAGCAGGTCGATCACCCGCGGCGTGAGGGCGCCGTCCTCGCGCGAGAGCTGCCACCGCTGCTCGGGATCGATGCTGGTGGTCTTGTGCAGCTGGTCGAACAGACGCTGCAGCCGCTGTTGGCTACTCCCCGATCCGCCCCTCCGCGCGCGCTTGCTCCGGGCCGGGCCCGGCCGACGCCGGCCGCCTCCGCCACCGGAACGCCGCTGCCCGTTCGAGCTCTGCGAACGCTTCTTCGAGGAGGACTTGTTCGGTGGCACCATGTCGTCGTCGAGGGCCGCACCCGTGTGGTCGACCGGGCCCCGACGGATCCCCGACTTCTTGCGCCGGGACCGCTTCTTCTTGTTGCCACCCGAGCGGGAGTTGCCTCCCCCGCCCCCGTTGGAACCGGGAGACATGGCGCTCTCCGGATCCGCCGCGTTGCCCGAACGGCGACCGCGACGCGCGGCGCCACGCCGCGGGCGCGACTTCGAACTGGAATTGGACATAGACCTACTCGATCGTGAGAACCTGCTCCGCCGTGCGGGGCATCGAGAGCGATCACGAACGCTTCTTCGCTCCGGAATCGACGGACCGGTTCCCCGGCGTCGGGAAGCGAACGAGCGAAGGAGAAACCGACGTGATCGATGCGCCGTCGTGGCGCGTCCTCGACCGCTTCCGGTTGGGATCTGTTCGGCAGGAACCGAAGTAGATGCTGTGGCCGGAACGATCGGACCCGCTGGTGGCCGGGGTTCGACTCGGGCGCGAACCTGGAGATTGGTCAGGGCCGGCCCGCATGGGGCAGTCCCCGGAGCTGTGCCGCGGGATTCGAGAGCGTGGCGACCCAGTCGCCTTTCGCTAACTCAAAGACCTACAGCAACCGCCGCGATTTGGCAACGTCGCAAATCGCCGATCCTCCGACCCGGGACGACGCGAGTGCCGCCACGAGCCACCCCGACCACGCTGCACGATCCGGGCCACCGGCGCCGGGGGCAGGCCGCCCTGAGTGCCGCCGATCCCGCCCTGGCCCGCCTCGTGGCCCGTTTCGGCGACGTCTGGCCACGGCGCCGAACGCCCGTCTTCGAACGCCTGTGCCGCATCGTCATCGATCAGCAGCTCTCGGTGAGAGCCGCCGCCACCATCGCCGAGCGCCTCCGGCGAGCGGCCGGCGGGCGGCTCCGGCCCGACCGACTGCACGCGCTCGACGACGCTGCCCTGCGGGCCGCCGGCCTCAGCCGGCAGAAGACGGCCGCGCTGCGTGACCTGCTAGGGCATGTGCACTCGGGCCGGCTGCGGACCGACCAGCTCTGGCGCCTGCCCGACGAGGAGATCGCCGAGCGCCTGGGCGCCGTTCGTGGGTTCGGACCCTGGTCGGTCGAGATGTTCCTGCTCTTCGGTCTGGGCCGGACCGACGTCTGGGCCACCGGCGATCTCGGACTGCGACGCGCCGTGCAGAACCTCGACGGTCACGACACCGCGCCCCACGTTCCCGCCATGGTGGCCCGGGCCGAGTCGTGGCGCCCCTGGCGTGGCCTGGCCAGCCTGTACCTGTGGGCTTCCCTCGAGCCCGAGCTGTGGTCCGAGGCCGCCGAAGACAGGAATCGTTCCGTCTGATAGCCTGACCGCTTCCGGTCGCCGTCCGCGCGGCCGCCCGTCTCGCGCCCATCGCCATCGACCGAGGAGCCGTGTCCGTGTCCCTGCATGCGTGCCGCCGCGTGGCGGTCTCCGTCCTCCGTGCCACCCGCTCGGTGACCCTTGCGCTCGTGCTGCTCGTGATCGTGGCCTGCGGCGGAGGCTCCGACACGTCGACCGACGAGTCCGCCCTGCCCGCGGAGATCCGCGACGACGCGGCGACCCTGCGCGAGGCCGCCCTGGGATCCACCGTGGGGTACGAGACACTCGCGCGTTTGTGCGACGAGCACGGACATCGCCTCACCGGCAGCGAGCGACTGGAGCGCGCCATCGACTGGATGGCCGGCGAACTACGGTCGATGGGCTTCCAGAACGTGCGCCAGGAACCGGTGCAGGTCCCGGTGTGGATTCGCGGCGAGGAGAGTCTCACCCTGGTCGAGCCCATGGAGCTCGACCTTCCGATGCTCGGTCTGGGCATGAGCGTGGGCACGCCTCCCGGGGGTCTGACCGGCGAAGTGGTCGTCGTGAAGAACTTCGACGAACTCGAGGCCATGAGCGTGTCCGACGTCAGCGGTCGGATCGTGCTGTTCGACGCCCCCTACCGCGGCTACGGACGCACCGTTCCGTACCGCACCCAGGGAGCGATCGCCGCCGCCCAGCGCGGGGCCGTCGCCGCCCTGGTCCGCTCGATCGGCCCTCCGGGACTGCGCACCCCGCACACGGGGACCATGCGCTACCGCGACGACACGCCGCGCATTCCGGCGGCCGCGATCGCGACCGAGGACTCCGACATGATCGCCCGCCTGAACGCCTCGGGTCGGAGGGTCGTCGTCCGGCTCGAGATGGAAGCGCGCAACGAAGCCGACGGCCTGTCGCACAACCTGATCGCCGAGGTGGTCGGACGCGAGAAGCCCGAGGAAGTGGTCGTCATCGGCGGTCACATCGACAGCTGGGACGTGGGCACGGGGGCCCAGGACGACGGCGTGGGATGCCTGATCGCCGTCGACGCCGCACGCCTGATGCTCGAGACGGGCCTGATCCCCCGTCGCACCGTGCGGGTGGTGCTGTGGACCAACGAGGAGAACGGCCTGCGCGGCGCCCGCGCCTACCGCGACGACCACGCCGACGAACTCGACCGCCACGTCGCCGCCATCGAGTCGGACAGCGGCAACGGAATCGTGCAGGGATTCCGCTTCGACTTCCGGCCCGCGGTCATGGGCTTCGACACGGCCGAGGAGGGCGGCGAGGCCTTCGAGGCCGGACGCGACCGGATGATGGCCGTGGCCCGGGACATCGCCGATCTGCTCGCGACCACCGGCGCCGACTCGGTCTTCGCCGCCGGCTCCGGCGCCGACGTCGGCCCCCTCGCCGCCCGCGGGGTCCCCGCCCTGGGTCTGCACCACGACACCAGCGACTACTTCGTGATCCACCACACCGACGCCGACACCTTCGACAAGATCGTCCTCGAGGACATGCAGAAGAACACCGCCGCCATGGCGGTGATGGCCTACGTGCTGGCGGAGATGGAAGGAACGCTGCGCCCCTGAGGGGCGAAGGGTGATGACGCGCCGCAGCGAAGGGCAACCGTGCGAACCCCTCGCTGCGATCGCGCCCACCCACGACCGGCGGCCGCGGCGACGGTTTTCAGTCGGCGTGGAGGATGACCACCCGCACGTGACCGTCGAGTTCGGCGCGCAGGTCGGACTTCTGCAAGAAGTCCACCTCGACCTGCTCGCGCGGGAGCTGCATGGCGTCGGCCAGGAAGTGCGCCACGGTCGTGGCCCGTCGTTCGGCCAGATCCAGCTCTTCGGCCTCGACCTCGACCTTCACCGGCGAGTAGGGATGCGACCGCACGACGTCGGCGGCGTGCGTGAGCCAATCCTCGCCCCCGAGTCCCAACCGCGACGCGTGGCGTTCGAACAGCTCGCCACCGCTGAACTCGAGCACCAGGTCGTCGCCACGCGGATACCGCAATGCGGGTACGCGGAAGCTCACGCCGGCGTGGTTGTAGGTGTTCGTGCCCTCGTCCCTCTGCGTGAACACGTAGCTGTACGGATACCCCGGTCGCAGCATGCTGCCGTCGTCGCCGAGGCCGTCCCACTCGATCTCGTCGGGAACGTCGTCACCACCCTCGAAGGTCCGGAAGGGCGCGCCGCGGAAGTCGGTGATCACCAGCTTCCATTCCTCCAGGTCGTGACCGGGTTCGGGCTCGGGGTAGAAGCGCGCGACCGGCGTGCTCACCACCTCGGGCAACCAGTAGTGCGGGGTCTGGTCGCTGGCGAGGTTCTCGATGTTGTTCAGGTGGGGCTGGAGGCCGCTCACCGGACTCATCTCCAGCGCCGCCTCGTCGGCCTCGCTCTGGAACGAATCGATCATCGCCGCACTGAGTTCGAACTCGAAGCCCTGCTTCTCGACGTCCTGACGGACCTCGTTCTGTGCCTCGACCACCACGTCGTCGAGCACGGCTCCCGACTCGCCCTCCTGGGTGAAGGTCGAGCCGGATTCTCCGGCCTCGACCGTCTCCTGCGCGAAGGCGGCCGGACCGGACAGCAGCAGGAACACGAGTAGCAGACGGCCGAACATGATCGTCCTCACTTCAGACGGAACACGAAGGTGATCACGCCCCACTGCTCGACCTGGGCCTCGCCCGTGTCGAGAGGCGCGAATCGGAACTTCTCGATGGCCGCGAGCGCGGCCTGGTTCAGGTCGGAGTGCGCCGACATCTGCTGGATGCGCGTGGAGTCCTTCACGCGGCCGTCGGGTAGCACCGTGAAGTGCACGGCGACCACACCCTCCCAGCCCATGCGGCGCGCCTTCGCCGAGTACTCCGGCGAGACGACCTTCAGGATGTCACGGTCGGCGATCTGACCGGTGATGGTCATTCCCATGCCGTTCTCGTCGAGCTTCTTCGGCTCGGCCTCGGCGATGCCGGACTCGGCCGGAGCCGCCCGGTCGGGCTCGACGGCACGGTCGGGCGCGGCGGCGATGCCACCCCCACGGGAGCGCAACCCGCCGCCGCCACCGCCGCTGCCGTAGTCGAGGATCGTGCGGCGGCCACTGCTCTCCGACGAGCCGCGCGACGGCGGAGCGATGGCGTCGCCGGTGCCCTCGGCGATGCCGCGCGAGCCCCGCGACGACTCGAGCGAGCGGCCGGGAGCGCGGTAGGAGGCACCGCCGCCGGAGCGGGTGCGCAGTTCACCGCCGCCGGGCAGCGCCGAGGAGCCCGCGTCGGCCAGCGCGCCACCACCGCGACGCGACGACTCGGTCGACGGGTCGATGTCGCCCCCCACCACGTCGAGCGTGGCGCGGCGGTTCTCGAGTTCTCCTCCGGCGCGGTCGAGATCCGGCGCCGGCCCCGAACGCGACGTCAACTCGGGCGCGCTCGTGTCGGCGGCCTCGCGCGTGGCCCGGCCGCGGCTCTTCGGAACGTCGAGTTGCCGCGCGAAGTCGTCGTCGCGGCTCTCGAGCTTCGGAGCCGTCTCGACCTCCCGCTCGGGAATCGCACTCGGCTCCGGTAGCGCGGGCTCGACGTCGACCACCTCGGTCCGTGCCCGCGTGGGCTCGGCCTTCGGTGGCGCCGGCGCGGGCTCCGGCGGCTCCGGCTCCTGCGCCGATCTGGTCGAGATACCCTTGCCCGGGTCGATCGACGGCGGCGTGCGCTTGGCCAGGGTCTTCAGCGCGACCTTCTTCTCGATGTCCTCGCCGAGATGGGCCTCGATGTAGCTGATCTTCGTCAGCTCCTCGGCCATCTCGGGCACCTTACCGGCGTTGCGCAGGCCCAGGGCCAGGAGCAGCAACAACGCGGCGTGCACCGCGGTGCTCGTCGCCAGCCCACCGCGTGTGGACCGACTGCGATCGACGGCCGCTCGCATCATGGCGAGACTCCCTCGTCCTCGTCGTCCGGCGACGTGGCCAGCGAGATCTCACGCGGCTTCGCCTTCTCGATCTCGGCGACCACCTTCTCCACCTCGCCGTAGGGAAGGTCCTGGTCGGCCCGGACCACGGCGATCGCCGTCGGGGTCTCGACGAGCAGGTCCTCCATGAGGGGCTGCACCTCGGAGAGCGCGATGGGCACGTCGGAGAAGTAGATCTGATCGATACGTGCCGTCTCCGGATCGAGCGTGCAGGAGATCTCGATCTTGTTCTCGTCCTCGTTCTCGACCGCCCGCGCCGTGGGGAGGTTCACGTCGACGGCTCCCTGGTCGAGTTTCGGGGAGATGATCATGAGCGTGAGCACCACCACGAGCGACACGTTGATCACCGGCACCACGTCGGTCTTGCTCTCCTCGCGCGGGCCGCGACGCTTGCGCATTCCCATCAGCGACCCTCCTGCAGATTGAGCAGGGCGAGGTCGCTCGCGCCGCTCGCCTTGGCGATGTCGAGCACCGTGACCACCTCACCGAGACGAACCCGGTCGTCGGGAACCACCACCACCGTACGCTTCTCGCGTGCGGCAAGCTTCTGCGTGAGCGTGGTCTCGAGCTGCTCGAGGGCGACGGGTTCGTCGTTGACCTTGATCCCGTCGGGGTGCACGGCCACCGTCAGCAGACCGACGCGCTCGCTGGCGGGCTGGTGCACCACGGTGGGGTTGCCCTTCTCCACCGGTTTGCTCTGCACCTCGATCCCGCTCCACAACAACGTGGGCAGGGTGACGAGGAAGACCACGATCAGGGTGGTCGTCACGTCGGCCAACGGCGTGATGTTCGCGTCGGTGATGCCGTCGGTGCCGATGGCGTGCCTGCTCATGGGCGACTCCTCACGGTCCGTGGATCCGTCGGGCTCAGCTCAGGAAGCCGGCCGGTGCCGGTTCCTGCTGCGAGGGCGCGGCGTCGTTCGAGTTCGTGTGCGCGTGGGGGGTCGCCCGGCGCGTGTTCCCGGCGGCAGCCGCCAGGTGCACCAGCAGCTCCTCGCGCGCGTCCTCGAGGTCCACGACACGCGTGCGGATCTTGCGGACGAACACGTTGAAACAGACGGTCGCGATCACCGCGACGATGATGCCGGCCGCGGTGGTCATGAGCGCCTCGGACACGCCCATGGCGACCACCTGGCTGCCGCCGCTGCCCGTGCGAGCGATGGCGGCGAAGGCGCGGATGATCCCGACCACGGTCCCGAACAGACCGAGCAACGGCGCGATGTTCGACATCGTGCCGAGCACGCCCAGGTTGCGCTCCATCTCGACCTGCTCGACCTCGATCGCGGTGTTCATCCGCTCGGTCAGCTGGGTTCGTCCCAGACCGGCGTGGGCCAGACCCTGGGCGAGCACGCGGCCGGCGGCGCTCTTGTCCTTCCTGGCCACGTCCATGGCACCGGCCAGATTGGACGCCTGGACCTTGGTGGCGACCTTCTTCAACAGGTCACGGCTGTTCGCGCGGCTCTGCGCGAAGTAGAGGGTGCGCTCGAGGGCGAACCCCAGGGTCACGATCGAGCAGACCAGCAACACCAGCATCGTGGGCGAAGCGATGAAGAGGTCGACGATGGACATGTCACCGAACATGGTGGTTGCATCCTCCCTGTGGCCGATCAGCGACCGGCCGCCTGCATCTGCTGGAGGGCCTCGACGCGGGTCTGCGCCATGGCCGTCCACTCCGGATTCGTGGCCTTCGTGAGGATCCGCTCGTAGGCGGACAGTGCGGCCTGCCACTCGCCGCGGTCCTCGTGCAGTTCGCCCATCTCGGCCAGGCCGGCGATCGCGAAGGGATCGTCGCCCGCGCCGCTGGCGGCCTGCGCGAAACTGTCGAGAGCCCGGTCGACCCGATCCGCCTCGAGGTGGCACTCGCCCTGGCGGTAGCGGATCTCGGTCTCGCTGCCGTGCCCTGCCGCGAGCGCCTTCTCGTAGGCCTCGATGGCCTCGTCCCAGGCGCCGAGCTCGTCCTGGTGGATCGCGGCCACCTCCACCCACAGGCCCTGGGCCTTCTCGTGGCCGGGGTAGTTCTCGAGGAACTCCCGATAGGTCGCGATCGCGGCCGTCCAGTCCTCGATCTGCTGGTAGCAGACGGCTCCGTTGAACATCGACAACGGTGCGTACTCCCCGCCGGGGAAGGCGTCGCGCAGCGCCTCGTACTCGTGTGCGGCCTCGCCGAAGCGTTCGAGCCGGTACAGGACGGTGCCGGCGCGGAATCGCGCCAGCTCGGCCAGGTCGTGGTCGGGGTGCGTGAGCACGAAGTTGCGGAATCCGGCCAGCGCAGGGTCGTTCTGTTCCAGGCGGTAGTAGCTCTCGGCCAGGTAGAACAGGGCCTGCACCGCACTCTCGCTGTCGGGGTGATCGAGCGTGACGCGCTCGAACGACGAGGCGGCGGCGGCGTAGTTCCCCGCCGCAAAGGCGTCCTGACCCTCGTTCCACAGGAGGTCGGCGGCCATGGCGCTGTCGGGGTTGCGCGCCAGGTACTCGTTCATGTCCCGGCCGCTGCGGTAGTAGGCCGACTGCACTCCGAGTTCGGCGTCGCTCACGCGCGGATCGTCGGGGAAGTCCGCCACGAAGCGTTCGAAGGCTTCGATCGCGGCGTCGTCCTCGCCGAGGTTGTAGGCGCAGTTCGCCAGACCGAAGGCCGCGTCGGCGGCGTGCTCGCCGTCGGGTTCGTGCTGTTGCAGACGCCGATAACTCTCACGGGCGGCGGCGAAGTCCCCGAGACCGAACTGCGTGTCGGCGATGCGGTACAGGGCCTCGCCCAGGCGATCGCCGTCGGGGAACCGGCGGACCTGGTCCTTCCAGGTCTGCACCGCCTGCTCGTAGTACTGCAACCGGTAGTAGCAGTCGGCCGCGTTGGCGAGGGCAACCTCGGCTTCGGGCGCGTCGGGATTGCGCTCGAGGAACTGCTGGTACTCGCGCAGCGCGTCCTCGTACTCGCGCCGATTGAAGTGGATCGAACCCACGGCCAACGCGTTCGTCCCCTCTTCGGTGTCGGCGTTGGCGAGCGCGCGCAGGAAGCGCTCCTGCTCCTCGAGCGCCAGATCGTACTCCCCGATCTGGCTGTAGCTCGCCACCAGACCCTGCAGGCTCGACGCGGCGACGTTGCTCTTGGGATACCCGCTCAGCACCAGACGGTACATCTGCGCCGAGTCCCGGTACAGGCCCTGGTCGTAGTAGGCCTCGCCCAGCAGGTAGTAGGTGCGCGCCCGCCAGTGGCTCGGCGTGGGCAGCAGCTTCTGGGCGATGAACTTGTAGTTGGTGATCAGACGATCGGGCTGACCACCCTGCTGGTAGGCCAGCGCCGACAGGAACAGCGCCCGCTCCGCCACGTCGGTGTTCACGTGCTTGTCGAGCACGTTCTGGAACGACCGGATCGCCGCCTCGCGGTCGCCGAGTTCCAGGTGGGCGTAGCCCTGCAGAACTCGCACGCGGGCGGCCAGCGGATCGCCCGGGAAACGGCGCAGGAACTCGTCGGCGAGGATCGTGGCCTGCCCGAAGTTCTCGTCCTCGGTGTAGGCGTAGACGATCTTGTGCATGGCGGCCGAGGCCACCTTCGTCTGCCCGAAGCGCTTGACCACGTCGGTCCACGAGAAGATCGCCTCGGCGCTGCGGCCCAGCTGCATGTGGCAGTCGCCGATCAGGTAGCGCGAGTAGGCACTGACGATGTCGTCGGGGAAGGCGCGGGCCACCTCCTCGAGCTGACGGATGCTCTCGTCGTACTCCCCCGCGCGGTAGGTCACGCAGGCGAGCTTGTAGCGGGCGTTCGGCACGAAGGGGCTGTCGGGGTGGTCCTCGATGAAGCCCCGGTAGCTGCGCACGGCCACCGAATTCTGCCCCGAGCGGTAGAAGGCCTCGGCGATGCTGAAGGCAGCGTCGTCGACCAGCGGACTGTCGGGGTGTTCGCGCAGCACCTGGCGGTAGCGCTGGATCGCCAGGATGTACTGGCCCATCTCCTCGAGGGTACGGCCCCAGTACAGCCGACCGCGATCGCTCGGAACACCCGAGA
>CAZQHE010000081.1:0-18682 GCA_964593155.1 uncultured bacterium
TGGGCATGTCGTACTCCACGGTGGGCAGCCGGGTGGTGAGCGGCGGAATGTCGCTGCAGACACGCGCCGAGAATCTCGCGCAGCTCAACGTGGCGATGGCCGACCGGGGCGACGACCGGGGCGAGGCCGCGGTGATCGAGACCTTGCGCGAGACCTTCCGCGACATCCCCGAACTGGGCGTCGAGATCGGCCGGCCCAGCTACTTCACCATGAAGACGCCGATCGAGGTCCTGATCTTCGGTGACGACCTCGACCTGCTGCGGGACACGTCGCTCGAACTCGTGCGGGAACTCGAGACCATCGACGGCCTGCGCGACGTCCGCAGCTCGCTCGAGGCCGGCAACCCCGAACTGCAGGTGGTCTTCGACCGCGACCGCCTCGCCGCGCTCGGGCTGGATCTGGGCACGCTGTCGCAGACCCTGCGTGATCGGGTCCAGGGCGCCGTCCCCACGACCTTCAAGCAGGAGGACCGGCAGATCGACGTGCGGATCCGCAACGCCGGCGTGACCGAGTCGTCGCGCGAGGACGTGCGGCGGCTGATGGTTCCCGGTCCGGACGGACCGATCCGCCTGCTCGGGGTGGCCGACGTCTCCCTCGATCGGGGTCCGGCCGAGATCCACCGCGTGCAACAGCAGCGCGCCGCGCTGATCAGCGCCGACGTCGAGGGACGCAGTCTGGGCGACGCCATCGCCGACGTCCGCTCGGCCGTCGACACTGCGGCCCTGCCCGCCGGCGTGACGACCGAGATCGCCGGACAGAACGAGGAGATGCAGACCTCGTTCTCGAGCCTGCGCTTCGCGATCGCGCTGGCCGTCTTCCTGGTCTATCTGGTCATGGCCTCGACCTTCGAGAGCTTCCTGCATCCGTTCCTGGTGCTGTTCACGATCCCGCTCGCCCTCGTCGGCGTCGTCGCGGGGCTGCTCCTGACCAACACCACGATCTCGGTGATCGTGCTCATCGGCACGGTCATGCTCGTCGGAATCGTCGTGAACAACGCGATCGTGCTGATCGACACCATCAACCGCTACCGCCGGCGCGGCATGGACAAGATCGACGCCGTGATCCGCGCCGGGCACGTGCGCCTGCGGCCCATCCTGATGACCACGCTGACCACCGTCCTCGGTCTGCTGCCCATGGCGCTGGCCTGGGGCGAGGGTGCGGAACTGCGGGCCCCGTTGGCGATCACGGTGGCCAGCGGACTCACTCTCAGCACGCTGCTGACGCTGGTCGTGATCCCCGCGGCCTATGCCCTCGTCCCGTCCAAGGTGAACCGTCTGCAGGACGAGGAACTCGTCGAGGAGGCCTCGGCGTGACCCTGCCCGAACTCGCCATCCGGCGGCACGTGACCACGCTGATGATCCTCGTGAGCCTGGTGGTCCTCGGCGGTGTCGCCCTCACACGGCTGCCGCTGGCCTTCCTCCCCGAGGTCGAGGAACCTCAGCTCTTCGTGATCCTGCCGTGGGACAGCGCCTCGCCCGAGCAGGTGGAGCGCATGGTCGTCCGTCCGGTCGAGGACGCCCTGGGGTCGGTGAAGGGCCTCGACAGCATGTGGTCGCGCTGCGGTACCGACGGCGGACGCGTGCGGCTGGGCTTCGACTGGGGCACCGATCTGCAGATGGCCCGGGTCGAGGTGTGGGAGAAGATCGACCGGATCCGGCGCGACCTGCCCGAGGACCTGGGCGACATCCGGGTGAGCAACGGCTGGGGCGGCCGCGACGCCGACCGCCCGGTGCTCGAGGGCCGCCTGAGTTCGGTGCGAGACCTGAGCGAGAGCTACGACCTGCTCGAGCGCAAGATCCTCCGCCCGCTCGAACGCGTGCCCGGGGTGGCCAGTGTCGAACTCGACGGTGTCGAGCCGAAGGAAGTCCGCGTGAACCTCCACGTGGATGCGCTCGAACGCCATCGCATCGACGTGCGTGACGTGGCCACTGCCCTGCGCGCGAACAATCTCGACCAGTCGCTGGGCCACATCCGCGACGGCGACACCCGCTTCGACCTGAGGACCGTCGGCAGCTTCCGCAGCGTCGAGGAGATCCGCGCCCTGCCGCTGCGCGACGACGGACTGCGCCTGCAGGACGTGGCCGACGTCGTCTACGCCCAGCCGCCTCTTGAGTACGGCCGCCATCTCGACGGCGATTTCGCCGTGGGCATCACCGTGGCCGCCGAGGCGAACGCCAATGTCGTAGAGGTCGGCCGTGAGCTGAAGGAACGCATCGCCGCCATGGCCGACGACCCCGAGCTCGAGGGCGTGAGCTTCCTGGTGTGGTTCAGCCAGAGCGACGAGATCGTGAAGACCCTGAAGGACCTGGCCTTCACCGGCGTCTTCGGCGCGATGCTCGCCGCCGTGGTGCTCTTCGTGTTCCTGCGGCGCGTGTCGACGACCATCGTGTCGGTGATGTGCATTCCCTTCAGCCTGATCGTCGCCTGCGGCTTCATCTGGGCGAAGGGCGGAACCCTGAACACGCTGACACTGCTCGGCCTGATCGTCGGCATCGGCATGCTCGTCGACAACGCCGTGGTGGTGATCGAGAACATCTTTCGTCAACAGGAGAAGGGTCTTCCGCAGCGCAAGGCTGCTCTGATCGGTGCGCGCGAGGTCGCGACGGCGGTCACCGCGGCCACCATGACCACGGTGATCGTCTTCCTGCCGATGGTGTTCAACAAGCCCAGCGAGATCAATCTGTACCTGAAGGAGCTGGGCATCACCGTCTGCGTCACCCTGCTTGCGTCGTTGTTCGTGAGCCAGACGCTGATCCCCATGGCCACGTCGTGGTTCATCCGCAGCAAGCCGCGGCCGAAGGGCCGAGCGCTGCTCTGGCTCGAGCGTCACTACTCCGGGCTCGTCACGGCGTTGATCGGGGGACCAGGATCCGGCCGCGGCGGACGCATCCTTCGGCGCGCGGGGGCCCTGGCCCTGGGCGGTGTCCTGGCCACGTCCGGGTGGTGGGCGCTGCAGAACGTCGACAAGAACTTCGACACCGACGAAGCCGAGCTCTTCGTCCAGATCCGCTACGACATCAGCGAGCCCGTCAGCCTCGAGCGCAAGCGTGAGCTGGTGGAGATGGTCGAGGCCGAACTCGAGCCCCACCGCGAGGAGTTGATGGCCCGCTCCATCTACAGCTTCTGGAGCGATCGCTTCTCGCTCACGCGCGTGTACCTGGAGGAGGGCCGGGCCACACCCGAGAACCTGGCCCTCGTGCGGTCGAAGCTGCGCGATCTCCTGCCCACCGTGGCGGGTGTGAAGATCGAGGTGCAGGAGAACCGCCAGTTCTGGCGCCAGGACCGGGGCAAGCGCATCGCGTTCCAGCTGGTCGGGCAGGATTCGGCCGTCCTCGCCCGTCTGGCCGAACAGGTCCAGCGCGAACTCGACGCCGTTCCGGGTCTGCGCGATCCCTTCAGCAGCAACGAGGAAGGCCAGGAAGAACTGCACGTGATTCCCGACCGCGACCTGGCGAGTCGCTACGGCGTGCCGCCCCAGCAGATGAGCCAGGTGATCGGACTGACCTACCGGGGTCAACGGCTGCCGCGCTACCGCACGCCGCAGGGCGAGCGCGAGATGCGTCTGACGTTGGACGAGAGCCAGGACGAGTCCGTGGATCAGCTCATGGTGCTGCCCCTGTGGACGGCCGACGGCGAGAAGATCCCGCTGGGATCCCTCGCCGACGTCGAGTACGTACCCGCTCCCGAGCGTATCCAGCGCGACGACCGGCTCACGAGCCTGTGGGTGGGCGCCGAGTACGACGAAGGCACCCGCGGCGACTACATGCCCGCGGTCACGCGTCTGCTGTCGGGCATGGAGTTCCCCTACGGCTACTCGTGGCAGTGGGGCCGCTGGCAGCAGCGGCAGGAGGAGCAGGCCAACGAGATCCTCACGAACATCGCTCTGGCGCTGCTGCTCGTGTTCGCGCTCATGGCCGGACTCTTCGAGTCGGTGCGGCAGGCGGTGGGACTGATGATCGCCCTGCCCTTCGCCCTGTCCGGCGGTATCTGGTGCCTGTACCTGTTCGGAGCCGATCTCGACATTCCCGCCGTGGTCGGCTTCCTGTTGCTGATCGGCGTGGTGGTGAACAACGGCATCGTGATGATCGAACACGTCAACGGCTACCGACGAAGGGGCATGGAGCGCGACCGCGCCATCGTCGAAGGCGGTCGCGAACGCCTGCGACCGATCCTGATGACGGCGATGACCACGCTCATCGGCCTGATCCCGATCGTGGTCGAGAAGCCGGCCGTCGGCGGCGTCTACTACCACACCATGGCCCTGGTGCTCATGGGGGGGCTGGCGATCAGTACCGTTCTCACCACCTTGCTGTTGCCGGTGATGGTCGTGACGGTCGAGGACACCCTCGGTGGTGCCGGCCGAACCGTCGCCCGTGTCGTGCGGCCGCTGCTGCCCCGGCGGCGCGATGTGACACCCGACACGACCACCTGACCGATCCGCGGAGGTCGTATGTCCCTGCAGGACCAACTCGACGCGATCCGTGACGAGGAGCTGGCCCGAACGCCTCCGGCCCACCTCGAGGTCCGCCGCGAGGCGATGCGCTATCTGCGAGAAACCGGTGTCGGTGGCGACGCCCTGCGAGTGGGCGACCCGGCGCCGGACTTCGCGCTCCCCGACACGGAGGACCAACCCGTGTCGCTGCGATCGGCGCTCCAAGGCGGCCCGGTGATCGTCGACTTCTTCCGCGGCGGTTGGTGTCCGTTCTGTTCGCTGGAGCTGCGCGCCTACCAGCAGCTGATCGAGTCGATCGAGAACGCCGGGGCGTCGCTGCTCGCGATCTCACCCGAGACCCCACAGTTCCTCCGCGAGACCGCCGCGGAGAATCGGCTCACCTTTCCCGTGCTCAGCGACCATCAGAACCGCATCGCCCGTGACTACGGTCTGGTCTACACGCTCCCCGAGGCTCTGCGCACGCTGTACCTCTCCTTCGGACTCGACCTGCCCGCCCGACAGGACACGTCGAGCTTCGAACTGCCCGTGCCAGCCACCTACCTGGTCGACACCGACGGTATGATCCGCCGCGCCTTCCACGACGTCGATCCCTCCCGCCGCGGCGAGCCCGAGGACTTCATCGCCGGAGTGCGCGAGCTACGAACGCACTGACCGCCGATCCGATCCCGATTCATCGGTCCTCGACCAACGCTTCATCGAAGGGCAAAACGAGCGCACTGTGATCCGTGCTTCACTCCTCGGCCGTACGGTCTCCGACCGGAGGCCCGTCTCCAACCACCGAGGAGTCATCACTGATGAACCCTTCGCGCACGTTTCGCACGGCGCTGTTCCTGGCACTGGCGGTGCTCGTCGTGGCCGGCCCGGCCAGCGCCCAGACCGATCGACTGACGATCTTCCACAACAACGACGGCGAATCCCAGCTGCTGCCGACCGGCGACACCGGTGGCATTGCGCGCTACGTCGCCACCCTCGACCGCGAACGTGGCCTGGTACCGGCCGGTGAAGGTCAGGTGACCGTCAGCTCGGGCGACAACTTCCTGCCCGGACCCGAGTTCAACGCCAGCTTCTCGAACGGGATACCCTTCTTCGACACCCTGGCCATCGAGGCGATCGGCTACGACGCCCTGGCCCTGGGCAACCACGACTTCGACTTCGGTCCCGACACCCTCGCCGACTTCTTCGCGGGATTCACCAGTGCTCCGCAGTACGTGGCGGCGAACCTGGACTTCGCTGCCGAGCCCGGTCTGCAGGCCCTGGTGGACGCGGGAACGATCGCGAAGAGCACGGTCGTGTCGACGGCGATCGGTGACGTGGGCATCATCGGTGCGACCACGCCGAACATCCGCTTCATCAGTGCGCCACGGAACGTCGTGATCGATGCCGTGGTGCCGGCCATCGAGTCCGAGGTGCTGGCGCTCGAGGGTGCCGGCGTCGACAAGATCGTCCTGATCAGCCACCTGCAGGGTCTGGCCGAGGAGATCGCCGTCGTGGCGCAGCTGCGTGGTATCGACGCCGTGGTCGCCGGAGGTGGCGACGAGTTGCTCGCCAACCCCGGCAACACGCTGCTGCCGGGTGACGCGGCGTCCGCACCCTATCCCGCCACGGCCACCGATCTCGACGGCAACAGCGTCCCGGTGGTCACCACCAGCGGGAACTACCGCTACGTGGGTCGCCTGGTGCTGGAATTCGACTCCAACGGCGACGTGGTCGGTGTCGATCCTTCGTCGGGCCCGATCCGCGTGGTCGGAACCACCTTCGCCGACGGCGTGACCCCCGACGCCGGAGCCGAGACGAGCATCGAGCAGCCGGTCCAGGCCGCGCTCGACGGCCTGGCCAACAACGTGATCGCCCAGAGCGAGGTCGACCTCGACGGTCAGCGCAACAGCGTGCGGTTCTTCGAGACCAATCAGGGCAACCTGGTGGCCGACGCCCTGCGCTGGGTCGCCGACCGCCAGGCCGCCGACTTCGGCGTGCCCGCCCCGGACGTCGCCCTGCAGAACGGTGGCGGCATGCGCGACGACCGCATCCTGCCCGCCGGGCCGATCACCGAACTCAATACCTTCGACATCCTGCCCTTCCCGAACTTCGTGACGATCACGCCGAACGTGACGCGCGCGCAGTTCAAGGAGATCATGGAGAACTGTGTGTCCCGTGCACTGCCGGAGGACGGTGGATCGGGCACCGGGCGCTTCGCCCAGGTCTCGGGCATGAGCTTCCTGTGGGACGTCACCGGGACCGCGCAGCAGATCGATCCGGTGACCGGCGCGATCACCACACCGGGGACCCGAATCGTCGAGATCACCCTGGACGACGGCACGCCGATCGTCGCCGGCGGTGAGGTCGTCGTCGGTCCGGACCTGACCGTGACCACGGTGAACTTCCTGGCCAACGGCGGCGACCAGTACCCGCACCTGAGCGACTTCACCCGGCTGGCCGCCACCTACCAGTCGGCACTGCAGGACTACCTGATCTCGGCCGACGGGTTGGACGGTCTGGTGACGGCGGGCCGGTACCCCGAGGGCGGCGAGGGCCGGATCACTCGCTTCGACCCGGTCAGCATCGCCGACGGTGAAGACCAGGTCGCTCCGGTGCGTCGCACGCTGGCGTTGGCCCAGAACACGCCGAACCCCTTCAACCCGCTCACGAACATCGCCTTCTCGCTACCGAAGAGCCAGTCGGTGCGGCTGTCGATCTTCGACGTGAAAGGGCGACTCGTCACCACGCTGGTCGACGGCACGCTCGAGTCCGGCGACCACACCGTGATCTGGAACGGGATCGACCACAACGGACGGCCGGCCGCCTCGGGTCAGTACTTCTACGTGCTGAGCACCGACTCCCGCCGTCTGTCCCGGAGCATGTTGCTCGTGAAGTAGCGTCCGGAACCGGATCGATCCGTCGTCGCGACGCGACGGATCCGGGAGGGGGACCCGACGGGGTCCCCCTTCGTCGTCGAGGAGCCGGCGCGAAAGCACCGCTCGTCTAGAACCGCGCCGTCGTCTGGAGATACAGACTGAATGCGTCGTCGAGCTCCGCCGCGTTCGCAGCCGCGTCGAAGTCCGGATCGTGGGCCGGGTCGTCGAGCCGACGCAGGATGTCGTTGGCCGCCTGGGCAGCCGACTGCTCCTGCCAGTCGCCGGGCATCCAGTAGGCCAGCTCCAGCGAGAAGCTCAGCGACGCATCGACCTCGTAGCGCACGGTCGCGTCGATCTCCTGCCCCAGCGTCGAGTCGAAGGACTCGTTTCCACGGTAGAACACCGGCCCGGCGTCGCGCACGTCGGCGAAGACCCGCCGGCCGCCGTAGAGCGGTCCGTCGACGGTGTACCAGGCGTCGACCACCTCGACCACGCGGAACCAGTGGTAGTCGAGCCAGAGCGTCCAGCCGTTGCCGCCGTCGACGCCGGCCCGTCCGCGGACGCCGAGGACGTTCGACCATCCCACGAGGTCCATCGCCCCGAGCGGCACGTGGCGTAACGGGAACAGAGGAACGTAGCCAGAGAACTCGTCGTCGGCGCGATCGTCGTCGCCCGAGGCGAAGTCGACCTGCACGCCGAGCCAGCTCTCGACGCCGTCGGCCGACGACAGCACGTAGTCCGCACCGGCATAGGCGGCGTAGCCCGCGTAGTCGCGCCCCACCACCGTCCCGTCGACCAGCGTGTTCGGGGCGTCGCCGAACTGGACCGCGCCCTCGCCGTAGGCGGTCAACCGGTCCTCGGCGTACTCGAAGCGGGCACCGGTGGTGAAGAGGTTCGCGGTGTTGTCCTCGTCGACGACGGCGCGGGTCTCGGGGTCGAGCAGATCACCGGCGTCGCGGTACACGTCGAGCACGTACACCTCGACGTCGAGCTCCTCGCTGGGTTCGTACTGCAGGTACGCACCGAACAATGCGCTCTCGGTTCCCGTGGCGGTGACGGCACTGCCGCTGTTGATGGTCGACACCGCTCCCGTCTCGGCGAGCTTCATGGCGAAAACGTCGAAGAAGCCGAAGTCCTCGATGTCGTAGAGCATCCGCACGCCGTCGAAGCTACGTCCCACGTCGTCCCAGTCGTTCGCGGCGATCTGCCGGCCACGGCCGTAGCTCATCTCCTGGCGACCGATGCGCACCGAGAGCGGTGCGTCGTAGACCTCGTCGATGTCGAGATAGCCCTGGTGCAGGTCGACCTGCTCGAGCGAAACGCGGGTGTCGGCCGGCTCGCCGAAGGCGCGGGTGTCCTGGAGCTGCACGTAGGCCGACGCGTGGTCGCCGGCCGCGAAACGAAGGCCCACCCGCGTGCGGAGGGTGGCGAAGTTGTCGGTGTCGTCGGCGTCGCGGTCGAAGTCGCCGTTCACGAAGGCCGACTGCCGGGCGCGCAGTTCGGCGTCGAACTCGGGGTCGGCCGCCGGCAATTCCGGCGGCAGGGTGGCGACCACGGCGAGCGCCGCGGCCGCACGGAGAATCGGGCGTTCCATGGAGACTCCTTCCCGGAACGGGTTGGGGGACCCGCGAGATGACCGGTGAGCCCTCCGCGAGGCCCTCAGGCCACGTTCTAGCGCGCCGCGCCGATCGCCGCATCCGAAATCGGAGCCTCGGCCGGCCCGGAGTTCACGACTTCACAATGGATAATAGGATCATTTTATCTACTTTTATCTCCGTTCCCCCGAAACCGACGCCGCGGAGCCGCCCATGCGCCTCTCCATCTCCTCACCCACGACCTTCGCGCGCCGCCTCGTCGATCGCCGCGGCCGCCTGGGGACCGCTCTGTTCGCCCGACGCCTGGTGCAGGCCGGATTCGCCCTGACCACGGTGCTCGTCGGCGTGCAGTTCACCCGCTTCGTGCTGGCCGCGCAGGACGCTCGACTGCCCCTTCCCGAGCGTCCACCCGGCGTCGAGGCCTTCCTGCCGATCAGCGGCCTCATGGGCCTGCGCGACTGGTTCCACCAGGGCGAGCTCAATTCCATCCATCCCGCCGCGTCGATCATCGTGCTGCTGGCGATCGTCGTGTCGTGGCTGCTGCGCAAGTCGTTCTGTTCGTGGATCTGCCCGATCGGTCTTTTGTCCGAAGCGCTGGCCGCGCTCGGCCGCAGGATCTACGGGCGCAATCCCCGACCCTGGCGCGCGCTCGACGTGGTCCTGCGCAGCCTGAAGTACGTGCTCCTGGCCTTCTTCCTCTACGCCATCCTGACCATGCACGAGATCGCGCTGCGCGTGTTCCTCGAGTCGCCCTACAACCGCGTGGCCGACGTGAAGATGGGCCTGTTCTTCGTGCACGCCGGAACGGTGACCGTGGTCGTCATGGCCATCCTGATCCTGGGCTCCACGCTGTGGTCGGGGACCTGGTGTCGCTATCTGTGTCCCTACGGCGCTCTCCTGGGACTCTTCGGCCGCCTGTCGCCCACGGCCGTCGTCCGCGACCCCTCGAGCTGCATCGACTGCCGCGGCTGCGATCGCGTGTGCATGGCCCAGCTGAACGTTTCGAAGGTCGACACCGTGCGCAGTCCCGAGTGCACCGGGTGTCTGGACTGCGTGGCCGCGTGTCCGGTCGACGACTGCCTGCAGGTCCAGGTGGCCCGTCGGCCGCTGCGCCCACTGTGGGTCGGCCTGGCCGTGATCGTGCTGTTCACCGGCGGCGTGCTGCTCGCGCGGACGACCGGTAACTGGCAGAACGCCATGAACGACGTGGAGTACGTCGAGCGGATCCGGGCGATCGACTCTCCGCAGTACGGTCATCCGGGAGCGACGGGTATGCCGTCCCAGGCGCGCGAGGCCGCTCGCTCGCGGGGGACGCGCTGACTCTTCCGTCGCACGGAACGAAACCCACCGCTCCTGCGTCTCTCGAACAGCTTCCCCCTTGACGAACGGCCACTCGTCCCGGGTATTCTGGAACCCTGGCACGCACCCCTGGGCCAGGACCCCCACCATGCCGATCCGCTTTCGCTACGACCGCGATCGCGATCTGCTCCTGCAGGTCGCCGAGGGTACGGTCGGACTGTCCGACGTCGAGGAAGCACGTGCGACACGCACGGAGGCCGGCGTCCCCACACCGACCGCCTTCTGTCTGATCGACTTCCGGGGCATCCAGCTCGACGTCACGCCGCAGGACCTGCGCAGGCTCGAGAAAGAAGGCATGCACATCGAGCCGCCGGCTCGTCGCACGGCGATCCTCGCCGACGAGGCCCGCGTGACGGCCATGTCGCTCATGTGGAAGGGCATGCAGTCGCCCACCCGGGCGGTCGAGGTCTTCAGCACCCGGGACGCCGCCTACCGATGGCTCGGCGTCGAGGCGCGCGAGGACGACCTCGACATCTGAGCCCGGCGCACCGCGCGCTCAGCGTACGAAGACGACCCGACCCTGCCGCAGACCTTCGTCGTGCGACCAGGTGGCCCGGGGCGCGAGGTCCACGGGCACCCTCTCGGCGTCGGCCAGCAACCGACGGCTCGAGTCCTCGGCTACCCGCCACGGTCGCAACGCGTCGGCGTACACCGACAGGAACACGTGGTCCTGATCGAGCAGGGCCTGGTTGTCGAACTCGACCACCAGTCGATCGGTCTGCACGGCCACGGTCGCGCCGACCCCGTACACGAAACGCGTCTCGTTACCACGTCCGTTGTTCGGCAGGGGCAGCGGCGTGAGATCCACGCCGAGGGCCTCGCCGTTCACGCGTACGTGGAGTGCCTCGGCGAGCGCGGCCCACTGGGCCCGTCGGAAACGGGCGTCCTGATCGGCGGCGGCGCGCCGGTCCTCGGCGAAGTGGGCGCGGAACTCGTCGGCCACGATCGGGGTCGGGCGCTCGGCCCACAACACCACCGAGAGCGAATCGCCCTCGACCGCGATCGAGGTCAGCACGAGCTGGTGCGGCGTGTCACTGCGGTGTGCGAGCGACGGCCCGGCCAGCACCAGCGCCAGTGCGGCGACCAGGCTAGTCCACGCCCACGGCTTCGGCATCGCGATCACTGAGCCATCCTCCGTCGCTGCGCCGCTTCACGGTCTCGTCGCGGCGCCAGGAGCGTTCGCAGCGCGGTTCGTCGCGCAGGTCGATCACCTTGACCACCGCGTCGTCGTCGGTGAGGGTCACGCGCGAGGCGCCGAACAGATCGACCAGGTCCGCCTCGAAGCGGGCCAGAGTTTCGTCGGCGTCGCCCACGACCACGCCGGCGTCGAGGGGGTTCTCGATCCCGTCGGCCTTGGCCTCTTCGAGAGCCTTCCGCACGCGGTCGCGGGCCTCGATCACCTGCGGCCAGGCCTCGTCGGCGGTGGCGTCGAGACCACCGAAGGTCTGCAACTGCACGCAGGCCTCCTCGTCGCCGGTGAAGGCCCGCCAGGCCTCGTCGGCGGTGTGCGGCAGGATCGGCGCCAACAGTGTGATCACCGTTCCTGCGATCTGGTGCATGGCCGCCTGGGTCGACCGGCGGCGCGGCGCGTCGGCCCGATCGCAGTAGAGACGGTCCTTCACCGCGTCGAGGTACACCGCGCTCATGGTGTCGTTGCAGAAGTCGTAGAGCAACGTGTGCGCCGTGCGGAAGTCGTAGTCGCGGTAGGCCTCGACGACCCGATCACGCATCCGACCCGTCCGCCACAGCGCCCAGCGGTCGAGGGACGTCGCGGGCAGGGTGTCGAGCGCGGGCGCGTCGGCCGGATCGAAGTCGGACAGGTTGCCCAGCAGGAAGCGCAGCGTGTTGCGGACCTTGCGGTAGGTCTCGCCGGCGGTCTCGAAGTAGCTGCGGTCGACCTTGATGTCGCCCTCGAAGGCCAACGAGCTCACCCACCACCGCAGGACGTCTGCCCCGAAGTCGTTCAACAGATCGTCGACGTCGAGCGTGTTGCCCAGGCTCTTGCTCATCTTCCGCCCGTCCTTGTCCACGATGAAACCGTGAGTGACGACGGTGGTGAACGGCGCCTGTCCCGTCGCGCCGAGACCGGGAAGGAGGGAGAGCTGGAACCAGCCGCGGTGCTGATCGCTGCCCTCCAGATAGAGATCCACGGGGAAGCCGCGATCCTTGTCGCGCATGACCGCGTGCCACGAGGAGCCCGACTCGAACCACACGTCGAAGATGTCGTACATCTTCTCGAGCGCGGCGACGTCGAGATCGTCGGGAGCAGCGGGGTCCAGACGTGGATCGTAGTCGGCCAGCAGGCGCGCCGGGTCCTCCGTGAACCACGCGTCACTGCCCTCGCGGCCGAAGACCGAGGCCACGGCTCGCACCGACGCGGTGGTCAACAACACGTCGCCGTCCGGCCGGCGGAAGGCGGGGATCGGCAGCCCCCACGCGCGCTGACGCGAGATGCACCAGTCCGGCCGCGACTCGAGCATGCCGGCCATGCGATTGCGTCCCCAGGCCGGAACGAAGTGGATGTTCGAGGTGGCGGCCTCCTGCGCCATCGAACGCAGGCTGCGATCCTCGCGCCGTGTGGGTTGGTCGACGGCGACGAACCACTGCTCGGTGCACCGGAAGATCACGGGCGTCTTCGAACGCCAGTCGTGCGGATAGCTGTGCCAGAAGCGATGGTCGTGGAGCATGTGTCCCGACTCGCGCAGGTGCGCGATGATCATGTCGTTGGCGTCCCACACCGAGACGCCGCGCAGCCATTCCGGCACGGTGTCGTCGAAGGTGCCGTCGTCGCGGACCGGCGAGTAGGGCTCGACGCCTTCGCGGCGGCCGGTTTCGAAGTCCTCCTGCCCGTGCCCGGGCGCGGTGTGCACCAGGCCCGTGCCGTCATCCAGCGTGACGTAGTCGGCCTCCACCACGCGGCCGGTGCGATCGCAGAAGGGATGCCGGTACTCCAGTCCGACGAGATCGCGGCCGTGTGCGGCGGCGAGTTCCTCGACCCCGTCCACCCCGACGGCCCCGGTGACGGTCTCCAGGAGCTCGGCCGCGACCACGTGCTGCTTGCCGTTCATCCGCACGAGGCGGTACTCGAACTCGGGATGCACGGCGATCATCAGGTTCGCCGGCAGCGTCCACGGGGTCGTGGTCCAGATCACGAGGCCGACCGGCTCGGCATCTTCGCGACCGAAGGCCCGCGCCACGGCGGCCGGATCGGCGGCGTCGAAGTCGACGTAGATCGACGGGTCCTCGCGGTCGTGGTACTCGAGCTCGGCCTCGGCCAGGGCGGTGCGGTTGGCGATCGACCAGTGTACCGGCTTGAGCGCTCGGTACACCACACCCTGCTCCACCAGGTCGGCGAAGACGTCGAGCACCGCCTGTTCGTAATCCGGCGTCATGGTCAGGTACGGATCGTCGTAGTCCGCCATGGTCAGCAGACGCTTCATCTGCTCGGCCTGCAGCTTCTGGAACTTTTCGGCGTAGGCGGCCGACGAGCGACGGATGGCCATTCGTTGGGTACCCGGATCGAGATCCTTGATCTTCTCGATCTTGCCGCTCTCGACCATCTCCTGCAGCACACGGTGCTCGATCGGCAGACCGTGGCAGTCCCAGCCGGGCACGAAGGGGCAGTTCTCGCCCATCAGGGTACGACTGCGCACCACGAAGTCCTTCAGCACCTTGTTCAACAGGTGCCCCACGTGGATGTCCCCGTTGGCGTAGGGCGGGCCGTCGTGGAACACGAAACGCGGGGCGGCCGCCCGGGCCCGCTGCACCTCGTGGTACAGGTCCCGTGCCTCCCAGCGCCTACGGCTCTGGGGCTCGTTCTGGGCCAGGTTCGCCCGCATCGGGAAGCCGGTCTTCGGAAGGTTCAACGACTTCTTGTAGACCTTCTGGCGCTCCTTGACCGCCAGGTCGACGTCCTGCTTGCTCATGTGTCTTTCCTTCGCGCTCAGCGCTTCGCGATCACGTTGACCAGCTTTGGCGTTCCGTCGTTCTTCTGCCGCACCACGATGAAACGGTCGTCGAGCGAGACCTCGAAATTGGTGCCGGCCATCGCGTCGACCACCAGCGGGCGTAGGGCCTCGTCGCTGGCGTCGCGTGGCGCGGCGACCTGACCGCGCTTCTTGCCGTTGACCTGGATCACCACGTCGATCGTGCTCTCCTCGAGCAACGACTCGTCGTAGCCGGGCCAGGGCTCGTGGGCGAGCGTGGTGTCGTGGCCCAGCCGGCGCCACAGCTCCTCCGCCAGGTGCGGGGCCAGCGGAGCCAGCAGAAGCGTGTACGTCTCGGCCGAGCGACGGCCGATCGGCTTCCCGCTGATCTCGTTCAGGCACTCCATGAGCCTGGCGATGGCCGTGTTGAAGCTCAGCCCCTCGAGGTCGTCGCCGACGGCCTTCGTCGTGCGGTGGATCGCCTTGGTGACCTCGACCGGCTCGTCGTCCACGAAGTCCCGTGTTCCGTCGTCGGCGTTGTCGGTGATCAGGGTCCAGCTCCGCCGCAGGAAGCGGTGGATGCCGCTGATGGCCTTCGGATCCCAGAACCGCTCCTTGTCGAGCGGTCCCATGAACATGAGATACAGGCGCAGGGTGTCGGCCCCGTACTCCTCGATCACGTCGTCCGGGGTGACCACGTTGCGCAGCGACTTGCTCATCTTGGCCGTGATCCGCTCGACCGGTTCGCCCGTCGAGCTCCGCACGGCTGTGCCGTCGTCCTGCTCGGTGACCTCGTCGATCGGCACCAGGGCCCCGCGGGCGTCCTTGTAGGCCGGCGCGGCGAGCATGCCCTGGTTGTACAGCCGCTGGAAGGGCTCGGGCGTGCTCACGTGGCCCAGGTCGTACAGCACCTTGTGCCAGAAGCGCGCGTACAGCAGGTGCAGGACGGCGTGTTCGGCACCGCCGACGTAAAGGTCGACGGGCATCCACGCGCGCTCGAGCTCGGGGTCGCAGAAGTGTTCGTCGTCGTGCGGATCGATGAACCGCAGGTAGTACCAGCAGGACCCCGCCCACTGCGGCATGGTGTTGGTCTCGCGCCGGCCCCGGCGACCCTTCTCGTCGACCACCTCGAGCCAGTCCTCCGCCCTGGCCAACGGTGACTCGCCCGACTCGCTCGGCCTGTACTCCTCGACCTCGGGCAGAACCAGGGGCAGCTCGCCCTCGCTCAGCGTGGTGACGGATCCGTCCTCCCAGTGGATCACCGGGAAGGGCTCACCCCAGTAGCGCTGCCGCGAGAACAGCCAGTCGCGAAAGCGGTAGTTGGTGACCCGCCGGCCGGCTCCACGCTCGGCGAGCCAGTCGGTGATCCGCCACTTGGCGTCCTCGTTCGACACGCCGGCGAGCTGCAGCTCCTGCATGACCTCGTCGTCGCGCGGCAGCATGACGCCGGGGCCCGTGTAGCACAGGTCTCCGGCCTCGATCTGCTTCACCGTCTCGGGATCGTCGTCGACGGGACGGACCACCGGTACGATGTCGAGGTGGTAGTTGCGAGCGAAGACGAAGTCGCGGTCGTCGTGCGCCGGCACGCCCATGACCGCGCCGGTGCCGTAGCTCATGAGCACGTAGTCGCCCACGTACAGCGGCACGCGACGGCCGTTGACCGGATTGACGACGTGCGCACCGGTGAACACGCCCGTCTTCTCCCGATTCTCGATCGTGCGATCGAGGTCGCTCATGGTGCGGGCCTTCTCGCGGTATCCCTGCACCGCCTCGCGCTGGGCATCGGTCGTGAGTTCGTCGACGAGCGGGTGCTCGGGGCTGACCACGAAGAACGTGCACCCGAACAGAGTGTCGGGCCGCGTGGTGAAGCAGGTGAGCGACGCGTCGTGATCGGCCACGGCGAAGGTGATCTCGGCACCGTGCCGCTTGCCGATCCAGTTGCGCTGCATCTCCTTGATCGACTCGGGCCAGTCGACCGTCTCGAGATCGTCGAGCAGGCGCTCGGCGTACTCGGTGATCCGCAGCATCCACTGTTTCATGGGCTTGCGCTCGACGGGATGTCCGCCGCGCTCGCTCCGGCCGTCGATCACCTCTTCGTTGGCCAGCACCGTGCCCAGCGCCGGACACCAGTTCACGTCGGCCTCGGTGTAGTAGGCGAAGCGGTGCGCGTCGACGTACTCGCGCACGGCGGATTCGCCCCGGTCGCGGACCTCGTCGGGGATCGGCAGCTCGGAGATCGGCCGCGCCTTCTGCTGCTCGCGGTCGAACCAGGAGTGGTAGAGCTGCACGAAGATCCACTGCGTCCACTTGTAGTAGTCGGGATCGCAGGTCCGGACCTCGCGCGACCAGTCGTAGCTCAGGCCGAGCTGCTTCAGCTGCGCCAGGAAGCGGTCGCAGTTCTCGTCGGTGACCTTGCCCGGGTGCTCGCCGGTCTTGATCGCGTGCTGCTCGGCCGGCAGACCGAAGGCGTCGAAGCCCATCGGGTGCAGCACGCTGACCCCGCGCATGCGCTTGTAGCGGCTGAAGATGTCGGTGGCCGTGTAGCCCACCGGATGCCCGACGTGCAGCCCCGACCCCGACGGGTAGGGAAACATGTCCAGGCAGTAGAGCTTGTCGCCCTGGGGCAGGCGGGGCGTGGCGAAGACGGCTTCGTCCTCCCAGAAGCGCTGCCAGCGCGGTTCGATGTCCCTGGGTGCGTACTCGGCCACCGGGGCCTCCTGCGGATCGCGGACGCAGTTCCGGCGGGGTGCGGCGCCCGAGGCGGCGCCGGCCCGAACCGGCAATGGAACTCGGGAAGATAGCACGGAAAGCGGCCGTTCCCACCCCGCGTCCGGCCCGATCCGGTGTAGACTGGAATGCCTCGTCCCCTTCCTCCGTTCCGTCATGCTGCGCTGTCTTCTCCTCACCGCCGTCCTCCTGTCGAACCCCGCCTCCGGCCGGACTCCCCCGATCGCCGACGCGCCGCTGGGTGTGGCCGGATTCGTGGGTCAGGCGACCCAGGGGCCGGTCGACGAGCCCGTGCTGCTCACCTCGGCGAGCGACTTCGACCTGACCTTCGGCACCTCGACGGCGGGACTGACGAATCCGTACCTGCGCGCCTCGGTCGCGGCCTTCTTCCTCGAGGGCGGCTCCAGGGCCTGGGTGGTCCGCGCCGCCGACACCACCGACGCGGCCCTGATCGGCATCGACGGACGCGTTCCGGGCGCCCGAACGGGAATGGCCGCGCTGCTGGACGTCGACGAGATCTCGATCGTGGCCGTGCCCGGGGCGACGTCGCCGGCCGTGCAGACCGCCATGATCGCCCACTGCGAGACCGCAGGTGATCGTCTCGCCATCCTCGATCCCGTGCCGGGGGCCGACGTGAGCACCGTCCTCGCCCAGCGGGCCGGGCTCGGCTCGGACGAGGGCTTCGCCGCGCTCTACCACCCGTGGATCGTGGCCGCGCCGGTGGACGAGGAGCAGACCCTGCCGCCGAGCGGCTTCGTGGCCGGGATCCACGCCGCGACCAGCCCGCACCGATCGCCCGTCGGGGCCATCACCACGGCCCTCGACGTCGCGACCCGACTGACCAGCGCGGACACCGAACTCCTCAACCCCGAGGGCGTGAACTCGATCCGTTTCTTCTCCGGAGACGGGGTCCGCGTGTGGGGCGCCCGCACGATCGCCGATTCGCCGGAGTGGATCTACGTGTCGGTGCGGCGCATGGCGCTGCACCTGTACGAATCGGTGGTCGAGGGCACGATGTGGGTCGTCGACGAGCCGAACGACCCGGCCCTCTGGAGCACCCTGGAGACCGCGATCGACGTCTACCTCGAGACGAAGTGGCGTGAGGGCTGGTTCCGTGGTGCCACGCCCGACGAGGCCTGGTTCGCGAAGGTGGACGGCGAGACCATGAGCCAGCAGGACCTGCTCGCCGGCCGCACGGTGGCACTGTACGGATTCGCGCCCCTCCGGCCGGCCGAATTCATGGTCGATCAGGTGGTGCACCAGCGCTCGACCACGACCACGGCTCCCTCCGGCGCGCGCGCGCGGCCCCGTCTGCTGCCCGCCGCTCCGAACCCCTTCAACCCGCGGACGACGATCGCCTTCGAGCTGCCACATGCCGGCCGCGTGGACCTGAGCGTGCACGACGCCGCCGGACGGCGGGTGCGCTCGCTGCTGGGTGGTGTCTTCGTCGCGGCGGGCCGGCACTCCGCCACCTGGGACGGCCGCGACGACACCGGCACCGCCGTGGCGTCGGGGATCTATCACCTCCGGCTCGCGGTCGACGGCCGGGTCGACGCCGCGCGTGTCACGCTGAGCAAGTGACGGCCCCGCGCGACCGGAGGATCACCGATCGCCGGCCTGCAGGTGCACGTTGGGTTCGTACACGCGCAGATCGAGCTCGAGGTAGACGAACTCGCCGTCTTCGGGATGCCAGCGCCCCTCGCCACGGCTGATCACCCGGCGCGGCCCGACACCGACGTAGTCGCCCACCGGCGTCGACCAGCGCGTGGG
>CAZQHE010000082.1:0-892 GCA_964593155.1 uncultured bacterium
GATGTATATACAACTTTATGGAACTGGACACCCGACTCCGAACCGTGGCCCGAGACTGCCTCGCACGCAAGACGCGCTCCGTGGCCCGGGCGATCACCACCGTCTACCAAGAGGCGCTGCAACCACACGGCCTCATGGTGAGCCAGTTCAATATCCTGGTGGCCATCGCGGTGCATCGCGAGGCCACGCCGGGCGATCTCGTCGACGCCCTGCACCTGGAGAAATCCACGGTGAGCCGCAACGTGCGGCGTCTCGAGGAACAGGGCTGGATCCGTACCGAGGGTGAGGGCCGGCGGGTGCACTACTCGGTCACTCGGTCGGGGCGCTCCCTCCTCGCCGCAGCACTTCCGGACTGGCAGAAGGCCCAACGCAGGGCCCGGGACCTTGTGGGGCCGGAAGGCGCCCGAGCGCTCGGTACGATCTGGGCGCGCATCGCTTCCACCTCCTGAATCCACGACCGAGCCGTCAGGCAAACCATTCCCTCCGCCTTTTTAGTTGTATATACACCTCACCCCGAACCAGGAGACACGACGTGAAGCTCGACGATCATCCCACGGTGAAGACCCTGCGGGCCCGCCGGCAGGTGGACGGTGATCCGGATCCCCGGTCGCTCACGGCAGACGAGCTACTGACAATCGCCCGCGAAGCCGGCGCCGACGACGCCGGACTGGTCGCCATCAACCGACCCGAACTCGCCGGCGAGAGACCACACCTCGAGAAGGCCCTGCCCGGAGTCCGCACGCTCCTGGCCTATGTAGTGCGCATGAACCGAGAGCCGCTGCGCGCCACTGCCCGCTCCGTTGCCAACCTGGAGTTCCACACCGTGGGCCACGACGTCGACGCGGTGGGACACCGCGTGGTAGCGGCGCTCGAAGCGCGCGGGGTTCGTGCG
>CAZQHE010000082.1:902-18680 GCA_964593155.1 uncultured bacterium
ACCCCGCCATGGGTTTCCCCATGGAGGTGCAGGACTTCCCCTCGCGCTTGTGGATCGTGGAGCACAAGACGACGGCAGTGGCCGCCGGATTGGGTGCGATCGGCGTCCACCGCAACGTCATCCACCCGCGCTTCGGCAACCACGTGCTGCTCGGAACCGTGCTCGTCGCCCAGGACGTCGCAACGCAGTCGGAGCCGCTCGACTACAATCCCTGCCTGGAGTGCAAGCTCTGCGTCTCGGCCTGCCCCGTCGGCGCGATCAAACCCGACGGTGCCTTCGACTTCTCGGCCTGCTACCACCACAACTACCACGACTTCATGGCCAACTTCGCGCGTTGGGAGGACCGCCTGGCCGACGCCCGCAGTGCTTCCGACCTCCGCGAGCGGCACCGCGAGGGCGAGAGCGTGGCCCATTGGCAGAGCCTCTCGTACGGCGCCAATTACCGGGCGGCGTACTGCTTGGCGGTGTGTCCCGCGGGCGAGGACGTCATCGCTCCCTTCCTGGACGACCGCAAGGGCTACCGCCAGCACGTGGTCGATCCCCTTCGAGATCACGACGAGCCCGTCTACGCGCTGCCCGGCTCCGACGCCGAGGCGCACGTGATCCGGCGCTTCCCCCACAAGGAGGTCCGTCACGTCGAGAGCGGACTGCGTCCCCAGAGCATCTCGACCTTCGCGGAAGGCTTGTTCCTGGTGTTCCAGGCGGAGCAGGCGAAAGACGTCGACGCGACCTGGCACTTCACCTTCAGCGGCACCGATGACCGGGCATTGACCGTACGTGTCGAACGTGGCCGACTGGACGTACGCGAAGGGCTACACGGCGACGCCGACCTGCGCATCCGGGCAGACGCGGAGACCTGGATCGACTTCCTCAACCGGCGGCGTGGCCTGCTGCGCTCATGGATCACCGGAGGGATCCGCTTCCGTGGATCGCCTCGATGGCTGTTGCGTTTCGCGAGACTGTTTCCGGTGTGACCCTGGTCGGGAGATCGTCCGGCGACGAACCGGCGGCCGCGCCGCTCACCCCTCGACCCAAACCGTCTTCCGGTTCACGAACGACAACAGTCCGTCGCGCGCGAGCTCCCGCCCGTAGCCCGAGGCCTTCGTTCCCCCGAACGGCAGCCGCGGGTCGGACTTCACGAAGGCGTTGACGAAGGTGCACCCCGCGTCGAGGTCACGGATCGCCCGTTCGCACTCGGCGCCGTCCTGGCTGAAGATCGCCGCGCCGAGGCCGTAGCGGGTCTCGTTCGCCAGCGCGATCGCGTGCACCAGATCGCGCGCCCGATGCACCACCGCGACCGGACCGAAGAGCTCCTCGGTGCGCGCCGGGCAGTCCACCGGCACATCGGTCAGCACGCCGGGGCGGTAGAAGAAGCCCTCGCCCTCGATCACTTCGCAACCCGTGAGCACCCGGGCGCCGGCCCCGACCGACCGGTCGACCTGATCGGCAAGACGTTCACGCAGCGCAGCGGTCGCGATCGGTCCGACGTCGGTGTCTTCCTCGGACGGATCGCCGAGCTTCAGGGCCTCGACGCGTTCCACGAGTCCTTCGGTGAAGGCGTCGGCCACGTCCTCGTGCACGACGAAGCGCTTGGCCGCGATGCAGGACTGCCCGTTGTTGATCATGCGGCTCGTGACCGCGGCTTCGAGCGCAGCGTCGAGATCGGCGGAGGGCATCACGAGGAAGGGATCGCTGCCGCCGAGTTCGAGCACGCTCGGCTTGATCCGCTTGGCCGCCTGCTCCGCGACCGCGCTGCCCGCCGCCTCCGAACCGGTCAGCGTGACGGCGCGCACCCGCGGATCGTCGAGGATCGACTCGACGTGCTCGGTCTCGACCAGGATCGTCTGCAGGCAGCCCTCGGGGAATCCCGCGTCGGCGAAGAGTTCGGTGACGGCCAGACCACACTGCGGCGTGCTCGGCGCCGGCTTGACGAGCGCGGTGTTGCCCGCGGCGAGCGCCGGCGCGGCGAAACGCAGGATCTGCCAGTACGGGAAGTTCCACGGCATGATCGCGAGCACCACACCAAGAGGGAGGTGTCGCACGAAGGAGGCCTTCGCATCGGTGTCGACCCCCTCGTCGGCGAACTGTTCCTCGGCGTGCTCGGCGTAGTAGCGGCACACCCAGGCGCACTTGTCGACTTCGCCACCGGCCTCGGCGATCGGCTTGCCCATCTCCTTCGTCGCCAGCCGTGCGAGTTCGTCGCGCCGGGCCTCGAGCTGCTCGGCCACCTTGCGCAGCCCCGCTGCCCGCCCGCCGATCGGCGTGTTGCGGAAGCCGGTGAAGGCATCGTGCGCGCGAGTGATCGCGGCGTCGATGCCATCGCGATCGAGGACGTCGAAGGTCTTCTCGGTGCGCCCGGTGGTCGGGTCGGTGGTGTGGAAGGGCATGGTGGTGGCTCGCAGCAGAAACGGGGATCGACGGGAACTGACCCTCCGATCCTACTCGTCCCGGGGTCGTCCCGCGAGGGTGCCACTCGCGAGGGAAAGATCGGGGCGGCCCCCAGGGCGACGACGTCATGACCGACAGAACCCGAACGAGTGGATCTCGTGCACGGTCACGACACCGATGGAGCTGTGCCGGAACGACAAGACCCCGCCTTCGATCGAAGACGGGGTCCACGTTTCCGTGACGGCCACGAAGACATGTGCGGAACGACTACCAGCGGCCACCACCGCCGCCACCGCTGCGCTTGGGGCGCTCGGTGGCCTCGTTCACGCGAAGTTCGCGACTGTCCATGGAATGGCCGTTCAGGGCCTGGATGGCAACCGGCGCGCCGGCGTCGTCCATCTCCACGAAGCCGAAGCCGCGCGGGCGTCCGGTCTCGCGGTCGTTGATCAGGGCGACGGAGTGCACCTCGCCGTGCTTCGCGAACAGGTCCGTGACCTGGGATTCGGTCGCGCTGAACGGCAGATTGCCAACGTAGATCTTCTTCAAAATCGTCTCTCCAGTGGACCGGCCGAGCCGGTCGATACGGGCGGTCGAGCCGTTCGATGAACTTCGAACGTCACGTCTCGCCGTGGAATCCCCGCCCCCGGTCTCACGATCCGAGTCGAGGTCCTCGCCGGGCCGGATACGCGAAAACCCGCTTCCAGACGGAAGCGGGCGATCGATTCCAGCGGATCGGCGAGGATTGTGCGGCCTCGTGGCCGCAGGAGGAAGGTAGGCGAAAGGGATTCGGCTCGCCAGCGGGGATCGAGGCGCGGGCGGCGGAAGGGTGAGAGGACGCCATGCCCCTCACCCCTCGTCTCCGTCGAAACGTCCGCACACTACTCCACGAGCACCATCTTCGCCCCGGTGGCCGCCGCGTCCCCGCTGACCACGCGCGCGTAGTAGACCCCCGAGCCCACCGCGGCCCCGGTGTCGTCCCGCCCGTCCCAGGCGATCTCGTTGCGGCCCGCCGTGCCCAGGCCCCGGAAGGTGCGCACCCGACGCCCGGCGTCGTCGAAGACGGCGAGTTCGTACGGCCCGCCGGTGGCGAGCTCGAAGCGGATCGACGTGCGCGCGTTGAAGGGATTGGGCGCGTTCGGCAGGAGTTGCACGCGGCGCGGCGAGGCCACGCCGTCGACGGCCGTCACCGCACCCGCGTCCCAGTACACGTCGTCGATCGCGAACTCGGCCGGGGTCCCGTTGCGCTCGAGGATCACGAAGCCGTAGCTCAGCATGCGCAGATCGATGGCCGTGCCGCGGATGTCGCTCACCGGGATCATCGCCTGGCCCCACTCGCCGTCACGCACCAGGCCGTACTTCGTCTGGAAGGCCGGGAACTCGACGTAGTTCTGATTGCCCCAGGCATCGATGATCCCGATCTCGAAGGTCACGTTCGCGGGCATCTTCACGCGGAAGTTCAGGGTGCCCTCACCGAAGTCGAAGACGTTCAGGGGCTGCCTCGCCATGATCCCGGCCCCGAACCAGCCCGTTCCGTTCGTGCGCCAGGCCAGCACGTCGCCGCCCTCGAAGGGGGCGATCGTCCCCGGCTGGAGCGTGTTCTCCCACACGTAGATCTCCGAACTCTCGGTCGGCACGAGTTCGGAGACGGTCGGGGTGGTCTCGGTGTACAGACCCACCGATCCCTGGCGGAAGGCCGGCGGGCCCAGCGCGACCTCGCCCTGGCCGTTCCACTCGTACACGCGCACGTAGTCGACGAACATCTCCGCCGGCAGGGGCATGGTGATCGGCGCGCCGCCCTCGCCCAGGACGGCAGCGTCGGTGAAGGCGCCACCGACCGCGCAGTTGATCAGGAAGTAGAACGGCTCGCGGAACTCGTCCGCCTCGGTGTCGATGGTGAAGGGCGCCGCGAAGAGGTCGTACTCCACCCCGTCGTCGACGACGACGAAGCGCAGCGAGGTGTCGTCCCAGTACAGCCGGTACACGAGAAAGCGTTCGACCAGACCGTCGACCTGGTCGAAGTACGGCCGTGCGTACTGGTCGTTGGGGTCGTAGGAGAGGCTCGCGGCGCCGGTCGGGTTGTCCGGATTCACCGCGTCGTCGGCGTAGAAGATCGCGTTGGCCGACACCGACTCGTTCACCGTGGCGTCGTCGGTCCCGGCGCCGCCGTTGTGCGTGTCGTGCAGGTTCCGGAACGCCTGCTTGCCGCCCATCTCCATCATGTCGAGTTCGCCGGACCGCGGCCAGGCCAGGTTGCTCGTGCCCAGCAGCCAGAAGGCGGGCCAGCCGCCGAGGTCGAGATCGGGCACGCGGACCCGGGCCTCGATCATCCCGTACCGCACCGAGACCTTCGACTTCGACATGACCCGGCCCGACGTGTACTGCAGCGGGTTGCCCCACTGGTCGGTGATGCCGGGGCCGCTCTCCTGGCGGATCTCGATCCGGAGCCCCGTGTTGCCGGGTTCGCCCGGGATCGGCGCGATCGACACGTTGTCCGGGCTGTAGTACTGGAGCTCGCCGTTGCCCCAGCCCCAGCTGCCGTTGCCGGTCAGCGGGATCCAGTTCTCGAGCGATTCGAAATCGTCCTCCCACAGCAGCGGGCCGACCTGGGCCGGGGCGGAGGTGGCCACGAGGAGGCTCACGGCGAGGGTCAGAGCGGTACGGAGGGTCATCGGACGGAGTCCTTTGCACGGGAGAGGGCGCTGCTGGGAGTATGGACTTTGTTCGGCTGCCGAACAAGGCCTGCGGGTCCCACCGGTCCCGGACCCGCGCAAGCCCCGCAGCAGCGGCGCGTTGACCGGCCACCGCCCGCCACGTAAGCTCTTCCGCCCTCCCCATCTCCCGCTCCGACGGGCGGCCCCGTGATCGGCACCACCCTCGCCCACTACGAGATCGTCGCCCACCTCGGCCAGGGCGGGATGGGCGAGGTCTACCGCGCGCACGACACCCGCCTCGGCCGCGACGTCGCGCTGAAGATCCTGCCCGAGGACTTCACCGACGACGGCGAGCGGGTCGCGCGCTTCCGCCGCGAGGCCCGCACGCTCGCGAGCCTGCACCACGCGAACATCGCGTCGATCCACGGGATCGACGAGGACCAGGGACGCCTGTTCCTCGTCATGGAGCTGGTCGAGGGAGAAGACCTCAGCGAGCGGATCGCCCGCGGTGCACTTCCGACCGACGAAGCGACCGAGATCGCCATCGGGATCGCGCAGGGTCTCGAGGCGGCACACGCCATCGGGATCGTCCACCGCGACCTGAAACCGGCCAACGTGAAGGTCACCGCCGACGGCACCGCGAAGGTCCTCGACTTCGGCCTGGCCCGCGCGATCGCGGGCGAGAGCGTCGAGGAGAGCGACATCGGCACCTCGCCCACCATCACCGCCGCGATGACGCAGGCCGGAACGATCCTCGGCACCGCGGCCTACATGTCGCCCGAGCAGGCACGTGGCCGGCCGGTCGACCATCGCGCCGACGTCTGGGCCTTCGGCGTGTTGCTCTGGGAAATGCTCAACGGCAAGCGTCTCTTCGACGGCGACACCACGAGCGACGTGCTCGCGAACGTCCTGACCCGGGACATCGATCCGCACGACGTTCCCGCGTCGACCCCGGCCACCGCGAGGCGCGTGCTCGCACGCTGCCTGCAGCGCGATCCGAAACGGCGCCTGCACGCGATCGCCGACGCCCGCATCGAACTCGAGGAACCGGACGCGGGCAACGCGCCGGTGGCCGCACCCGGGAGCCGCTCACGGTTGCCGTGGATCCTGGCGGCCTGCTCCGCGCTCGTCGCCGCCCTCTTCGCGTGGCAGCCCTGGGCGCCACCGGCTGCCACGATCACCCCCCGGGAGATGGCGGTCTCGGTCAATCTTCCCGAGGAGTTGACCCTCGGTCTGATCGACTGGTCGGCGCTCGCCGCGAGTCCCGACGGCGAGCGGATCGCTCTGACGGCGCGCATCGACGGCGCCGACGGGATCGTCCTGCGCGACCTGCGCGACGGCGACCTGCGGGTCATCGTCCCCGAGGGACGCGCCTACAACGTGTTCTTCTCGCCGGACGGCCGCTGGGTCGGCTACATGGCGAACAACCACTTCGTGAAGTCGAGCGTCGACGGCGGCGCGCCGATCGAAATCGTCGAGACCGCCCATCCACGCGGTGCGAGTTGGGGTGACGCGGGGCATCTCTACTTCGCGCCGGGCTACACCACCGGCATCCACCGTGTGCTCGACGTCGGCAACGCCACGCCCGAGACGCTGACCACGGTCGCGACCGCGCGCGGCGAGCGCACGCACCGGTGGCCCCACGCCCTGCCGGGCGAGCGCGGCGTGGTGTTCACGGTGGGGATGACGACCAGTCCCGGCGACTACGAGGACGCCGAGATCTGGGTCGTGGACCTCGCCTCCGGCCGGAAGAAGGACACGGGCCTGCGGGGCGCGATCGCGAAGTACGTGCCCACCGGCCATCTGCTCTTCGCCCGCGAGGGAACGCTCCATGCCGCCCCCTTCGATCTGGACGCCCTCGAAGTGCGCGGCACGGCCGTACCCGTGCACGAAGGAGTTCGCGGAGACGCTGCGAGCGGCATGTACTACTTCGACGTCGACGGGGCCGGGAACCTGTACACCGTGTCCGGCGCCGACCGGGGCCCGCAACGCAGGCTGCGATGGATCACGCGCGACGGCGCGATCGAGCCCATCGACCTCGAGCCGGGCAGGTACCGCTACCCGCGGCTCGACGTGGCCCGCGACCGGGCGGCGCTGGTGCTCGGCGAGGGCCACGGGAACAACGACGACGTCTATCTGCTGGATCTCGTCGATCTGAACCTCACGAGGCTCAGTTTCGACACGACGAGCATCATGCCGAACTGGACCCCCGACTTCGGTGCCCTGGTCTACTCGAGCCTGGTCGAGGGAGGCGGGTTCGAGATCCGCGACATGGGAGGCAGCGCCTCCATCCGCAGGGTCCCGACCTCCGGCAGGATCCTGATCGCGAACGACATCGGCGCCGACGCCCGGACCCTGCTCGCCACCCGCCTCGACGCCAGTTCGCCGGGTGACCTGGTGACCTTCGACCTCGTCACGGGCGAGGAGTCGTTGCTCCTGACCACCGACGCCGTGGAGTGGGCCGGCAGCTTCGCGCCCGACATGGAGTGGTTCGCGTACGTCAGCGACGAGACCGGTCGCGAGGAGATCTTCGTGCAGCCCTTCCCGACCACGGGGGCGAAGTGGCAGATCTCGAACGACGGAGGCCGGGCGCCCCGCTGGTCGGACGACGGCACCGAGATCTTCTACGTCATGAACGGGGCCATGTGGTCGGCACGCATCCGGACGTCGCCGAACATTCGTATCGGGACGCCGGAACGGCTGTTCGTCCACCGCATGGACGACTCCGGCATTCCCATTCCGAACTACGACGTCACCCCCGACGGACGGCGCTTCCTGATCGTGGACAACGACCGCAGCACCGAGACCCGTAGCGTGGAGATCCGGATCGGATGGGGCCGGCGGCTCGAGGACATAAGGTTCTAGCCCGTCGGCGCGGTCGGTGGGACCGAGGGAATGAACGCGGCTCCTGGGGAATGAACGCGGCTTGCAGGGAATGAGCGCGGCCCTGGAGGAACGGAGCCGCCGCGCGCCGTTGACACGACGGCACCGTTCCACGTTCCTGACCTTCCCCGTTCACCCCGACCCCGGAGCCCCGTCCGTGCTCGCCCTCGCCGCCCACTGCCCCATCGGCCTGGAGGCCGTGACCGCATCCGAACTCGCCGGCCTGGGCCTGCGCGTCGAGCGCGTGCGCGAGAACCACGGCGTGGTCGACTGGGCGGGCTCGCTCGGCGACGTGGCCGCCGCGAACCTCGTGCTGCGCACCGCCGAACGGATCACGCTGCGGCTCGAGCCCTTCCGCGCGGTGCACTTCGCCGAGCTGCGACGCAAGGCGGCGAACGTCGAGTGGGAGCGCTGGATCGGCGACGACGACGCGGTGATCGTGCGCGTGACCTCACGCCGGTCGAAGCTCTACCACGAGCGCGGCGTGGCCGAACGCGTGGTCGGCGCGATCGAAGACCGACTCGGGCGCGCGGTCGAGGTCGCACCGGCCGACACCCTCGACGACCCCGACGCCGGCGTGCAACTGGTCGTGGTGCGCGTACAGAACGACCGCGTGACGCTGCGGCTCGACACCTCGGGCCCGCGCCTGCACCGCCGCGGCTACCGGCAGGCCACGGCCAAGGCGCCGCTGCGCGAGACCCTGGCCGCATCGATCCTGGCCTGGAGTGGATGGCGACCGGGCGACGCGCTGGTCGATCCCTTCTGCGGCTCGGGGACGATCCCGATCGAGGCCGCGCTGTGGGCCGGCGGGATCGCGCCGGGCACGCGGCGGAGCTTCCGCTTCGAACGCTGGCCGGCACCGGTGCAGCGCCCCGAGCTGGTCGCACCCGAGGACCTGCCGACGGCGCCGATCCGCGGCAGCGACCGCGAGGAGGGCGCGATCCGCGCGGCCCGCGCGAATGCCGAGCGCGCCGGGATCGCCCCGGAGTTCGACTGCATCCCGGTGACCGACTGCGAGCCGCCGCCGGTCGACGCCCCGGGCTGGATCGTGACCAACCCGCCCTACGCGCGGCGCACCGACCGCGGCGGCGACCCGTTGCAGCCCTTCGCCGAGTTCGGCGACGTCGTCCGCTCCCGTTTCGCGGGCTGGCACTGTACGATGCTCTGCCCGGACGAGGACTCGGCCCGCGCCACCGGCCTGCCCTTCGAGGTGGGACCCATGGTGAGCAACGGCGGGATCCGCGTGCGCATCCTGCACCTCGCCCCCTGACCCACGGGAAGCCGACGTGGCCGACTATCCCTTCACCACCTTCGTCCTGGCCTCGACGATCCTCGTTTCGTGGCTGGCGTGGAAGCGTCCCGGCTGGCTCGAGGCGCTCATGCTCGACACCGGTGCGGTGCTGAAGCGCAACGAGGGTTACCGCGTGCTCACCAGCGGCTGGATCCACGCCGACATGGCGCACCTGCTGTTCAACATGTTCAGCCTGTGGAGCTTCGGGTCGATCCTCGAGCAGGTGCACGGTCCGCAGGCCGTGCTCGCACCGCACCTGGCCGGCATCGTCGGTGGCAGCGCGCTCGCCCTGTTCCTGCACCGCCACGAGCCCTACCGCGCGCTCGGCGCTTCGGGCGGGGTGTGCGGGGTGATCTTCGCGTCGGTCATGCTGCTGCCCGGCGGCAGCGTGATGATCTTCCCGATCCCGATCGCGATCCCGGCGAACGTGTACGCCTTCGCCTTCCTGCTCGTCACGTGGATCGGCATGCGCCGGGGCGCGGGCGGAATCGGCCACGACGCGCACTTCGGTGGGGCGATCATCGGGATCCTGACCGCGGCGTTGCTCTACCCGGAGGCGGCGGCGTCCGAAGCCACCATGCTGCTCGCCATCCTGGCGGTGGCCGGCGGCCTGTTCGCGATCAGCCTGCGCGACCGCTCGAAGCCACCGCGCCCGTACTGACCGTGGCTGCGCGCGCGCTGCCGCCGGTGCTGGTGGTCAACTTCCTCGGCCACCTGGGCGTGAGCCTGGTGCTTCCCTTCCTGGTGTTCGTGGTCCGCGACCTGGGGGGCAACGCGCTCGCCTACGGTGTGCTGGGCGCGATCTACCCGGCGGCGCAGATGATCGGAGCACCACTGCTCGGACGCTGGTCGGACCGGGCCGGGCGCCGGCCGGTGCTCATGATCACCCAGGCGGGCACGCTGCTGTCGTGGACACTCTTCCTGGTCGCGACGACGCTACCCGCGTTGGAGCTCGGCCGGACACCGATCGGTCTGCTGACGGTGCCGTTGATCGGACTGTTCGTGGCCCGCGCCCTCGACGGCTTCACCGGCGCGAACATCGCGGTGGCCAACGCCGTGGTCGCCGACGTGAGCGACGACCTGACCCGCGCGCGCAACTTCGGGCGGATCGGCATGGCCGGGAACCTGGGCTTCGTGCTCGGCCCGGCCATGGCCGGCCTGCTCGGCGGCACGGCGCTGGGTGCGAAGCTCCCGGTGATGGCGACGATCGCGGTGGCGGCCGTGGGACTGGCCCTGATCGTGGCCCGCCTGCCCGAGACCCGCGATCACTCGAACGAGCCGGCCCCCGAGTCGACGCTGGGTCTGCGGGCCGCGTTGCGACTGCCCGGCGCCCACCTCCTGCTGCCGCTGTACTTCGTGATCTTCCTGGCCTTCAACGTGTTCTACACGGCCATGCCGGTGCACGCCGCCGAGGCGCTCGCATGGAGTCCGGCGCGGTTGGGCGTGTTCTTCGCCACGCTCAGCGCGCTCATGGCCCTGGTGCAGGGTCCGTTGCTGGCACGCATCGCGCCGCGCGTTCCGGCCGCGGTGCTCGTGGCCGGGGGCAACGTCGTCCTGGCGGCGGCCTTCGTCTGCCTGACCGCCGGGACCGAAGCCCTCACGTGGACCTGCGCCGTGCTCTTCGCGCTGGGCAACGGCCTGATGTGGCCTTCGTACCTGGCGCTGCTGTCCACGGTGGGAGGACCGCGCTTCCGCGGCGCGATCCAGGGGCACGGCGCCGGCGCGGGGAGCGCCGCGGCGATCGTGGGTCTCCTTCTCGGTGGCGTCCTGTACGACCGGATGGGCGCGGCGGCGTTCTGGGTGCCCGCCGCGGTGATCCTCGGAGCGGGGTTGGCCTCGGGGCGGATCGCGCACGAACGCGCCCCCGGCATGCACGCCCGCGACTGACGTCGAGAGGCCCCGCTCCGGCGGCGGAACGGGGCCTCGACGAAACCAGCGGGACCTGTTCTGGACGTGCCCCCGGGGAGGGGACGAGCCGTCAGGAGCGGACGCGCGGGGAGATCGGAACCGACGAGAAGGGAAACCTAGTAACGGCCGCCGCCGCCACCACCGCCGCCACGCGGACCACCCCGGCGCTCCTGGGCCTCGTTCACACGCAACGCACGGCCCATCATCTCGTAGCCGTCGAGCGCCTGCATGGCCTTGGTGGCGCCTTCGTCGTCCATCTCGACGAAGCCGAACCCACGAGGACGACCGGTCTCACGGTCGTTGATCAGCGCGACCGAGTGGACCTCGCCGTGCTGGCCGAACAGCTGCTGGACTTCGTCATCGGTGGCTCGGAAGGGAAGGTTCCCCACGTACAACTTCTTCACTTTTGCTCTCTCCAACGGAGACGCGATCGCCTCCGACAGATCGCCCCCCGTGGGCCGGCCCATCCGGGAAACCACGAGCGGCGCGACGACGAGGATTCCGCGGTCGCGGAAACCCCGTTCCCCCTCCGGTGAGGGAGAAACGCGGGCGCGACGGATCGCGCCGAAGACGGTGGCTGGCAGGAGATCGGTCCGGGCCGGGAGGCAGGGCGGGATGCGATCGGGAGGACTCTTGCCGGCGCTTGTCGGAAAGAGTAGCCGCTGGAACCGAATTCCCGCAAGCGTCTCGGGCCAGTCCGATTCCGTGAATCGATACACGACCGGAACCCGTGAACGAGGCTGGCCGTAGGGTCCCGGGCCCGGGTAGATTCCGGCGTTCGCTCTCGCCCGCACCCATCGCCTCCGGAGAAGACATGACGTCCCTGTGCCCCCGAGCGATCCTCGCGCTCCTGCTCCTCGCCATGCCGGCCACCGCCGCCGACATCACCCCGAACTGGTTCCGCGCGCCGGCGCTCTCGCCCGACGCCTCCACGATCGTGTTCACCCACGGCGGCGACCTCTACCGCGTGGACGCCGACGGCGGTCTCGCCACGCCGCTCACGCTCGACGACGCCTGGGACGGCGCACCCGTGTGGTCGCCCGACGGCGAGTGGATCGCCTTCGCGAGCGACCGGCACGGCAGCCGCGACGTCTTCGTCATGCCCGCGGCCGGCGGCGAGGCGACGCGCCTGACCTTCCACTCGTCCGACGACCTGCCGAGCGCCTTCGACACCGACGGCGCGGCGGTCTACTTCTACGCCTCGCGCATCGATGCTCCTGGGAGTTCCATGTACCCGAGCGGGCGCATGGGCGAGCTCTACGCCGTGGACGTCGATGGCGGCACGCCGCGGCAGGTGCTGACCATCCCGGCCGAACACGCCCGGCCCGACGAGAGCGGCGATCGCCTGCTCTACCAGGACCGCAAGGGCTACGAGCACTCGCTGCGCAAGCACCACGTGTCGTCGGTCACGCGCGATCTGTGGCTGGTCGACCTCCAGTCGGGCGAGCACACGCGGCTCACCACCTTCGGCGGCGAGGACCTCGATCCGTGGTGGGTGCCCGGCGAGGACGCCTTCGTCTACCTGAGCCAGCGCAACGGCGACATGAACGTCTTCCGCCAGGCCCCCGACCCGGCGGCCGATCCCGAGCAGCTGACCTTCTTCGAGCACCATCCGGTGCGCCACCTGAGCGTGGCCCGCGACGGCACGATGGCCTTCTCCTTCCACGGCGATCTGTACACCATGGAGCCGGGCGAGGACCCGCGGCGCCTCGAGGTGACGATCCGCGTCGACCGCCAGCAGCCGCCGGTGACCATGGAACAGATGCGCCGCGGCGTGACCGAGTTCGCGGTGTCGCCCGACGGCCAGGAGGTGGCCTTCGTCTCGCGCGGCGAGGTGTTCGTGACCTCGGTCGACTTCTCGCGCACCAAGCGCATCACCGACACGCCCGAGCAGGAACGCAGCGTGAGCTTCTCGCCCGACGGCCGCGTCCTTCTGTACGCCGGCGAGCGCGACGGGAGCTGGAACGTCTACACCACCACCCTCGCCGATCAGGACGAGGAGTGGTTCTACGCCGCGACCGCGCTCGAGGAGGAGGCCGTGGTCGCCACCGACGAAGAAGAGTTCCAGCCCCGATTCTCGCCCGACGGCACCGAGATCGCCTACCTGGCCGAGCGCACGGTGCTGAAGGTCCACGACCTCGAGTCCCGCCGCAGCCGCACCGTCATGCCGGGTCGCTACGCCTACAGCTACAGCGACGGTGACCAGTGGTTCGAGTGGTCCCCCGACGGCGAGTGGCTGGCCGTGCAGTTCCTCAGCCGCGGCCGCTACTACGCCGACGCCGTGGGCCTGGTGAAGGCCGACGGCAGCCAGGATCCGATCGACATCACCAACAGCGGCTACGCGAACTGGACCCCGCACTTCGCCATGGACGGCGGCCTGGTGATCTGGGCCACCGACCGCTACGGCGAGAAGAACCACGGCAGCTGGGGCGGCGAGACCGACGTCGTGGGTGCCTTCCTCGACCAGGAGACCTACGACCGCTTCACCATGACCAAGGAGGAGCGTCAGCTCGCCGAGGGCCGGAAGCCGGAGAAACCGGAGGAGAACGGCGACGACGACTCCGAGGCCGCGTCGGACGACGACGAGGAGAAGGAGACCGAGCCGGTCGAGATCGACTGGGGCGGGATCGAGGACCGTACCGTCCGCCTGACCATCCACTCCAGCGATCTCGGCGGCTTCGCCATGACCCCCGACGGCCGCGCCCTGGTCTACCTGGCCGAGTTCGAGGACGGCCACGACCTGTGGATCCACGACTTCGTCGAGGAGTCCACGAAGCTCGAGGTCAAGCTCGGCGCCGACCGCGCCTCGATGCAGATGACGCCCGACGGCAAGGCCGTGTTCGTCCTGGCCGACGGCAAGATCCAGAAGATCGGCCTGAAGACCGGCGACGAGGGCACGAGCGCTGGCGAGAAGGACATGGTGTCCTTCGACCCCGAGATGAACGTCCGTCCCGATGCCGAGCGCGCCTACCTGTTCGAGCACGTGTGGCGGCAGGTGCAGCAGAAGTTCTACGACCCCGACCTGCACGGCGTGGACTGGGAGTTCTACCGCGAGCAGTACGAGCCGAAGCTGGCCGGCATCCGGCACAACCGCGACTTCGCCGAGGTGCTGAGCGAGATCCTCGGCGAACTGAACGCCAGCCACACCGGCGGACGCTACTTCGGCGGCCCCGACGATCCGGAGCGTACGGCGAGCCTGGGCGTCTACTACGATCGGGAGTACGACGGCGACGGCATGCGGATCGCCGAGATCCTCCCCCGCGGACCGCTGGCCGAGGCCGAGCTGGGCATCGAGGCCGGCATGGTGATCACCGCGGTCGACGGGGTCGAGTTGACCGACGAGGTCAACTTCCACCGCCTGCTGAACAACAAGGCGGGGGAGCGCGTGCGGCTGCGCTTCGATCCTCCGAGCGGCGACGACTTCGAGCGCGTCGTCGAGCCGATCGGCCGCGGTGCGGAGTCCCGGATGCGCTACGACCGCTGGGTGCAACAGCGCCGCGCGCAGGTCGAGGAGCTGAGCGACGGCCGGATCGGCTACGTCCACGTGCAGGGCATGAACGATCGCAGCTTCCGCGTGGCCTACGCCGAGGTCATGGGGCGCAACTTCGACAAGGAAGCGATCGTGGTCGACACGCGCTTCAACGGCGGCGGCTGGCTGCACGACGATCTGGTGGTGCTGCTCGGGGGCGAGGCCTACGTGGACTTCATGCCCCGCAACCAGGCCGTGCCCGGCCAGCGATTCCACGGCGAGCCGGGCAAGCGCTGGTGGAAGCCGAGCGCGGTGGTGATGAACGAGGCCAACTACTCAGACGCCCACTTCTTCCCGTGGGTCTACGACCACCTCGACATCGGACCCACCGTCGGCATGCCCGTGGCGGGCACGGCGACGGCCGTCTGGTGGGAGCGCCTGCACACCGGTGACCTGGTGTTCGGGATCCCCCAGGTGGGGATCGTGGAGCTGGGCACGACGAACTACCTCGAGAACCAGCAGCTCGAGCCCGACCACCGCGTGGCGATCACGCCCGAGCAGCACGCCTCCGGCGAGGACCCGCAGATCGCCGAGGCGGTCGGGGTGCTGCTCGAGGAGCTCGACACCGAGTAGCCCCGCTCGTCCCTGCCGTGAGGCGGATCACGCGGGCCGGCCCGAACGGGTCGGCCCGTCGTGCGTGCGGCCGGATCGAGTTCGTGATGACCGGCGCCCGCTCACGGACCTAGATCTTGTGGGCGCCCGGTGGGAACACTACACTGCGGCCGATTGTGCCGGGTGCGGCCGCGCCCGTGGACCTTCCAGCCGACCGCAGGACCTCCCGACCCGATGCAACCACCCGCCACCCGACCCCGCGGCGCCGCGCGCCACACGGTGCTCCTGGTCGTCGTCCTGGCCGTCCTCTGGCTGGTCTTCTCGGGCAAGACCGACGTCGTCCACCTCGCCTACGGCGTGCTGTCGATCATCCTGGTGGTCCTGCTGTCGCGCAACCTGGTGATCGCACACCGGGAGCCCGTCGAGAACGAGTACATCGGCCGCCTCCACTGGCTGCGGGTGGTCACCTACACCGTCTGGTTGATCGCCCAGATCATCGTCGCCAACGTGCAGGTCACCATCCTGATCCTGCGCCCGGGGCCGCCGGTGAAGCCCGCCCTGATCCACTTCCGCACGGGCATGAAGAGCTCGCTGGCCAAGACGGTCCTGGGCAACTCGATCACGCTCACGCCGGGAACCTTCACCCTGCACGTCCGCGAAGACCGGTTCCTCGTGCACACCATCCACGAGAACCTGGCCGGGGGCCTGCTCGACGGGACCATGCCGCGCAAGGTGGCCGCACTGTTCGGCGAGAACCTACCCGACGACATCGAGGCAACGGTCGTGGACGACCCGGACGCCGTCCGAGAGGAGGTCGAACGGTGGTCTTCCTGAGCGTGATCGCGATCATCATCGGATTCGCGCTGATCCTGCCCCTGTATCGCGTGCTGCGCGGCCCCACGGTCTACGACCGCATGGTCGGCGTCACCGTCGCCGGGACCAAGACCGTCATCCTGATCTGCCTGGCCGGGTTCCTGTACGGGCGCATCGACATGTTCGTGGACATCGCGATCGCCTACGCCATGCTGAACTTCATGGGCGCGCTGGTGGTGGCGAAGTACCTGGAGCGCGCCGGCACGGGAGGTCGCTGATGCTCGAGTGGCTGTCCTACGCCCTGATCGCGGTGGGAACGGGAACGGTTCTGGTGGGCAGCATCGGCGTGAACCGTCTGCCGGACTTCTTCACCCGCTCGCACGCCTCGGGCAAGCCCGACACGCTCGGCCTGATGCTGGTCATGACCGGCCTGGCCTTCTACGACGGCGTGGACCTGAACACGGCGAAGCTGCTGCTGATCGTGGTGCTCGTGGCCGTCGCGAACCCGGCCGCCGCCCACGCACTGGGCCGGGCGGCGGTCCTGAACCGCGAAACGCCGTGGTTGCGCCGGGATCGGGAGAACGGATGAGCGAAGCACTGATCGCCTTCTTCTTCGCCCTCGCGGTGGTGGCCGCCGTGGTGGCGCTGCGGGTCAAGGACCTGCTGGCCGCCGCCGTGGTGCTCAGCCTGTTCAGCTTCCTGGCCGCGCTCCTGTACGTGTCCCTCGGGGCGGTCGACGTTGGCTTCAACGAAGCCGTGCTCGGCGCCGGCGTGACCGGGGTTCTGTTCGTGGTGGCGATCTTCAACACCCAACGCAAGTCCCGCGACTGAGGAGGATCCGCATGCGAGGCATTGCCGCAGCCGTGCTGGTGATCCTGGGCGCGACCATGCTCTACGCGGGTCTCGGACTGCCGGCCTTCGGCGATCCACACGCTCCGGCTGCGGAACACGTGAGTGACTACTTCATCGAACGCGCCTACCCGGACGCCCACACCCCGAACATCGTCACGGTGATGATCGGCGACTACCGCTCCTTCGACACCCTGGGCGAGGGGATCGTGGTCTTCGCCGCAGCTCTCGCATGCTACCTGCTGCTGAAGGGCAGCCGGCAGCGGAAGGACGCGTCGTGATCTCGCGTCACCCGAGCGTCATCATGGACGTCGTGGTCCGGATCATGGTCCCCGTGATCCAGATCTTCGCCTTCTACGTGGTCTTCCACGGGCACTACAGCCCGGGCGGCGGTTTCCAGGGCGGGGCCCTTCTCGCCGCCAGTGTGCTGCTCCAGCGCGTGGTGCTGGGCCAGCAGCGCTCGCAACCCGGTTTCCGGCGCTGGCTGGCCATACCCTTCGCGGTGGCCGGGATCCTGATCTTCCTGATCACCGGCCTGGGCGGCATGCCCCTCGGGGGCAACTTCCTCGAGTACGACATGCTCCCCTTCGGTCTGGAGCCGGACTGGCTGCACAACACCGGGATCCTGCTCGTGGAAATAGGAATCGCCTTCGCGGTCATGGGTGCGCTGGTGTCGATCTTCGACGAGCTGGCGCTCGGCCCTCGCCCCGAATCGCAGGCGGACCGGCCGGTCCGGACGGAAGAGGAGGCCCCTCGATGAGCGAACTCCAGGCCCTGTTCGTCGATCGTTGGCCCTACGTGGCCACCACGATCCTGATCCTGATCGGGTTGTGGGGAATGGTCTTCAAGCACAACCTGGTGAAGAAGCTCATCGGCATGAACATCTTCCAGGGCGCGATCATCCTGTTCTTCAT